>DASUUN010000001.1:0-5882 GCA_036374055.1 Burkholderiales bacterium
GCGCGGTGCGCATGGCGCTCGCGCTGCAGGAGGGGTTCGTGCCGATCGCGAAAGCCTGGGCGCGCCTGGGCCACGAGGTCGGCCTGGGCATCGGCGTCGCGCAGGGCTACGCCACGCTGGGCGTGATCGGCTCCGAGGAGCGCTGGGAGTACGCCGCCATCGGCAACGTGCCCAACCTCGCCGCGCGCCTGTGCGGAGAGGCGCGCGCGGGCGAGATCCTGCTCGACGCCCAGGCCGAGCGCGAGGTGGCCGAGCTCGCGGAGACCGAGCCGGTCGGGCCGCTCAGCCTGCGCGGCTTCCTCCAGCCGGTGCCCGCCTTCCGGCTCAGAATTCTGAAGTCGTAATCCCCAGCTCGCGCGCCAAGGACAGCGTGTCGCTGTCCTCCAGGTCCAGGCCCAGCGTCTCCTCGTCCCAGTCCTCGGCCTCGCCCTCGAGCTCGAGATCGTCTTCGAACAGTTCTTCGGGGTTCATGGGCGCCATTCTGGATAGCGCCGCATGACAGGGATTGCCAGGCTCGCGCAGCCGAGCGGACTAGGCCTTAAGGCGGGGTTAAGTTCGCCGCCCGCAATATGCGTACCGCGCGGACCTGTCCCCGCTCCAGGAGGAGCCAAGCCATGATCAAACGCGACGAGTTCATCCAGAAGCTCAAGGGCGACGTCGAGCGCCTGAATGCGCATCTCGTGCAATGGGAGGCCAGGGCGCGCGCCGCGGGCGCCGATGCGCGCGCCCGCTATGCCCGCCAGATCGCGGTGCTGCGCGAGCGGCGCGAGCGCGCGCTGCTCAAGCTGCGAGAGGTCCAGTCGTCCTCGGCAGGCGCCTGGCAGGACCTGGCGGGTGGCGCCGGGGCCGCGTGGAAGCAGATGCGCGAGGCCTTCGTGCAGGCGAAGGCCCGCTTCGACCGCGAGCCGCCGCGCTAGCCGCCGCTGCAGCCGAGGCGGCGCTCCTTGGCACGGACCAGGGCGGTGACCGCCTGGTTGACCGGCCCGTCGATGGCGCCGTTGATGACGTCGATCTCGCTTTTGCGCTTCGCCATGAGGTCGAGCAGCACCGAGGGGCGCGCGTTGGGAATCTTCGAGCCGAACTCGCGCGCGTAAGCGACCGGGTCGTCAAAAGCGAGCTTCACCCCCTTTCTCCTCGCCATGCTGAATGTTTCGGTGGCACACGCAGCCGAGACGCGCGACAGGTCCGCATCGGCCATCACCTCGCCGATGGTGCACTCGGCGATGGCGCAGGGGCCGCTGTAGGCACAGTTGCACAGCAGCTTCTCCCACACCAGCTGGTCGATGTCGTCGAACAGGCGCACGCGGAAGCCGGCGCCGGCCCACACGTCCTCGACCTTCTTCAACCGCTCGGTGATCGGCCCGCCGAACTCGCCCAGGCGCACCAGCTCCATGCCGTTGTGGTGCGCGTGACCCGGCCCGCGCATGGAGGCGCCGAAGCCGCCGACCACGCCGACCATGACCCTTTCGCGTCCGAGAACCGCCGCGGCGGCGTCCGGCCCGCCCAGGCCGTTCTGGATCGACAGCACCGGCGTATCGGCCTTCAGGAGAGGCCTGACGGACTCGGCGGCCGGCGCCACGTGCATCGCCTTGGTCGCGAGCACCACTAGGTCGCAGGGCCCCGCCTCCTTCGGCTCGGTCGTGGCATGGAGCTTCACGGTGCGGTCGCCCGAGGCGCCTTCCAGCCGCAGGCCCTTCGAGCGCATCGCCTCCACGTGCTCGCGCCAGCGGTCGATCGCCCACACCTCGTGCCCCGCCGAGGCGAACAGCCCCGCATACACGGACCCCATCGCACCCGTACCTACAATGGCAATCTTCATAAAGGGGTCAGAACATCAGGCGACTTCGAACAGGCCGGCGGCGCCCATGCCGCCGCCGATGCACATGGTGACCACGACGAGCTTGGCGCCGCGGCGCTTGCCTTCGATGAGCGCATGGCCGGTGAGCCGCGCGCCGCTCATGCCGTAGGGATGGCCCAGGGCGATGGCGCCGCCGTTGACGTTGAGGCGCTCGTTCGGGATGCCGAGCTTGTCGCGGCAGTAGAGCACCTGCACGGCGAAGGCCTCGTTCAGCTCCCACAGGTCGATGTCGTCGACCTTCTTGCCGGTCTGCTCGAGCAGCTTGGGCACCGCGAACACCGGGCCGATGCCCATCTCGCGCGGGTCGCAGCCGGCCACCGCGAAGCCGCGGAATATTCCCAGGGGCTGGAGCTTTCGGCGGGAAGCCTCCTTCTCCGACATCACCACGCACGCAGAAGCCCCATCGGAGAACTGGCTGGCGTTGCCCGCGGCGATGCAGCCGCCCTCGATCGCGGGCTTGATCTGCGACACGCCCTCGTAGGTGGTGTCGGGGCGGATGCCCTCGTCCTCGGAGGCGATGACTTCCTTCAGCGTCTCCTGGCCGGTGTGCTTGTCCACCACCTTCATCTTGGCGGTGATCGGCACGATCTCGTCCCTGAACCTGCCTTCGGCGCGCGCCTTTGCGGCGCGGTTCTGGCTCTGCACGCCGAACTCGTCCTGCTTCTCGCGCGGAATGCCGTACTTGCGCGCGACGTACTCGGCGGTCTGCAGCATCGGCCAGTAGACCTCGGGCGCATGCCGGTGCAGCCATTCGCACTGGAAGTGGTGCTTGTTCATCTCGTTCTGCACCAGCGAGATCGACTCCACCCCGCCAGCGACGTAGACCCCCTCTTCGCCCGCCTGGAGCCGTTGCGCGGCGAGGGCAATGGTCTGCAGCCCGGAGGAGCAGAAGCGGTTCACCGTCATGCCGGGCACGGTGACCGGGCAGCCGGCGCGGATGGCGATCTGGCGCGCGATGTTCCAGCCGGTCGCGCCCTCGGGATTGGCGCAGCCGATGATCACGTCCTCGACCTCGTCGGCGTCCACCCGGGCGCGCTCGAGCGCCGCGTGCACCACGTGGCCGCCCATCTTCGCGCCGTGCGTCATGTTGAGCGCCCCGCGCCAGCTCTTGCACAGCGGGGTGCGCGCGGTCGAAACGATGACAGCTTCAGTCATTGAACCTCCTGCCTTCTTTCGCGAGTTTGACAAGCAGGGGCGCCGGCTTCCACTGGCTCCCCTGGTAACCCTTCTGGAACTGGTGGATCGACTGCAGCACCTCGTCCAGCCCGACGCTGTCGGCGTAGAACATCGGCCCGCCGCGGTAGGGCGGAAAGCCGTAGCCGGTGAGGTACACCATGTCGATGTCGGAGGCGCGCTGCGCGATGCCCTCCTCGAGGATGTACGCGCCCTCGTTGACCAGCGCGTAGATGCAGCGCTGCACGATTTCGTCGTCTGTAATGGACCGGGGTTTGATCCCAATCTCCTTCCGATACTCCTCTATCAATCTTTCCACTTCAGGGTCAGGCAGCGGCTTGCGGCTGCCCGCCTCGTACCTGTAGAAGCCCTTGCCGGTCTTCTGCCCGAAGCGGCCCTGCTCGCAGATGCGGTCGGCCACCTTCGAGTAGACGAACTCCGGACGCTCCTGGTAGCGGCGCTTGCGGATCTCCCAGCCGATGTCGTTGCCCGCCATGTCGTACATGGCAAACGGGCCCATCGCCATGCCCCAGCCCTGCAGCGCGCGGTCGACCTGCTGCGGGCTCGCGCCCTCGTCGAGCAGGAACAGGCTCTGCTGCCCGTACTTCTCCAGCATGCGGTTGCCGATGAAGCCGTCGCACACGCCCGAGACCACCGGCACCTTCTTCAGGCGCTTGCCGAGCTTCATGGTGGTGGCGAGCACGTCCCTGGCGGTCTTCCTGCCGCGCACCACCTCGAGCAGGCGCATGACGTTGGCCGGCGAGAAGAAATGGGTGCCGACCACGTCCTGCGGGCGCGTGGTGGCGGCGGCGATCCGGTCCACGTCCAGCGTGGAGGTGTTGGTGGCGAGGATCGCCCCCTGCTTGACGATGCCGTCGAGCGTGCGGAACAGCTCCTGCTTCACGTCCATGCGCTCGAACACCGCCTCGATCACGATGTCGGCGTCGGCGATGTTGCCGAGGTTGAGCGTGCCGTGGATGAGGGCCATGCGCTTGTCCATGTCGCTTTGCGCAAGCCGGCCTTTCGAAACGGTCGCCGCGTAGTTGTCCCGTATTTTTTTCAGACCCTTGTCGAGATTTTCCTGCGACGTCTCTACGACGGTGACGGGAATGCCGGCGTTCGCGAAATTCATGGCGATGCCGCCGCCCATCGTGCCGGCGCCGATCACTGCAGCCTTGGCGATCTCGCGCACCGGCGTGTCATCGGGCACGTCCGGGATCTTGGAGGTCTGGCGCTCGGCGAAGAACACGTGGCGCAGCGCCTTGGACTCGGGGCCCTGCACCAGCTTGTCGAAGCGCGCGCGCTCCTGCTTGCGGCCCTCATCGAAGGGCAGCGTGGCGGCCGCCTCGGCGCACGCCACGATCTCGAGCGGCGCCGGATAGCCCCTCGAGTCCTTCGCCACCTGCTCGCGCACCTGGGCGAAGAACGCCTTGGGGTCGCCTTCCAGCTTCGGCGGCATGTTGCGCAGGACGCGCGGGCCCCGGCCCGCCTTTACGAGACCCGATGCATACTTGATCGCTTCTTCGAGCAAATCCCCTTGCACGATCTCGTCGACCAGGCCGAGCTCCTTCGCCTTCTCCGCCGGAATCGGATTGCCCGTGGTCATCATCTTCACCGCCTCGGCCATCGGCACGATGCGCGGCAGGCGCTGCGTGCCGCCGGAGCCCGGAAGGATGCCGAGCTTCACTTCGGGCAGCCCGAGCTGCGCGCGCGGCGCGGCCACGCGGTAGTGGCAGGCGAGCGCGAGCTCCAGGCCGCCGCCCAGCGCGAAGCCGCCGATGGCGGCCACCAGCGGCTTGGACAGCGCGTCCTGCGCGTCGTTGACGTCGGGCAGGTCGGGCTTGAGCCGCGGCGCGTTGAACTCGCGGATGTCGGCGCCGCCGGAGAACGCCTTGGCCGAGCCGATCAGCACCGCGGCTTTCACCGCGGGATCGGCGTCGGCTTTCTTCAGGTACTCGAGGACGGCGGCGCGCAGCGCGTTGCCGAGGCCGTTGACCGGGGGGTTGTCGAGAGTGATGACGGCTACGCCGTCGCGGACGGCGTATCGAGCGACTTCGCTCATCCTGGGGGATCTCCGGGGGAGATAGGGGGCAACTGAGGGCGCTAGGATAAACTACCTTCGATCAAAGGAGGACGCTCCATGCAAGGCCTGATGATGGACATGCCGCTGCTCATCAGCGAGCTGATCCGTCATGCCGACCGGCACCACGGCAGCACCGAGATCGTGTCCCGCACGCTGGAGGGCGGGATCCATCGCTACACCTACCGGCAGGCGCACGCCCGCGCCCGGCGCCTCGCCAATGCTTTGAAAAAGCTGGGCGTTGGCATGCATGACCGGGTGGCGACGCTCGCCTGGAACGGCTACCGGCACTTCGAGATCTACTACGCCGCGGCCGGCTCCGGGGCGGTGATCCACACCATCAACCCGCGCCTGTTTCCCGAGCAGATCGCCTACATAGCGAACCACGCCGAGGACAAGGTGGTGTTCTTCGACCTGACCTTCGCGCCGCTGCTGGAGAAGCTCGCGCCGCAGCTGAAGTCGGTGCGCCACTTCGTCGCCATGACCGACCGCGCGCACATGCCCAAGGAGCGCATTCCAGGGGTGCTCTGCTATGAGGAGCTGGTGGAGGCCGAAGCCGCGGACTTCGAGTGGCCCAGCTTCGACGAGCGCACCGCGGCCTGCCTGTGCTACACCTCGGGCACGACCGGCAATCCCAAGGGCGCGCTGTACTCGCACCGCTCGAGCATCCTGCACGCCTATGGCGCGGCGCTGCCCGACAGCTTCGGCCTCGCGGCGCGCGACGTGGTGCTGCCGGTGGTGCCGATGTTCCACGTCAACGCCTGGGGCCTG
>DASUUN010000002.1:0-16373 GCA_036374055.1 Burkholderiales bacterium
AGTACACCTACGGCAACATCCTGAAGGTCCTCGAAGCCGCGGGCGGCGGGCCGCAGCACCTGGTAAAGACCATCGAATACGTGACCCCGGCCGCGCTCGCGCGCTATCGCGAAGTGGCCGGGGTGCGCGCCAAGCTGCTGCGCGAGCCGTTCCCCGCCTCCACCGGTCTGGTCTGCGAGGCCCTGCTGCGGCCCGAGATGCTGATCGAGATCGACCCTTTCGCGGTGCTCGAATGAAGCACGCTTCTTGTTGCCCCCCTGAGAAGGGGGGCGTGAGCGAAGCGAACGGGGGGTTCGCTGTTGGCAAAAACCCAACCCCCCGCTCACCTGCCGCTGCGCGGCAGGTTCACGACCCCCTTGTCAGGGGGTCGGCGCGGCGCCTCCTTCCCGCGCGGGGCATCCCATGAGCCTCCTCACCGAAGAACTGAAGACCTGGATCGGGCGCGAGGCGCACTATCCCGCGCGCGAGGAGCTCGGGCGCGCTTCGATCCGCTACTTCGCCCTCGCCCTGGGCGACGACAACCCGCTGTATGTCGACGATGCGTACGCGAAGGAAGCCGGCTACCCCTCGGTGATCGCCCCGCCGACGCTCGTCTGCGAGACCTGCCAGTACGCCCACCGCCCGCCGGACGAGGAAGGCTACATCGGGCACGAATGGCATTTGCCGGTGGCCGGCTGCCGCCTGATCCGCGCCGGCAACGAGTACGAGTTCGTGCGCCCGGTGCTGCCGTCGGACCGCATCTCGGTCACCTGGACGCTGGAAGACATCGTCGAGCGCTCCAGCTCGCGCGGCGGCACGCAGCTTTTCGTGACTTCGGTGGCGCGCTATTTCGACGCACAGGGCTCGCTCGTCGCCACCAACCGCGAAACCCTGGTGTACCAGCCGCTGTGATCCGGGAAACGAAGACGGCAGCGCTCGTTTCGGCGGGAGAAAAGCTTCCCGTTCTCGAGAAGCAATTCACGGCGGTGGACCTGGTCGCCTACGGCGCGGCCACCTGGGACTGGCACCGGCTGCACTACGACGTCGAGTACGCGCGCGGCAGGAAGCTGCCCGGCGTGCTGGTCGACGGCCAGGCGTTCGGCGCGCTGCTCGCCCGCGCCGCGCTGGAGTGGGCCGGCCCGCGCGCCTTCATCACGAAGCTGTCGTTTCGGATGAAGTCGATGGCCTTCGCCGGAGACACGCTTCGGGTCGAAGGTTCCGTGAGCGACGTGCGGGGAAACGTGGTGGTGCTCGCGCAACGGCTGCTCAACAAGGACCGCGTGACCGCGGAAGCCACGACCGAAGTTCGCCTGCCCGTTTGAAGCTGCCGGATCTGCAATGGCGTGAGGCACCCATGCCGGGCGGCAGCGGACCCGTGCAGCTCGCCCTCCTGCCGCGCCTGCCGGACAACGCCTTTCGCGCCTTCCTGCGCATTCCGCCGGGCTGGTCGCGGCCCGAGGCCGGGCACTATCCCGACCCGGAAGAGTTCGTCGTCCTCGAAGGCGAGCTCGGCCTGAACGGCATGACCTGGCGCGCGGGGGACTATGCCTGGATCCCGGCGCGCTGCCTGCGCCGCGACATGCATTCGGCAGCCGGCTGCCTGGTGTTCGCGCGGTTCGCCGCGCCGCCGCGCTGGATCCCCGGCCCGCCGGCGACCCCGGCGGACTCCGAGGAGATCGTTCTCGTCAGGCGTCCAGGTCCGCCCTGAGCTCGCGCGGCGTCCCGGCGGGCGCGGCGTCGAGGTCGAAGTAGACGCGGCCGATCTCGCGCCCGTCGGTGGTCTCGACCTGCACTTTCCACTCCCCGGGCTGATAGTGGGTCTTGACGCCGTAGCCGCGAAAGCCCGCCTCGCGCCCGCCGACGATGCGGATCGGGATGGTGTCCTGCAATTCCCAGCGCCCGGCCTTCCGGTACCAGCGCATGCGCACTTCGTCGGAGAAGCGCGCCGGCGAGAAGATGCGGAAGTAGACGAACACCCGGTCGCCGGGCTGCGCGGCGAACCACTGGTCGCCGTGGTGCCAGACGCGCCACCAGGGCCGCTCGTGGGTGAGCAGGTAGCCCTGCTCGGTGCGCTCCACGCCGTGGTACACGCCGATGAACGGGATCGACAGCGGTACCGGCGGGATCACGCGGAAGAGATAGGAGGCGAGGAAAGCGAGCAGCACCGCGCCAAGCGGCACGAGCATCTCGCGCCGCGCGCGCGCGAAGTGCGCCGGCCGGAAGCGCCCGGTCCAGGCCGCCGCGCCGGCGAGCGGCAGGCACCCCGCCAGCATGGACAGCAGGAAAATCCCGAGTCCCATGGTGCCCGCGGCGATCGGCACCACCGCCGCGGCGAACGACAGCAGGCACAGGCTGAGCAGCGCGAACTTGAACGCCGGTCCCAGCGCCTTCAGCCGCTGCGACTCGTTCGCCAGCAGCAGCCCCACCAGGAAAAGGAGGAACGCGAACGACACCAGCAGCGAAGAGCTCTTGAAGAAGAACAGCGTGTAGAGGCTGAGCAGCGAGCCGAGCAGGAAGTGCACGGCGGCGGTCTGCGCGCGGCTCGGCGGCCCCGGCTGGAAGAACAGGCGCAGCAGCAGCCCGAGGATCACCGCCAGGTAGACGACCTGCTGCGCGATGGTGAGCCAGGAATCGATGCGGCCCAGCGTCAGCATGTCGAACAGGAAGCCGGCGGCGAAGAACGCCGCGCCGAGCCCGCGCTCGTGCGCCTGGTAGTACAGCGTGAGCCGCTCTAGGGTGCTACTCACCGGCCGCCGAACTGGCGCCGGGTGGCGTTGACCTGCGCGAGGTAGGCGGCCAGGCCGTGGTCGCCGCAGCGCTGGCCGGGCGCCGGCCGGAAGCCGCGCCGCGCGAAGGCCTCGCCGGCGCTCGCGCCGCACAGATGGATCACCGCCGCGAGGTCCTGCTTCTGCTGCAGCGTGGCGCGCGGCGCGCGCACGCGCGCCACCGTGCGCGCGACGCTGCGGTCGAGGAACGCCGAAGTGAGCTCGACCGCGTGGCTGGGCACCAGCCGGTTGTAGAGGCTGTTGAACCAGCACGCCTCCTCCGCCACCTTGTGGTAGTGGATGCAGTAGCGCCTGGCCTCGGCGAAGCGCGCATCGGTGATCTGCATCATGCCCACCGCGCTGGAGGCCGGCCGGTAGACCTCGAACGGGTTCCAGGCGACCTGCCAGCGCCAGTAGGTGCGCGCCAGCGGATTGCCGCCGCCTTCGACCTGCGCCAGCGCCGCGAGCAGGTCCGGCGCCATGACCTGCGTGGCATGCTCGCGGAACAGCGTGCCGTACTCGCGCCAGGTGGCCTCCGGGGTCTTGAACAGCACGCCGCTCACCGGAAACAGCAGCTCCGAGGGCTTGCGCGCCGCCTGGTAGATCCAGTTGGCGAGGGCGAGCAGCGCGAGCAGGAGGAGCGCCGCGGCGGTGGCGCGCGCCGGCAGCGGCACCGCGCGCAGCGCACGCAGCATGCGCCGGGTTCTGCGTTTCATGGCCCCGCATCTTCGTTCTTTCGGACTATGCGCGCGCGGGCGCACTTCACGCCCGCGGCCTAGCATACCGACGTCCATGCCCTATCCTTTCGCCCACCCCGCGGCCGTCCTGCCGCTCGCCGGCGCCATGGGCCGCTACGCGGTCCCCTCGGCGCTCGCCCTCGGCAGCATGATCCCCGACACCTGGTACCTCGTGCCGCTGCTCACCCGGGACGACAGCCACAGCCTCGGCGGCCTGTTCTGGTACTGCCTGCCCGCCGGGCTGCTCGCCTATCTCGCGTTTCACCTTCTCCTCAAGCAGCCGCTGCTCGCGCTGCTCCCCGGGGCTTTTTCATCGAGGCTGGGGGCCTTTGCCTCCCCGGCCCTGCCCGGCGCGGGCTGGCCTGCGGTGCTCGCCTCGCTGCTCGCCGGCGCGTTCACGCATTTCGTATGGGATGCGCTGACCCACGAGAGATTCGTGGTGCACGGGTTCCAGGTGCTGCAGCACGCGAGCACGCTGCTCGGCACCGCGGTGCTCGCGGCATGGCTGGCGCGCTGGTTCCGCCGCGCCCCGGCGCGCGAGCTGCCCGCCGGGCTGCGCCTGGCGCCCCGCGTCCGCCACGGCATGCTCGGCCTGCTTATCGGTCTGTCCGCGGGCTGGGCGCTCGCCGGGGCCGAGTCGCTCGCGCTGCCGCACACCGTGGACGAATGGCGCGACGCGCTGCGCGCGACCGGGACAGCCGGGGCGCAGGCGCTCGCCCTGTCGACGATCGGCTACGCCATGCTGTGGAAGCTCCTGCGCTAGAATCGGTTTTCGATCAAAGACACCGAATCGGCTTTGGGGAGCCGGCGGTATGAAGGGAGCGGCCGATGCGGCCGATGAAACTCCGTTCGCACCTGCTTCTCCTGGGCCTCGGCACGGTTCTTCCGCTGGTCGTGGTCGCCGCGGCCGCGGGCTGGGTCTTCGCCACCGGCACGCCGGTGAACGAAGGCGAAATGGCCTGGCTCATCGTGCTCGGCCTGTTCGGCACCCTGTGCTTCGCGGTCCTGCTGCCGATCGTGCTCGCCGAGCGCATCGGCGCGCCGCTCGCCGCCCTCGGCGGCATGGCGAAAGAGATCGCGGCCGGCGCGCCGGCGGACACGACCACCGGGATGCGGGCCTTGGGGCCGCACAGGCCGCGCGTGCGCGAGATCGCCGAAGTGGGCGAAGTGCTCGCGGCGTCCGCGCAGGCGGTGCGGCTGCGCGAGAAATCGCTGCGCGACGCCGACCGCGCGAAGGACGAGTTCGTCGCGATGCTGAGCCACGAGCTGCGCAACCCGCTGGGCGCGCTCGCCGCCGCGGCGCAGGTGCTGAGCAAGGTCGGCCTGCAGGAGGGTGCGGCGGCGCAGGCCGGCGAGGTCGTCTCGCGCCAGGTCGAGCACATGACGCGCATGGTCGAGGACCTGCTCGACGTGAGCCGCGTCACGCGCGGCAAGGTGAGCCTCGCGCGCCAGCCGTTCGACTTCTGTGCGCTGGTCGACGACACGATCGCCGAGATGCGCGCCGCGGGCCGCCTCGCCGGGCACGAGGTGCGCCTCGACCTGGCGCCGGTCTGGGTGCGCGCCGACGAGGCGCGCGCAGCGCAGATCGTGTCGAACCTGGTGGGCAACGCGGTCAAGTACACGCCGGTGGGCGGCCAGGTCATCGTCAGCCTGCGGCGCGACCGCGACAGCGCGGTGCTGCGCGTGCGCGACAGCGGCATCGGCATGGCGCCCGAGCTGGCGGCGCGGGTGTTCGATCTGTTCGTGCAGGGCGAGCAGCAGCTCGACCGCGGCCCGGGCGGGCTGGGCATCGGCCTCACGCTGGTCAAGCACCTGGCCGAGCTGCAGGGCGGCAAGGCGTTCGCCGCGAGCGCCGGGCCGGGCCAGGGATCGACGTTCACGGTGACGCTGCCGGCCACCGAGCCGCAGCCCGGGCAGCCCTCGGAGAAGAAGGCGCAGGAGCGCCGCCGCCACCGCATCGTGCTGATCGAGGACAACGACGACGCGCGCCGCACGCTCGCCGCGGCGCTCGCCCTGGAGGGCCACCAGGTGCACGAGGCGGCCGACGGCATCAGCGGCATCGCCGCGCTCGCGCGCGTGAACCCGGACGTGGCGGTGGTCGACATCGGCCTGCCGGGCGTGGACGGCTACAAGGTGGCCGAGACGCTGCGCGGCGCCCCGGAGCACGACTCGATGGTGCTGATCGCCCTCACCGGCTACGGCCAGCCGGACTCGCTGCGCCGCGCGCGCGAAGCGGGCTTCGACGAGTACGTCACCAAGCCGATCGCCCCCGAGCGCCTGGTGCGGCTGATGGACGTGGCGATCGAGGCGCGCGCTAGGCGCTCGGCTCCTCGCGATACAGGCCCAGCGCCTCGATGACCGGCCGGTCGCTGATGGAGAAAAGCAGCGCGTCCTCGCTGCCGCGGTTCTCGTGCGCGTGCTGCGCCCAGGAAGGCAGCGCGATGATGTCGCCCTTCTCCCAGTCGAACGCCTTGCCGTCGATCACGGTGCGGCCCTTGCCGCGCACCACGTGGAACACCGAGCTGCCGGTGACGCGGCGCGCCTTCAGCTTCTCGCCCTTCCTCAGCATCTGGATGCGGCAGGCGATGGTCGGGGTCACCGGGCCACCGGTCTGCGGATGGGTGTACTCGAGCGCGATGCCCTCGTAGGGCGAGCCGTCGCTGCCTTTGAGCGCCTCGAGCGCCGCCAGGGTCTGGTCGAACGAATACAGCATCAGCGGCGAGAAGCGCGGGCGCTCCTTCACCCAGGTGGGCGCCAGGTGGCCGTGGCCGTACAGCGCCTTGGAGCCGTTCACCGGCTTGGTCTGGGCGAACTTCTCTTCGCCGTGCATCTGGAAGAAGATGCAGTTGAGCGCCTTGGTGAGCGGCACGTCCAGGCCGTCCATCCACACCACGGTCTCGTTCGTCTCGTTGCCGTGGTCGTGCCACTGCCAGCTCGGCGTGAGGACGAGGTCGCCCTCGCGCATGATCACCTTCTCGCCTTCGACCGCGGTGTAGGCGCCGTTGCCCTGGATGATGAAGCGGATCGCCGCCGGCGAGTGGCGGTGCGCGCGCGCCACTTCGCCCGGCAGCAGCACCTGCACCGCGGCGATCAGCGTGCTGGTGGTGGCCCACTGGCCGTTGAGGCCCGGGTTGAACAGCTGCATCGCGCGGCGCTCGTCGCCCACCGGCACCGCGGCGGCCGACTGCTTCGCCACCTCGGAGAGCAGCGACCACTTCCACTGGTGCGGGATCGCCTCGGGCCGCGGGTGCGGCGTCATCTGGCTCGCGATCTCCCACAGGCCGTACATGTGGTTCTCGTGGATCAGGCGGTGGAATGCGTCTTCGCTTTTGATCGGTGCGTTCATGAGGGGTCCTTGTTCGCTTGCCTGATTTTAGCCCACAGCGGATCGAGGATCTCGAGCATTCTCAGGGCATCGCGCTTGCCGCGCGAGGCGGCGATGCGCAGCGCGTACACCGGCGCCGCGCGCCGCGTGAACCAGCCCACGCCGAAGAGATTCAGGCCGAGGAGCGCGCCCTCGATGAGCGCGCCCTTGTAGGTCAGCCACAGCCCGAGCACCGCGCTCGACAGGCCGATCGCGGCCAGCACCGAGGCCGCCTGCGCCGCGGTCCCCGGGCAGGTGAAGTAGAAGCGGTAGCGCGCCACCAGCGCCGCCTCCTCGGCGCTGAAGCGGTACGGCGGCTCCTCCACCGCCACCGGGCCGGCGTCGAGCGCGCTCATGCGCTGCGCGAGCCACAGCTCGAAGGCGGCCACCGCGGCGATGAACACCCACGACATGGGCCGCGGCTCGATCGCCGCCCAGCCGGCGAGCACCAGCATCGCCGCGCTGCCGAGCCTCAGCACTGCAGCTCCAGCCATTCGCTCTCGAGCTGCTCGAGCTCCTTGGCCACATAAGCCTGGTCCAGCGTGAGGCCTTTGACTTTTTCTGCATCCGAATACACGGCAGGGTCGCCGAGCTGGGATTCGATGGACGCCTTGCGGGCGTTGAGCTTCGCCATCGTCTCCTCGATGCGCTTGATGCGGCTTTCCACGCCTTTGATTTTTCTCGAAACCGGTTTTTTCGGCTTCGGGGGTGGCGGCTGCTCCTTCTTCTGCAGCAGGCTGTCGCGGTAGTCGTCGAGGTCGCCGTCGAAGGGCTGCACCCTGCCTTCGGCGACGATCAGCAGCTGCTCGGTGGTCGCGCGCAGCAGGTGCCGGTCGTGCGACACCAGCACCAGCGTGCCCTCGAACTGCGCCAGCGCCACGGCCAGCGCCTCGCGCGTCTCGAGGTCGAGATGGTTGGTCGGCTCGTCGAGCAGCAGCAGGTTGGGCCGCTGCCACACGATGAGCGCCAGCGCCAGGCGCGCCTTCTCCCCGCCCGAGAAATGCTCGATCGGGTCGGTCGCCATGTCGCCGGGGAAGTTGAAGCTGCCGAGGTAGTTGCGCAGGTCCTGGTCGCGGATACCGGAGCTCAGGCGCTGCAGGTGCCACAGCGGCGACTGGTCGTCGCGCAGCATCTCCACCTGGTGCTGCGCGAAGTAGCCGATGACCAGGCCCTTGTTGAACACGGCGGTACCGGCAAGCGGGGACAAGGCGCCGGCCACGGTCTTGATGAACGTCGACTTGCCCGCGCCGTTCACGCCCAGCAGGCCGATGCGCTGCTCGGATTGAAGCGACAGGGTCACGCCGGAGAGCACCTGCTTGTCGCCGTAGCCCATCTGCGCATCTTCCAGGACCAGCAACGGATCCGGCGCGCGCAGCGGCTCGCGGAACTCGAAGGAGAAAGGCGCGGCCACGTGCAGCGGCGCGAGCTCCTCCATCTTCGCCAGCATCTTCATGCGGCTCTGCGCCTGGCGCGCCTTGGTGGCCTTCGCCTTGAAGCGGTCGATGAACGACTGCAGGTGGGCGCGCTCGCGCTGCTGCTTCTCGATCTGGCTCTGCGCCAGCACCAGCGCCTGCGCGCGCTGCTCCTCGAAGCTCGAGTAGTGGCCGCCGTAGCGGCGCAGCTTCTTCTGGTCGATGTGCACGATGGCGCTGACCACGCCGTCGAGGAAGTCGCGGTCGTGCGACACCACGATGAGCGTGCCCGGGTAGCGCCGCAGCCAGTCCTCCAGCCAGATGATGGCGTCGATGTCGAGGTGGTTGGTGGGCTCGTCGAGCAGCAGCAGGTCCGAGGGGCACATCAGCGCCTGCGCCAGGTTGAGGCGCATGCGCCAGCCGCCCGAGAAGCTCGAAACAGGCTTTTCCAGATCCTGCTGTGAAAAGCCCAATCCCGTCAGCAGCCGTTCGGCGCGCGCCCGGGCCGTGTACGCGTCCGCGTCCGCCATGGCCGCGTGCAGCTCGCCGATGAGCAGACCGTCCTCGGCCGTGGCCAGCCGCCTCTCGAGCCCCCTCAGGGTGGTGTCGCCGTCGATGGCGTACTCCACCGCCGGGCGCTCCAGCGCCGGCGTCTCCTGCGCCACGTGCGCGATGCGCCAGTGCGCCGGGAAGTCGACCTCGCCCCTGTCGGTATGCAGCTCGCCGCGCAGCAGCGCGAACAGGCTCGACTTGCCCGAGCCGTTGGCGCCGATCAGGCCGATGCGCTCGCCGGGGTTGATGGACACGTCGGCGCCCTCGAGCAGCGGCTTCACGCCGCGGCGCAGGGTGACGTTGGAGAATCGGATCACGGGCGAAAAACCCGCGATTCTACAGAACTAGGCGAGCAGGGCGCCGCAGTTGGGGATGCGCGGCTCGAGCTCGAGGAGGTCGAGCATGTTGCGCACGGTGCACACCGAGGTCGAGGTGACCGGCAGGCCGAGCATGGTCTCGGCGGCCTGGATGGCGGGCAGCGACTGCAGCTGCACGCAGGCCGACAGCACCACGGCGTCGGCGTTGGCGGTCTTCAGCCGCTTCGCGTCCTCGAGCAGGCGCATCGGGTCGCGCCGCCCGACTTCCAGGTTGTCGGGGATCTCGAAGGCGATGCGGTCCAGCACCTCGAATCCTTCGCTCTCGAGATAGGCCACGACCTTGTCGGTGAGCGGCTTCATGTACGGCGCCATGAGCGAGATCTTCTTCGCGCGCAGGCGCTTCAGGCCGTGCACCAGGGCGCCGGCGGAGGTCATCACCTTCGAGCGCGCGCCGTTCTCGGCCACCACGCGGCGGAAGTCCTCCTCCACCTGGCGGTGGTAGCCGGAGCCCTGCGCCATGATGGCCACCAGGCAGGCGGTGCTCATGAGGTCGACGCGCGCGTCGGCCAGCTCCGCGGCGCAGCGCAGCCCCTCGCGGTTCATCGCCTGGAGCTCCTCGGCCGACACGCGCTGCATGCGCATGCGCGAGGAGTGGAAGGTGAAGCGCTCCGCGAAATGCTGCTCGCGGGCGCGCAGCATCGCCGGAATCTCGGTCTCCATCGTCGTGTTGGACGACGGAACGATCTGGCCTATGCGCAGGAGCGCGGGCTTCGTTGCGGGCATGCCCGCATCCTATCAGCGATGCCGCCCGCCGGCGTAGAGATGGATTCCGGCGCGGCGCAGGGCGGGCGAGTGGAAGGCGATCACCGAGTCGAAAATCCTTGCGTAGGTCACGTGGCCGAGGCTGCGACAACCGATGCGTCCCAGGGAGGCAAGCGAGGCAAAATTGTCCGAATTGACCAGGTACAGCGAGGCGCGCCGGCCGCGCCACAGCTCGGGCCGGTCGGCGAACGCATACAGCGCCTGGATGATGCGCTGCCCGCGGCACTCCGGCCGCACGAAGCTCTTATAGGTGTAGCGCAGGCCGGGCTTGAGCGCGCACCAGACTGTGCTGTCGTACGGGGTGTCGCCGTAGGCGAGCCAGGTGTAGCCGAGCAGGCGACCGTCTCGCATTGCGCCCAAGCCGACTGCGCCGCGCGCGTATGCGGCTCGCACCCACTGCCTGCTGAGACGTAGCGCCGGGTCGGCCGCGAAGGCAAGCGCCTCGGCCTCGGAGAGTACGCGGCATGCGACCCTGGGGTGGCGGCAGCCGGCAGACTTCACCGCATCGCCGACGCCGTGCTGCAGGACGCGCACGAAATTCATGCCGAGGTGGCGCCGCGCGCGCGTCAGGCACCGCTCGGCGATGGAGTCGTTCAGGCGCATGAGAACCCCGCCCCCAGCCGCGCGGCGCCCGCCGAAGCGAAGGCGCGGAAGCGGCCCAGCCAATTCACATAGCCCGCATAGCCGGCGCGGCGCCACCCGGCAGCGGCAAAGGCACGCAGGGAGGGCTCGTTGTCCGGCGCCACGAAGCTCACGCCGAGCTCGCGCCCGCGCCGCGGACACAACTCGGCGCTGCGCGCGAGCAGCTGGCGCGCGACGCCGCGCCCGCGCGAGTTCGGGCGCACGAAAACCTTGTAGACGTAGCGCACGCGCGGGCCGATGCCGACCCGCACGCCCACGGCATGCGGCGCGCTGTCGAACGAATACCACAGGTAGGCGGCCAAGCCCTCGCGGTCTACGGCGCCGATGCAGACGTGACCCGCCGCAAGCGCTGCGCGCACCGCCGCCTCCCGCATCATAAACTGCGGGTCGGTGCAATAGGCCAGCAAGTCCTGCTGCTCGAGAACCCCGAAGGCCAGACCGCAAGGCGGCGCGCCGACGCGCGACGCGCTCTCGAGCGGGCGCACCAGCATGTGGTAGTAGTGAATGCCGATGCGGCGGCGTAGCCTGGCAACCATAGCGGCTCCTGGGATGCTGTGAGGGGCCTCTTTTACGCCGCCTGGCGCTGCAGGCTCTATCCAGCCGGACTGGTCCGGAAGTACCATGGACTGAAAGAAAAATAAGCCTTGACCCCCGCCCACCTGCTTGCCTTTGCCGTGGCGTTCGCCATGACGGGGATCTGCACCGCGCTCGCCCTGCAGGGCGGCAGCAATCCCCTCACCGTGGTGACCGTGCGCACGGTCAGCGCCCTCGCGCTGCTCATGGCCTGGTTCTACCTGATGAAGGTACAGTTCCGGCTGCCGCGCCGGGACGCCGTGATCGCCCTCGCGATCGGCATCCCGCTCTCCATCAACAACTACATGATCAACGCCGCGATCGGCGAGATCCCGGTGCCGCTCGCGGTCCTCATTTTCTACACCTGGCCGGCGATCACCACCGCGGCGAGCTGGCTGCTCGGCAAGGAGCGCTTCCGCTGGCGCGCCGCGGCGGCGCTGGCGCTTGCCTTCGCCGGCGTGGCGCTGGCGCTCAACGTGGAGCTGAGCGCGGCGCAGGCGAAAGGCGTGTGGCTCGCGCTCGGCGCCGCGTTCCTGTGGTCGGCGACCTTCCTGCTCACCGGCCACTTCTTCCACGGGCGCGACACGCGCGTGCCCACGCTGTACATGATGCTCACCGCGCTGGCGGTGTTCGCGGCGGCCTGCGTGCTCACGGGGGAGGTGGCGTGGCCGGCGACCGCGGCCGGCTGGAGCGGCCTCGGCGGGGTGGGCGCCTTCTACACCTTCGCGCTCATCGGCCTGTTCTTCGCCAGCGTGCGCATCGGCGCGACGCGCGCCGGCTTCTACATGAACTTCGAGCCGATCGCCTCGGTGCTGCTCGCGGCGCTGATCCTGGGCCAGCGGCTCGCGCCGGTGCAGCTCGCCGGCGCCGCGCTGGTCATCGCGGCGCTGTTTCTATTCCGTCCGCCCGCAGCCGCATCACCTTCCAGAAGAAGTTGATGCTGGAGACGTGCTCTACGCGGAACGAGCCGTTCACCAGGTTGCGCAGCTCGAAGTCGGGATGGAAGCCCAGGTGGTTGGCAAAGCGCGCCAGGCTCTTTTCCACCGCGCCCACCACCGGGTTGTCGGAGCGCACGTGGTTGACGATGAAGATGTCGCCGCCGGGCTTGCACACGCGCTGCAGCTCGTGCAGCAGCTGCGCCGGCCGGTCGGTCACCGACACGACGTACATCGCCACCACCTTGTCGAAGCTCGCGTCGGGAAAGTCCATCGCCTCGGCGTCCATCTCGAGCAGCCCCTCGACGTTCGCGAGCTGCCTGCGCTGCACCCGCAGCCGCGCGCGCTCGAGCATTTCGCGGGACAGGTCGATGCCGGTGATCCGCACCGAGGCGGGATACATGGGCAGCGACAGCCCGGTGCCGACGCCGACCTCCAGCACCCGCTCGCCCGGCTTGCAGCCGAGCGCGCCGATCACGGCCTTGCGGCCGGGCTGCAGCACCGGCCCGAACAGGGCATCGTAGACATTCGCGTACCGCCGGTAGGCGGCCTTTACCGCTTCTATGCGCATGGACTCCTTTGTATAGCAAACCACGGTCCCGGCACAACATTTGCGTCGAATCCGCCCTGGAGGGCCGGGCCGGAACCTTGCGTCGCGTGACAGCCGGCGCGGGGGCCCGGAAAAGGCATGCTTTAATCGCGGCATGCAGCTGGGCAACCTGGCAGCCGGGGTCGCGGCGCTGATGCTCGCGGCTCCGCTCGCCTTTGCGCAGCCGGCTTGCCCGGGAATCCACGTGACGGTCCTGAACATCCGGAACAGCACCGGGACCGTCGCCTGCGCCCTGTTCGAGTCCGCGGAGGGCTTCCCCACCGAGTTTCTGCGCACCGCCACCAACGTCATGGTGATCAAGATCCGCAAGGCGCAGGCGCGCTGTGACTTCCAGGACATCCCGCCCGGAACCTATGCGATTGCCGTGATCCATGACGAGAACATGAACGGCAAGCTCGACACCAACTTCTTCGGCGTGCCCACGGAAGGCTACGGGTTCTCGAAGGATGCAAAAGCCCTGCTCAGCGTGCCTTCGTTCTCCGCGGCGAGCTTCCCGTACGACGGGCGCGGCGTGGACCTGACGATGAGCCTGCATTACTGAGCGCCGCCCGCATGCAAGCCTACGTCCACGGCTATGACGAGCAGGAGAACCGGCGCCTGCAGGACCAGGCCGGGACGCTGGTCGACCTGCTGCACTCGGATACCGCGTATCCCGCGGGCAGCCGGGTCCTGGAAGCCGGCTGCGGGACCGGCGCGCAGACCGTCACGCTCGGGCGCAACAGCCCGCACGCGCGGTTCGTCTCGGTGGACGTCTCGGCCGCCTCGCTGGCCGAGGCGAAGCGGCGCGCGGATGCCGCGGGCATCGCCAACGTCCAGTTCCGGCAGGCCGACATCTTCGCCCTGCCGTTCGAGCCGCAGTCCTTCGATCACGTGTTCGTGTGCTTCGTGCTCGAGCACCTGTCGCGGCCGCTCGAGGCGCTCGCCGCCCTGAAGCGGCTCCTCAGGCCGGGGGGCAGCATCACCGTCATCGAGGGCGACCATGGCTCGGCCTATTTCCACCCGGACAGCGAGGCGGCCCGGCGCGCGATCCAGTGCCAGGTGGAGCTGCAGCGCGCCGCCGGCGGCAACGCGCTCATCGGCCGCCAGGTGTACCCGCTGCTGGTCGCGGCGGGCTTCGAAGGCGTCCGCGTCTCGCCGCGCATGGTGTACGTCGACGCCTCCCGGCCCGAGCGGGTCGAGGGCTTCACGAAGAAGACCTTCACCGCGATGATCGAGGGGGTGCGCGGGTCCGCGCTCGGGGCCGGACTGCTCGCGCCCGAGGCGTTCGACGCCGGCATCCGGGCGCTTTACCGGACGGCCGAGGCCGACGGGGTCTTCTGCTACACCTTCTTCAAGGGCGTGGGGCGGCGATAATCCTGCGCCCGGCCACGCCCGCCGACCTCGAGCTGCTGCGCGGCTGGGACGAGCAGCCGCACGTCGTCGCCTCGGATCCGAACGACGACTGGGGCTGGGAGACCGAGCTCGCACGCTCGCCCGACTGGCGCGAGCAGCTGATCGCCGAAGCGCACGGCCGGCCGGTCGGCTTCGTGCAGATCATCGATCCGGCGCGCGAGGACAGCCGCTACTGGGGCGACGTGCCGGCGGGGCTGCGTGCCGTCGACCTGTGGATCGGCAGCGAGGCGGATCTCGGCAAGGGCTTCGGCACGCAGATGATGCGGCTCGCCCTGGCGCGCTGCTTCGCCGACCCCCAGGTGAGCGCCGTGCTCATCGACCCGCTGGCGAGCAACACGCGCGCCCACCGCTTCTACGAGCGGCTCGGCTTTCGCTTCGTCGAGCGCCGCCGCTTCGGCCGCGACGACTGCTTTGTCTATCGCCTCGAGCGCCTTGCGTACCGGTAACGCCGCGGCGTGGGCCATGCTGCCCACGGCCGCGCTGCTCGCGCTCAACGGCCTGTACCTCGGCGCCGCGTTCCGCGCGAGCGTGCCGCTGTTCTGGTTTCTCGACCTGGCGCATTTCGTGCTGGTGCCGATCGCCAGCGTCTGGGCGCTGTGGCGCTTTGCCGGGGTGCGGCCGCCCGACTACGGCCTGGGGCCGCTCGCCGGCCGGCAGCCGGGCGCCGCCGCGCTGGCCGTGTATGCGCTGGTCGTCGCGGCGTTCGCGTACGGCTACGGCTTCGCCAGGATCCTGGCGCTGTTCGTTCCGTGGGAATGGCCCGCGACCGGGTTCCTCTACTCGCAGGCGTTCCCGCAGCACGCCGCCGGCGGTCTCGCGCTGCTCGCCTACCTGTCGCTGACCGAGGCGCTGGCGGAGGAGATCGTGTTCCGCGGCCTGCCCGCGCTATGGCTGCGCGCCCACGTCTATCCGCTCGCCTCGGCGGCGGCATTCGCGGCGATCCACTGGGAAAGCGGCACGCGCGAGGTCGTTGCGACCTTTCTGCTCGGCGTGGTATTGGCGGCGCTCTACCTGCGCGTCAGGAACCTCTGGCCCTTCGTGACGGGCCACGCGGTGACGGACATCCTCGCCTTCACCGGCACCTACACCTACTAGAATGCGCGGGTGGAAATGCTGCAGGCGTTCATTCTGCTGCCGTTCGTGTCGCTGCTTTACCTGCCGTTCCTGCGGCTGGCGGCGCGCTGGCTGTCGCTGGAGCGCCTGTCGCTCGGCACGGCGTTCACGCTCGGCATGATTCTCGGCGGCACGGGACTGGTGGCGGGCTCGGTCGCCCTGCCCTTCGTGCCGGACGACCGGGGGCTCATGGCGGCGGTCCTGGCCCTCACGCTGCTCGCGGTTTCCTCGATGATCTGCGGCTATTACGTCGTCACGCCCGAGGGAAAGTCGGTGGGCGTGCGCAAGGGCTTCTACCTGGCGGCGGTGTCGCAGACGCTGTTCGCCGCCACGCTGGCCGGGGTCGGCGGCCTCGTCGTGCTGCTCCTCGCCTAGGCATGGACCACCGCTGCCCGCATTGCGAGCGCGACCTCGCCCGGCGCAGGCTGTCCCAGCCGATCATCGCGCGCATGGAGATCGACTGCCGGTACTGCAGGCGCCGCCTCCGGGTGAACGTGCATCCCGCGGAGGAAGCGCTGATTTTCGCCACCCTGGGCGGGTTCCTGCTGTGCGCGGGCCTCGGCTACGCGCTGGACCGGCAGGGTTTCTACGCCGCGGCCTTCGTCGTGGCCCTGCTCGGCGCCGGGGCGCTGCCGCTCGCCGAACATGTATGGCTGCGAACCTGGCGGCGCTATGTGCCGATCGAGCCGCCCTCCGTGCGAGACTTTCCGACATGAGCGCTGGGCAATTCGACGTAGGCGGCTTGCGGCTGCCGCGGCCGTTCAAGCTGCTGCGGCTGGGACACTTCGGCGTCAACGCGCACGACCCGGAGGCATCGCGCAATTTTTACACGCGCCTCCTCGGCTTCCGCGTCTCCGACCCGATCGACTTCGGCGCGCGGCTGCCGGAGGCGGAGCGCGGCAAGCACGGACCGGGCGTGGGCTACTTCACGCGCCACGGCGGCGACCATCACTCGTTCGTCATCTTTCCGCGGCGGGTGATGACGCAGCTCAACCCGCACTACCGCAAGCATCCGGAAGCGACCATCAACCAGATCACCTGGCAGGTGGGCAGCCTGCGCGAGGTGGTGGACGGCTTCGCCTGGTTCAGTGGCCGCGGCCTGCCGGTGCTGCGCTCGGGGCGCGACCTGCCCGGCTCCAACTGGCACTTCTACCCGCCGG
>DASUUN010000003.1:0-9631 GCA_036374055.1 Burkholderiales bacterium
AGGGCGAGGTCCGGGTTGCGCGCCGAGATGACCACCGTGTAGCTCACCACGTTCTGCACGTTCTGCGGCGACTTGCGGATCTGGCGGATCTCGCCCTCGAAGCTGCGGCGCGGGAAGGCGTCGACCGCGAAGCTCGCGGGCATGCCGGCGCGCAGGCGGCCGACGTCGGCCTCGTCGATCGCCGCCTCGACCTGCATGTCGCGCAGGTCCTGCGCGATGGTGAACAGCACCGGCGCCTGCAGGCTCGCCGCCACGGTCTGGCCGGCGTCGACGTTGCGCAGGATCACGGTGCCGTCCACCGGCGCGCGAATGATGGTGCGCTCCAGGTCCACCTGCGCCTGGCGCAGCAGCGACTCGCGCTGCTTCACGGCGGCGAGCGCGGTGCGCACCTGCGCCTCGTTGACCTTGATCTGCGCCTGCACCGCCTTCAATTGCTCGCGCGTGGTGTCGAGCACGGTACGCGCCTTGTCGAGCTCCGCCGGCGAGATGAACTTCTTGTCGACCAGCATTTTCTTGCGCTCGAAGTCGCGCCCGGCGTCGAGCAGCTCGATCTTCACGCGCCCGAGCTCGGCCTCCTGCGCCGAGAGCCCCGAGCGCGCCACGGCCACCGCGCTTTCGGCGGCGTCGAGGTCGGCGCGTGCCTGGTTCACGCGCAGCTCGTAGGTGGCCGGGTCGATGCGCGCGATTACCTGGCCTTTCTTCACCGGCGTGTTGAAGTCCGCGTGGATCTCCTTCACCTGGCCGGAGATCTGCGAGCCCACCTGCACCGTGGTGACCGCGTTGAGCGTGCCGCTCGCCGCCACCACCGCGGCCATCGGGCCGCGCTCCACCTTGGCGAGGCGGTACCGGAGCTCGCCGCCCCCGTCGCGTGCCTGCCACCCGTACCAGGCGCCGGCGGCCGCGGCAGCGACCACCAGCACCACGAGCGCGAGCTTCAGCGGAGCCTTCACGGCGCTAGCGGCGGAAAACGCCCGACTTGCCTCCGGCCTTGTGCTCCAGGCGCACCTCGGTAAGCGTCATGCCGCGGTCCACCGCCTTCACCATGTCGTAGATGGTGAGCAGGCCCACCGCGGCCGCGGTCAGCGCCTCCATCTCGACCCCGGTCTGGCCGCGGCATTCCACCCGCGCGCGGATGACGATCGACGAGGTTTCCCGCGCGAGCTCGAAGTCCACCGCCACGCGGGTGAGCGCGATGGGATGGGCGAGCGGGATCAGCTCGGGCGCGCGCTTGGCCGCCTGGATCGCGGCGATGCGCGCGATGCCCAGCACGTCGCCTTTCGCCGCCTTGCCGGCGGCGACCCGGCGAAACGTCGCCGGCTGCATGCGGATGCGCCCGGAGGCGACCGCCACCCGGTGGGTGCTGTCCTTCGCCCCCACGTCGACCATGTGGGCGGAACCTTTGCGGTCGAAGTGGGTCAGCTTTTTCGCCATGGGGAGGCGTTATCATAAACGCATGCGGGCCCTTGCTTTTCTGACCGCGCTGGCGCTTCTTTCCGCGGGCGGCGCCGCCGCGCAGCCGCTGCCGGATCTCGGCGGCAGCGCCGACACGGTCCTGTCGCCGCACACCGAGCGCCGGCTGGGCGAGAGCATCGTGCGCGACATGCGGCGCGACCCCCAGTTCATCGACGACCCGGAGATCTCCGAGTACCTGGGCGTCATCGGCTCGCGCCTGTCCCAGGTCATGTCCGGCGCGCGGCAGGAATTCGAGTTCTTCGCCGTGCGCGACCCCTCGATCAACGCCTTCGCGCTGCCGGGTGGCTACGTCGGCGTGCACACCGGGCTGCTGAACGCGGCCGACACCGAGTCGCAGCTCGCCTCGGTGCTGGCGCACGAGATCGCGCACGTCTCCCAGCGCCACATCGCGCGCATGCTCGGCCAGCAGGAGCAGATGCAGCTGCCGATGCTGGCGGCGCTCGCCGCGGCCATCCTGCTCGGGCGCTCGCGGCCGGACCTGGCCGCCGGGGCGGCCGCCGCCACGCAGGCGGGGGCGGTGTCGGCGCAGCTCGCCTACACGCGGGATTTCGAGCGCGACGCCGACCGCGTCGGCCTGCAGGCGCTCGCCGACGCCGGCTTCGACGCGCGCGCCATGGGGACATTCTTCGAGAAGATGCAGCGCTCGCAGCGCGTAGCCGACGACGGCACCCTGCCGGGCTACCTGCGCACCCACCCGGTGAGCACCGAGCGCATCGCCGACGCGCAGAACAAGGTCGCCGCGCTGCCCTACCGGCAGCACCTGGACAGCGCCGAGTTCCACCTGGTGCGCGCCAAGCTGCGCGCCGAGGCAGGCGACGTGCTCGACGCCGTGTCGCACTTCGAGCGCGCGGTGCGCGACGGGCGCTACGCCAACGAGCCGGCCGGGCGCTACGGCCTGGTGAACGCGCTGCTGCGCGCGCGGCGCGCGAAGGACGCGGCCGCCGAGATGGCGCGCCTGCGCAAGACCGGCATCGCCGGCCCGATGATCGAGACCCTCGAGGGCCGCGTGCGCCAGGCGCTGGGCGACCGCGCCGGCGCGCAGAAGCTGCTCGCCGAGGCGCGCGCGCGTTACCCCTATTCGCGCCCGGTGCTCTACGCGCACATCGCGGCCATGCAGGAGATGGCGCGCCACGCGGAGGCGGCGGAAGCCCTGCGCGAGGCGGTGCGCACCTACCCGGCCGACCCGCGGCTGCGCTCGCTGCAGTCGCAGTCCTACGCGGCGCTCGGCAAGCGGCTGCTGCAGCACCAGGCCCAGGCCGAGTACTACGCGCTCCAGGGCAGCGTTCCCGCCGCCATCGAGCAGCTGCAGCTCGCGCGCCGCGCGGGCGACGGCGACTTCTACCAGCTCTCGGTGGTGGACGCGCGCCTCAAGGAGCTGCGCAACCTGCACGTTCAGGAAAAACGCTAGCTCCTAGCGCTTCGCGGGCTCGAAGTACGCCTCGTACAGCAGGTCGAAGGTTTTCTCCGCTTCCCCGAGCAGCTCGTCCTCGTTGCGCGCGCGGCGCACGGCGCCCTGCAGCAGGGTCTGCACGCCGGCGGCTTCGGGCACCGGCGTGCCGCGCGCCTCGAGGAAGTGCACCAGGCTGCCGATCCTCGCGAGCGCCGTGTTGTCGCCCAGCTTGAGCTGCACCAGGATCTCCTCGTAGGTCACGCGCGTGCGCGTGTTCGAGAAATGCGCGCCGTCGTAGGCGAAGCCGATGGCGCCGGCCGGCGGCTCCTGGGACTTGTCCAGCCAGATCACTTTGCCCTCGGGATCGACGAAGCGGCGGATCAGCCAGGCGCTCGCCAGGCGGTCGGCCCACAGCGGCTTGCGCGTGGCCCAGATGCGCGCGAGCAGGTTCTCGGCCGGCCCGGCCTGGCCGGGCGTGTGAGGGAACAGCAGCTTCTTCACCGCCGCGTCCGCTTCGGCGATGGCACGCTCGGCGCGCTCGCGCGCCGCGGTCGGAAAGAAGTCCAGCGCGGCGATCGCCTCGAACTCGCGGCGCTGCTTGTGCAGCACGCGCGAGATGGCGCTCGGGTCCGACAGGCCGAAGCCCACGCGCAGGCTCTCCACGGTCTTCACCAGGCTTTCGTAGCGCGCCGTGCGGTCGAACAGGCGCTTGAATGCCTCCGCCTGCGCGGGCGAGGTGGCCTGCGCCTGCAGCACGTACGCCTGGCCGGCGCACTTGACCGCGTATTCGGCGAGGGTGTCGAGCGACTGCCGGTTGGTCGGCGTTTCGGGGAGCAGGTAGGCGCCTTCGCGCATCACCGCCGCGCCCAGGGCCTCCAGCGTGCGCAGCACGCGCATGCGCGCGGCAGGATCCTCGAGGGGCATCTGCACGACGATGACCAGCCAGCCGGCGGTGGATTGCATGCGGCGACATCTTATACTGCCGCCATGAGAACCCTACTCGCCGCCCTGGCCCTTGCATTCTCTTGCACTGCCGGGGCGCAAGCCACATTCACGCTGCGCGTGCTTACGCCCGAAACGGCGCTGAAGGCCGCGCAGGCCGCGCTCAAGAAATGCCGCGACAGCGGCTACCAGGCCGCGGTGGCAGTGGTCGACCGCATGGGCGTGACGCAAGTCCTGCTGCGCGACCGCTTCGCCGGGCCGCACACGGTCGACATGGCGGGCGCCAAGGCCTACACCGCCGTGAGCTTTCGCACGAACACCAGCGAGCTCGCCGAAGCCACGCAGGCCGGGCGTGCGCAAAGCGGCATCCGCCATCGCCCCGGCGTGGCGGCGGTGGGCGGCGGCATGATGATCGAGGCAGGCGGCTCGCTGCTCGGCGCGATCGGCGTCTCCGGCGCGCCGGGCGGCAAGGAAGACGACGCCTGCGCCGCCGCCGGCATCGAAGCCATCCGCGAAGACATCGAGCTCTAGCCACCTGCACGAACCGTGCCGAGCGCACGTGCGCGGCACGCGACGCAGTATGGTTTAATCGCTCGGATGATGGCGCGCTGGATCAGGCTCGGCGCAATCGAGCCGCTCGACTTCGATTCGCTCTGCGCGAAGCTCGCCGCCGAGCAGACGCATAGCGCATCGCCCGTGCTCCTCTGGGCGCAGGCCGACGCGCACTACCTCTTCGCGCTCATCGCGCCTCGCAGGCTCGCGCCCGGGCGCGTCACGCGCTGGCTCTCCTGGGGCCTCGCACCCGCCGTCGCCACCTACCGCCAGTTCGGCCTCGCCGCCTATCTCGAAGGCGAAGCCATCTGGCTGCACGGCCGGCGCATCGCCGCGAGCACCGCGCGGTCGATCGGCGACTGCGCCGTGGTCGCTTCCAGCTTCCTGCTTCGCTTCCCCTCGGCCTGCGCCCCCACGCCCTCGCGCGAGCTCGAGGAAGCGTTCCGCCTGCGCCTCGAAGCGCAGCACGGCTGGCAGTTCGACACCTCCTGGCTAGGCGCCCAGCCGCTCGTAGACCGGCCGGATCTCGCGGCGGATCGCGCCTAGGCGGCTGGCGTACACGCCGGCGGCGGCGAGCGCGGCGGCGCCGCACGCGGCGAGCGTGAGCGGCGGACCCGCGCGCTCGGCGATCCAGCCGGCGGCGAGCGCACCGAGCGGCGACATGCCGATGAACGACATCACGTAGAGGGAAGCGACGCGGCCGCGCAGCTCGTCGGGCACGATGGTCTGCAGCACGGTGTTGGTCGAGGCGGCGGTGAGCATCATGCCCAGGCCGACGCAGTACAGCGCCGGCAGCGCGAGCCACAGCGTGGTGGAGAACGAGAACACGAGCAGCGCCGCGCCTGCGGTGGACGAGGTCCACGCGAGCAGCCCGAAGAGCCCCCGCACGCCGGTGCGCATCGCAAGGTAGAACATGCCGGTGAGCGCGCCCAGCCCCGCGGACGAGATCAGCAGGCCGAGGGTGCCCGAGTCGCCCTGAAAGGCTTCGCGCGCGAACCAGGGCATCAGGGCCACGTAGGAGCCGACCGTCATGCTGACCGCGGTGAGGAGAAGCAGCGCGCTCCTCGCCGGGAGGAAGCCGTAGGCGTAGCGCGCGCCCGCCCTGAGCTGGCGCAACAACCCGGCTTCCTGAGGAACATGCAGCTTCGCTACGGAGCGGATTCGCGATAACGCCCAGAGCATTCCCATGTAGGAAAGCGCGTTGGCGGCAAAGCCCCAGCGCTCGCCGAAGACGGCGATCAGCACGCCGCCGACCATCGGCCCGACGAAGCGCGCCAGGTTCATCATGATGGAGTTGAGGGCGATGGCGTTGGCCAGGTCCTGCCGGCCGCCCACCAGCTGGATGAGGATCGACTGGCGCGCCGGCGCGTCGCAGGCGTTGACGATGCCGAGCACGAGGTTCCCGGCGATGAGGTGCCAGGGCGCGACCACGCCGAGCGCCACCACCGTGAACATGAGGACCGCCTGCACGGAGGCGATGGCGTTGGTGAGGAGCAGCACGCGGCGCCGGTCGAGGCGGTCGACCAGCACGCCGGCAATCGGCGCGAGCACGAGGAACGGGATCTGCATCGCGAACGCGGCGAGCCCGAGCAGGAAGGCGGAGTCCGACAGGCGATACACCAGCCAACTCGTGGCGATGAGCTGCAGCCAAGTGCCGATCTGCGACACGCCCTGGCCGGCGAAGAACAGGCGGAAGTCCCGGTGCCGCAGCGCCCGCAGGCCGTGCGGCAGGTTCACTTGCGTGGGCCGAGCTTTTTCAGTTGGTCCTGAAGCTTGGCAAGGGTTTGCTCACGATCGGCCAGCCGCTGGCGCTCCTGCTCGACCACCGCGGCCGGCGCGCGCTCCACGAAGGCGGGATTGGCGAGCTTCTTCCTGAAGCTGGCGAGCTCGCCCTCGATACGGGCTACCTCCTTCGAAATGCGGGCGACCTCGGCGACGGGATCGACTTCCTTGTACAGCATGATGCGAGCGTTGCCGATGACCGCGACCGGCGAGGTGGAATCGGGCAAGGGATCGCGCTTCTCGAACCCGCTCAGGCGCGCAAGGCCGACGATCGCATTCGCCGCCGCAGCGAGATCCGATACGGCGGGATCCGCGGTGCGCAGGAGCAGGACCTTTTCCGAGGGCGGAAGCTTCGCCTCGCTGCGCAGGTTCCTCGCCGTGACGGTCCACTCTTTGAGCACCGCCACGTCGCGCTCGGCCGCCTCGTCGATCTTCTCCGGCTGCGATTTCGGATAGCGCTGCAGCATGATGGTGTCGCCGGTCTTCCCGGCCAGCGGCCCCACCTTCTGCCACAGCTCCTCGGTGATGAAGGGGACGATCGGGTGCGCAAGCCGCAGGGCGGTTTCCAGCACGCGAACGAGGGTGCGCCGCGTGCCTCTTTGGACGAGAAGATCTTCGCTTTGAAGCTGCAGCTTCGCCAGCTCCACATACCAGTCGCAGTACTCGTCCCAGACGAAGCGGTAGATGGCGTTGGCGGCGTTGTCGAAGCGGTAGTCGGCGAAGGCCTGCTCGACCTCGGCCTCGACGCGCTGCAGCAGGCTCACGATCCACCGGTCCGCGAAGCTGAGCTTCACGGGATCCGCGTCGTCCTTGCCCTCCACGTTCATCAGGACGAAGCGCGTGGCGTTCCACAGCTTGTTGCAGAAATTGCGGTAGCCCTCGCAGCGCGACAGATCGAAGTTCAGCGTGCGCGAGAAGCTCGCCAGCGAGGCGAAGGTGAAGCGCAGCGCGTCGGCGCCGAAGGCCGGGATGCCGTTCCCGAAGTGCGAGCGGACGTAGCTTTCGATCTTCTGCCGGTGTTCCGCCCTCAACAGCCCGACGGTGGACTTCTTCAATAAAGAATCAAAATCAATCCCGTCGATCAGGTCGAGCGGATCGAGCGTGTTGCCCTTGGACTTGGACATCTTCTCGCCCTCGGCGTCGCGCACGATGGCGTTGATGTAGACGTGGCGGAAGGGCACCTCGCCGGTGAAGTGGCGCGTCATCATCACCATGCGCGCCACCCAGAAGAAAATGATGTCGAAGCCCGTCACCAGCACCGAGGAGGGCAGGAAGGCCTTCAGGTCGGGCGTCTTCTCCGGCCAGCCCAGCGACGAGAACGGCACCAGGGCGGAAGAGAACCACGTGTCGAGGACGTCCGGGTCGCGCCGCAGCTGCCTGCCTTTTGCCTTCTTGCGGGCTTCTTCCTCGGTCCGACCGACGAACACGTTGCCTTCGGCGTCATACCAAGCCGGGATCTGATGGCCCCACCAGAGCTGGCGCGAGATGCACCAGTCCTGGATGTTCTCCAGCCACTGGTGGTAGGTGGCGGTCCAGTGCTCTGGGTAGAACTTCACCTCGCCGCGGCGCACCACCTCCAGGCCGTCCCGGGCGAGGCTGTCCATCTTCACGAACCACTGGTCGGTGAGCATCGGCTCGACGATCACGCCGGTGCGCCCCGAGCGCGGCACGCGCAGCTTGTAAGGCTTTTCCGAAACCAGAAGATTCCGGGCTTTGAGGTCCTCGACGACCCTGGCCCGTGCGGCAAATCTCTCCAACCCGCGGTACTTCTGCGGGACCTGCTCGTTCAGGTGCGCGTCGAGCGTAAGGATGCTCACCGGCGCCAGGCCGTGGCGCCTGCCGACCTGGTAGTCGTTGAAGTCGTGCCCCGGGGTGATCTTCACGCAGCCGGTGCCGAAGGCCGGATCGACGTATTCGTCGGTGATGACAGGAATCGGCCTTTCAGCGAGGGGCAGCCTCACCCGCTTGCCCACGAGAGCCCTGTACCTCTCATCCCCAGGATGAACGGCCACGGCGACGTCGCCCAGCATCGTTTCCGGGCGGGTAGTGGCGACCACCACGGAGCCGCTGCCGTCCTCGAGCGGGTAGCGGATTTCCCAGATGTGGCCGTCTTCCTCCTCGCTGTCGACTTCGAGGTCGGACACGGCGGTGCCGAGCACCGGGTCCCAGTTGACCAGGCGCTTGCCCCGGTAAATGAGATTCTGTTCAAACAGCTGAACAAAAACTTCCACCACGGCCGTGGACATGTGCGCGTCCATGGTGAAGTAGCCCGCCTTCTGGCCTTCGGTGTCTGCGTAGGTCCAGTTCGCCGAGGCGCCTAGCCGGCGCATCTGGCGCGTGATGGTGGCGCCGGACTGCTGCTTCCATTGCCACACGCGCTCGACGAACCTGTCGCGGCCGAGGTCGTGGCGGGTCTTGCCCTGCTCCTCGAGCTGGCGCTCGACCACGATCTGCGTGGCGATGCCGGCATGGTCGGTGCCCACCACCCAGTTGGTGTTGAAGCCGCGCATGCGGTGGTAGCGGATGAGCGCGTCCATCAGCGTCTGCTGGAAGGCGTGGCCCATGTGCAGCGTGCCGGTGACGTTGGGCGGCGGCAGCTGGATGCAGTAGGCAGGCTGCGCGGCGTCGTTATGCCGGAAGTACCCGGCGGACTCCCATCGCTGGTACCAGGCCTGCTCGATGGCGGCCGGGTTGAAGCTCTTGTCGAGCACTTCAGTCCCTCTGCGGCGGGGCGGCGAGGGCGCTGGCGACCGAGGCGGCCACCGCCTCGCGCACCATCTGGGTGACGCTGATGGTGAGCTCGGCGCGCACGCCCTCGAGCGCCTGGCCGAGCACCTCGGACAGGGTGCGGGCGAGGCGCTCCTCGATGACGCGGTCCACCTCGGGCGCCAGGCGCGAGAGCACGGCGCGCTCCAGATCGCGCGCCAGCACCTCGAGCGCCGCCGCGGTCACGGCCGGCGGGTGCGCCGCGCTCGCCTCGTCGACAATCTCGGTGAGTACCGGGACCAGCGAATCGTCACTCACTGCGCTCAACATCCTTTGCCAGGTCGTGGTGCGCGATCTTATAGCCGCGCTCGCGGTAGAAGCGATACCGGCTGCGCCCGGCCTCGCGCTCCGCCTCGTCGGCGCCGACCACCTCGAGCAGGCGCTCGAAGCGCTCGAAATGCGGCGGGCATCCGGCGCCGAGGTTGAGCAGCAGCTCGCAGCCGGCGGGCGTCTGCGCATCCGCGGCGATCAGCACCGGGGTGTCGGGAGCGAGCGGGTCGTGCGGCGCGCAATGCGGCACGAAGCCGACCGCCGGCCAGGTCCACAGCAGCCTGTCGATGCGGCTCGCCGCCTCGGGCTCGGGGGCGTAGATCAGCATGCGCTTCTTCTGCGCCGCGGCCTTGCCGGCGAGCCGGCAGGCCACCTGGAAGCGGTCCTGCGCGTTGAAATAGAAATCGATGGTGGTCAAGCGTTGCCCAGGGCGAAGCGCACCAGCAGCGGCACCGG
>DASUUN010000004.1:0-13393 GCA_036374055.1 Burkholderiales bacterium
CATCCGCACCACGCTGCAGGCCCTCATCGCCGTCAACGACAACTGCAACAGCCTGCACACCAACGCCTACGACGAGGCGGTCACCACTCCGACCGAGGAGTCGGTGCGCCGCGCGATGGCGATCCAGCTGATCATCAACAAGGAGTGGGGCCTGGCGAAGAACCCGAACCCGAACCAGGGCAGCTTCGCCATCGACGCGCTCACCGACCTGGTCGAGGAGGCGGTGCTGAAGGAATTCGAGGCGATCTCGGGCCGCGGCGGCGTGCTGGGCGCGATGGAAACCGGCTACCAGCGCGGCAAGATCCAGGAGGAGTCGCTCTACTACGAGCACCGCAAGCACGACGGCTCCTACCCGATCGTCGGCGTCAACACCTACCGCAACCCGCACGGCGAGTCGGCGCCGCAGAAGCTCGAGCTGATCCGCTCCACCGAGGAAGAGAAGCAGTCGCAGCTCAAGCGCCTGCGCGATTTCCAGAAGAAGAATTCCTCCGAGTCCGGAGTGATGCTCGAAAAGCTGCAGCAGGCGGTCATCCGCGACGAGAACGTGTTCGCGGTGCTGATGGACGCGGTGCGCGTGTGCTCTCTCGGCCAGATCACCCACGCGCTGTTCGAGGTGGGCGGGCAGTACCGCAGGAGCATGTAAGCGTGCAGGTCAGGGTCTGGGACCTGTCCGTGCGCCTGTTTCACTGGGCGCTGGTGGCCGTGCTCCTTTTCCAGGTGGTGAGCGGCAAGCTCGGCGGCAGGCTGATCGACTGGCACCTGTATGGCGGCTATGCCGTGTTCGTGCTCGTCGCGTTCCGGGTGCTGTGGGGATTCGCGGGAAGCACCACGGCGCGCTTCACGAGCTTCGTGGTGCGTCCGGCGGCGGCGCTGAGCTTCGGCGCCCGGCTGCTGTCGCGCCGGGCGGAAGCGTACGCCGGCCACAACCCGCTCGGCGGCTGGATGGTGGTCGCCCTGCTCCTGTCCCTCGCGCTGCAGGTGGGGACCGGCCTGTTTTCGAACGACGGCATCGCCACCGACGGACCGCTGGCGGCGCTCATTTCCATCGAGCTCTCGGACCGCCTGACCGAGGTGCACCGCTGGAACGTCTGGATCCTGCTCGCGCTGGCCGCGGTCCACACCGCGGCCGCGCTGTACCACTGGCTGGTGCTCAAGGAGGACCTCATCGGCGCGATGTTCACCGGGGTCAAACGGCTTCGTGCCGGCGAAACGGCCGCAACCTTCGCCAGCCCGTGGCGGGCCCTGCTGGTGTTTGCCTGCGCGCTCGCCGCGGTCGGGCTGATCGTTACAGTCTGACCAGAAGCAGCACGCCGAGCAGCGTGACGCTGTAGTCCTGCGGGCCGGCGTCCAGGTAGGCGGCGTTGTTCGTGGGCATCGGGTTCGCCGCCACGCCGTCATAGTGCCAGTCGCGGACCACGCCGGTCTCGTAGCGCCCGAGGAAGCGCAGCGACGCCCGCTTGTTGATCGGCACCAGCATGCTAAGGCTCAGCACGTTCTGCGCGAAGCGCAGGTCGGAAAACCCGTCGCCGGCCAGCGCCTCCTGCGTCGGATTCAACCCGAGCGCGGCCGCGTTGTAGGCGTAGCCGATCCGGGTCCGGCCGAGCGAGCGGGTGAAGTTCGCGTCCAGCTGCGCCCTGCCGAAGTCGTACTTCAGGCCCACGCCGAGCGTGTGGTTGCGATCGTTCGTGCGCACGTCCCAGGCCCTGCTTTCCGGAAAGAGCGGGCTCGTGGCCGAGGTCGACCCGCACACGCTTTCCCAGTTGGCGCCGGTCACCGTCTGCGTCGCCACCAGCGTGGTGCCCGCCGGCGTCGCCGGCGCTGGCCCGCCCGTCGCCGCGGCGAGGACGCGCCCGTCGCTGTAGAAGTAGTACGTCTGTCCCGTGACGCAGGCATTCGACTGGACGCCCCGCTGGTCCATGGTGCCCGCCTGCAAGCCGTAGAAGCCGTAGAGCACCGCCTTGGGGCCGGCCTTGAAATCGAGGTCGAGGCCGAGCGAGCCTTGCTTCTGGTGGCCGACGCGGCCCACCTCGCCGAGGTATTCCGCGTCCTTCCATTGCAACGTCAGACCGCCTTCCAGGCTCGGGAGGAAAAGGTAATTGACCCGCGCGTTGACGATGTTCTGGTCGCGGTCCGCAAGGTCGTAGCGCTGCATCTGCTCGACGCTTCGAAGCCAGCTCGTCACATTCACGCCGTTCGCCGCGGGCTGCGGCCCGAAGCTCTCGCTCAGGAAGGGGGCGGTCGGGTCGGTCTTGAACTCGCTGCCCCGGCGCCGGCCGTGCTCGGCGGACAGGCGCACCGTGCCGTCGATGATCCCGCGGTCGACGTAGCCTAGCTTGAGCTTGTCCTCCCAGGTCCTGTCCCGCTCGCGGTGCTCGCGGCGGTAGGTTTCGCGCTCGAGGGCGGCGTTGACGCTGGAGGTCTTGCCCAGACGGTAATCGGCCGATACGCCGGCGTTGACCTGCTGATAGTCGTACGGGGCGCTCCGGACGGGAATGTTGCCGGCGGTGGGCACGAGGTTCAGCGCCCGCGCCGCGTCCGCATTGCAGGCAGCCGAGGTGTAGGTGCTCAACAGCGACGCGCCGCTGCCGTCGTTCAGCAGCCGGCCCCATTGGCCGGTGAGCGGATTGCACGCCCAGTATTCGGTGTGGTTCTGCGTCTCGTAGTAGCGCAGCTTGCCCTTGACGCCGAGCGCGCTGGTGGGCTTGAGCGCGAGCGCCAGATTCGCCATCCGCGTGTCGATGCGCGCTTCGGCCGAATCCCGGCTCAACGCCGACACCGTGTTCCAGTTGTCGGCGAGGGAGACGCCTTGCGCCATGCCGCCCGTGAGCGCATACGGGCTCGGCGGGATCAGCCGGTCGTTCTGCCGCATGGAGCCCAGCGCCAGGGTGGCGGTGAAGTTGCCCTTGTAGAAGCTCGGCAGCGCGCGGCCGTATTCGCCCTTCAGGTGATAGTGCTCGTTGCTCGGCGCCAGGTCGAAGCGGCCTTGCGGGAACCGGCTGCTGTTCAGGCCCGCGATGCCGCTGAGGTTGATGTACAACGGGTTGTCGAAGGTCAGGGTATCGACGTTGTTGCGGAATATCGACGCGCTCGCCTGGAGGTTGAAGCGGTTCACGGCGTCCGCGTACTGGACGCCCGCGAGCAGATCGCGCGTCGTGTAGTCGATGGTTTCCGCCACCTCGATGTTGCCGCCGCCGCCGCCGCCGCCGAACACCGCGCCGAAGGGGCGCGCGCCTTCGCGCCTTTCCTCGGAATAGCTGCTGTAGAACTTCCACGACGCGGAAAGATTCGTGTCGAACCGCAAGCCCGCCTTCCGGCGGGTCACGCCGAGCTCAACTTCGTCGGTGGTGGAAAGCACATTGAGGATGCCGGTCCTGGTCGCGGGGCCGTTCCCCGCTCCGCCCAGGGGCAGGCCACTCTCGATCGTGAGGCGATCGGTCCCCAGGCCGCTCCAGAGCGAGCGGTACGCCGAGGTATAGACGTGCGGCGTCTCGTTGTAGAACAGATTGAGCTTCCAGTCGTTGTAGCGCCCGAGGCGCAGCCCGTAGGACTGGTCGTTCCTGCCGACGCTGCCGCCGACGATCTCCAGGTAGCGCGCCTGGTCCGGCTGCTCGGCCGAGAAGCCGAAGCTTTCGATGACTGCGCCGCGCTCCAGGTGCTGGTCGTTCCTGAAGCCCTGGCGCTTGGCGTCGCCGTCGACCTCGATCGCGCCGAACTCCAGGTGGCCGAAGGACTGCCAGCCGCCCTCGCTCGGCGTCAGCTCCTCCAGGTCCACCGGCGTGCGCGGGATGTCGTAGAACTGGCCGCTGGGCGTTCTGGCCGCCGGCTCTCGCGTGCCCATGCCGTCTTCGTCCATCCAGCTGCCGGCCGTCGAAGGGGTGACCGGCTGGGCGAATGCGCATTGCGCGAGCGTGATGCCTGCGAGAAGAACGGCGGTTCTCATCTGGGCAGCATCAGCGCTGGAACCGCGCGCCCGACGGGTGATTGCTGCCGTGGACCTGCGAATGGCAGTTCTGGCACGAGCGGCTGATGACGCGCGGGTTCTGGCTGCCGCCCAGCAGCGCGGCCGCCGCGGTCTGGTCGGCGCGGTAGAACGTGCTGTTGTGCCCGGCCGAGTTGTGGCACTGCTGGCACAGGAACGGCCGCGCGGAGACCAGCAGCTTGTCGTGATTCGAGCCGTGGGGCTGGTGGCAGCTGCTGCAGTTCTCCCGCACCGGCGCGTGCTCCCAGAGCATCGGCCCGCGCGTTTCCGCATGGCAGGCGTAACAGACCTCGTTCACGCTGTCGGCCTTGAGCAGCGGCGCGGTGGGCGAGCCGTGAGCGCTGTGGCAGTCCTCGCAGCTCATCTTGCCTTCGAGCACCGGCATGTGCGAGCGCTTGCTGAACTCCACGCGCTGCTGCGCATGGCAGGTCAGGCAGGTCTCCGAGATGCTCGGCTTCTTGAGCAGCCCGCGCGCGGAGAACCTCCCCATGGTGTTGTGGCAGTCCGAGCAGCCGAGCTTCTGCGTGTCGTGGGCCGAGCCGGTCCAGTGCAGCCGCTCGCCGCCCTGGTGGCAGGACAGGCATACCGCGTTCTGCTCGTCGACCGGCGTGCTCCAGTTCCGGGTAAAGCCGGTGAGGTAGTCGCGCTTCTTCTCGTTGCCGCGCACCGCATGCAGCGAGCCGGGGCCATGGCAGGCCTCGCATACCTGCCGCTGCCGCTCGCTCTTCGGGTTCTGGCGGAATGCCTTCGCGTGCACGGTATGGCCGAAGTGGCGGTCCTCGATGTCGTGGCACTTGAGGCAGGTCTTCTCGCCCACGTACTTGGCCTCGGGCGGGGCAGCGCTTGCAGGGGCCGCGCCGACGAGCAGGGCGAGCGCGACGGCTGCAATCGCGTGATACATGGCTATTGCTGGCTCGCGAAGAAGTGCAGCAGCGCGTCCTCTTCGTCCGCGCTGACCTTCGACAGGCGCGCCTTCATCTTGTCGTCGATGGTGCGCTTGCCGCCGCGGAAGGCGGCGAGCTGCCCCTTCAGGTAGGGGGTCCACTGGCCGGCGAGGATGCCGTTGTCCTCGTCCGGAGAGCTGCCGTTGTCCTCGTGGCACCGGCGGCAAAGCTTGCCGTAGACCGACTGCCCCTTGGCGGCCTTGGCGGCGTCGAAAGGCTGCTTCGCGCGCACGAACTTCTGGCCGGTCAGGTAGCGCGCCGCCGCCTCGGCCTCCGCATCGGTAAGCTCGGCGATCACCTTGCACATGTCGGACTTGCTGCCCTTCTTCGGGCCCGACGGGATGGCGACCTCGGCGCAGGGACGCAGCTTCTTCTTGAAGTTGCTGATGCTGTCGACGATGTACTTCGCCGAGTAGCCGCCGATCGTGGGGATCGACGAATCCTGGCTCGCGCCGCCCGCGCCGTGGCAGGCGATGCACTTCTGCTCGAAGACCGCAGCGCCGTCGGCGGCCAGCGCGGCCGGGCCCGCGCACAGGCCGAGCGCGATGCCGGCGGCGAGCTCAGCCAAACGCCTGGCTAAGGGAAGTCGATTCATGGAAATCATCCTTTTTGTGTTTGCTGACTTCTTGCGTCGCCACGGGCGCCGGCGCTTCGTTTGCCTGCTCCAGGGTGAAGCGCGACACGGCCTGGACCAGCTGCTCAGCCTGGACCGCCATGGCTTCGGTCGCGGCCGCCGTCTGCTCGACCATCGCCGCGTTCTCCTGCACGACCTGGTCCATCTGCGTGACGGTGCGGCTGACCTGCTCGATCCCCGAGAGCTGCTCGGCGCTCGCCGCGGCCATCTCCGACATCACGTCGGTGACCCGCTTGACCGAGGCCACGATGTCTTCCATCTTCCGGCCGGCCGTCTCGACCAGCTTGGTGCCCGCGCCGACCTCCTCGACCGAGTTCTGGATGAGGCCCTTGATCTCTTTGGCGGCGGTGGCGACCCGCTGCGCCAGCGCGCGAACCTCGGCGGCGACCACCGCGAACCCGCGGCCCTGCTCGCCGGCGCGCGCGGCTTCGACCGCCGCGTTGAGCGCCAGGATGTTGGTCTGGAACGCGATGGCGTCGATCACGCCGATGATGTCGGCGATCTTCCGGGAAGCCTCCGAGACGCCGCTCATCCTGCCCACGGCCTCGGTCATCACCTTGCCGCCCTCGGCCGCGGCTTGCGAGGTGCCCAGGGCGAGCTGCTGCGCCTGGCGCGCGTTCTCGGTGTTGTGCCTGACGGTTGTGGCGAGTTCCTCCATGGAAGCCGCGGTTTCCTCCAGGCTCGAGGCCTGCTCCTCGGTGCGACTCGAGAGGTTGGCGTGACCGGCGGCGATTTCCTTGGAGGCACGGCCGACGTGCTGCGCCGACTGGCGGATCACCGTGACCGCTTCGGCGAGCCCGTCGCGCATGACCTGCAAGCCGTGGAGCAGCCGGCCGGTCTCGTCGCGCGACGAGGCGGCCACCTCGACCGTGAGGTCACCCTCGGCCACGCGCTCGGTCACGCGCACCGCGTGGGCCAGCGGCCGCACCACGGCGCGCATCAGCAGCAGGCTGCACGCGAGCAGAGCGCCCAGCGTGGTCGCCGCGATCAGCGCCAGGCTGACCTCCAGGCGCCGCGCCGCCTCGGCGCGCGCCCGGGTGACCGCGGCCCGCGCTTCCTCGCGCAGCAGGTCGACGATTTCCTCGATCAGGTCGGTCGGCGCGTCTTCCAGGCCCTTCGCGTCGCGGTCGACCTTCCTTGCATCGAAGCCCGAGGCCTTGAACGTCTCGAGGCCCTCCCGGTACTCCTCGCCCATCGCCGCATGCGCCTTGAGGAACTGGCCGAGAAGATCCTTCGCCTCGGGCAGCGCCACGTCCTCCTGCAGTTTTTCCCCCAGGCGGCGCACCTCGCGTTCGCGATAGGTGAACTGCTTCCAGCTCTTCTCCAGCGCGTCGGCGTCGTGCCCGCGCACGAGCACGCTCATCCACGCCTGCACCTGCTCCTTGAAGGACGCCTGCAGCGACTGGGACTGGATCGCCTGCGCGATCAGCGTGTCATTGACGCGCCCGACCGCCTCAAGCCCGCTGCGCGCCGCAGCGAAGCCATAGAGCGCGGCGGCGAACACGATCGCCATCCCGAGCGCGAAGACCGCGATCAGCTTGCCCCTTATGCTGTCCGTGAACCAGCTCATTTCCCCGCTCCTGAACTGCGCCCCTTTCGCAGGGCGACACGGACGCTAACAGCGCAGCAGGCAAAACCATTGTTAAGACTTGTCCTAGGCCGGCGTCCTCGCACGGACGCGGCAGTGAACTTCTGTGCCCGGCTAAGGTTGTGAAATCGGGGTCAGAGCCCGATTACGTTGGTTGACCTTCGCGCCAGTTGCGATTCGCTTATCCGCGATACACCGGCTCGGGCTGGGTGAAGAAGGCGTGCAGGATGTGATAGACGGTGAGGTAGTTCTTCTGCTGGAAGCTCGCGTGCGAGATGCCGGCCATCACCGAGAACTGCTTGTCGGGGTGGGGCAGCCGCGCGTAGAACTTCAGCAGGTCGTCGATGCCGGCGATGCCGTCGTACTCGCCGCGCAGGATGAGCGTCGGCACGTTGATCTTCTCCGGATCGACCAGCGGCAGCTTCGAGCACATGTCGACGTAGGTGCCGGTGGGCACGGAGTCGTCGAGCGCGAGGATCGCGCTGGCGAAGGCCTCGACGGTGGCCTCGTCGGCGGTCCCGGGGTGGTCGCGGCTGAAGATGCTGCGCACGAAGGCGCGGTCGATCGGCCGGCGATGCTTCGCCTGGAACTCGGGCAGGCGCTTCCTGCGCTCGGCGAGCGTCGGGCTGCCCTCGCCGGTCCACACGAAGGCGTCGAGCGCGAGGCGCGCCACGCGCTCGGGATGGCGCTGCGCAAACAGGGCTGCCTTCAGGGCTCCCGACGAGATGCCATAGACGAGGAGCTTCTTCGCTGCGCTGTTCTGAAGAATATATCTCGTGCCAGAATCAAGATCATCGGCGCCATTCGAGATGTCGCAGTTGATCGGCCGGGACTTGTCCGAGCGGCCGTAGCCCTCGTTGTCCATGCACCAGGTGTCGAAGCCGCGCTCGGCGAACCACTCCATCACCGAGGAATGCGGCCGTCCCGGCACCTGCAGGTCGAAGGTCGGCTGCGAGCCCATCGACGAGCCGTGCACGAACAGGATGGTGCCCTGCGGCGCGCCGGCGGGCGCGGCCTTCTGCCACAGGAACAGCTTGACGTCGCCCTTGCGGGTCCAGTGCTCCTTGCCTTGCATGCGCCTATTTTATGCAAGAATCGCTTCGCTCAAGGAGGAGGCCTTGATGGCGGACCCACGCGGCGGGCTGGATACGTTCCCCAAGCTGCTGATGCACCATGCGCGTGAACGCGGCGACCGGCCGGCGATCCGGGAGAAGGATCTCGGCATCTGGCAGACCTGGACCTGGCGGCAGTTCGCCGACGAGGTGCGGGCGCTCGCCGGCGCGCTCGCCGCCGACGGGCTGCAGCGCGGCGGCCATGTCGCCCTGGTCAGCGACAATCGGCCGCGCCTGTATGCGGCGATGTGCGCGGTCCAGTGCCTGGGCGGCGTGCCGGTACCGCTCTATCAGGACGCGGTTGCCGAAGAGATGGTGTTCCCGATCCAGAACGCGGAGATCGGCCTGGCTTTCGCCGAGGACCAGGAGCAGGTCGACAAGCTGCTCGAGATCCTGCCGCGCTGCCCGACGCTGCGGCGCATCTATTACGACGATCCGCGCGGCCTGCGCAATTACAAGCAGCCGCAGCTGCGCAGCTACGAGGATCTGCTCGCCGCGGGGCGCGGCATGGACGCGAGCCTCGTCGACCGGGAGATCGAGCGCGGCACGGGCAGCGACGTCGCGGGCCTGTTCTTCACTTCGGGCACCACGGCCGCGGCCAAGGGCGTGGTGCACACCCACGCCAGCCTGATCGGGCCGGCGCGCACCGCCGCGCAGATGGAGAAGCTTGACGAGCGGGACGTGATCCTCGCCTACCTGCCGCCCGCCTGGATCGGCCAGAACATCTTTTCCTGCGCGCAGGCATTCGTCACCGGCTATTGCATCTGCTGCCCCGAGTCCCCCGAAACGGTGATGACCGACATGCGCGAGGTCGGCCCGACCTACTATTTCGCCCCGCCGCGCGTGCTGGAGGCGCTGCTCACGCAGGTGTCCATCCGCATGGACGATGCGAGCCGGCTGAAGCGCTGGCTGTACCGCAAGTTCATGGGCGTGGCCAGCCGCGTCGGCGGCGCGCTGCTCGACGGCAAACGCGTGGGGCTTCTGGACAGGACTCTGTATTGGATCGGCGACCTGCTCGTCTACGGGCCGCTGCGCAACGTGCTCGGCATGAGCCGGGTGCGCGTGGGCTACACCGCCGGGGAGGCGATCGGCCCGGATCTGTTCAGGTTCTACCGCTCGATCGGCATCAACCTGAAGCAGCTCTACGGCTCGACCGAGACCGCGGTGTTCGTCTGCATCCAGCCGAACGGCCAGGTGCGTTCCGATACCGTGGGCCCCGCCGTGCCGGGCGTCGAGCTGAGGTTCAGCCCGCAGCGCGAGCTGCTGATCCGCTCCGAGGGGCTGTTCCGCGAGTACTACAAGAACCCCGAGGCCACGCGCCAGGCGAAGGACGCCGAGGGCTGGTTCCACACCGGCGACGCGGGCTTCTTCGACGCCGACGGCCACGTCAAGATCATCGACCGGGTGAAGGACGTGGGCAAGCTCGCCGACGGCACCCTGTTCGCCCCCAAGTACCTCGAGAACAAGCTCAAGTTCTTTCCGTACATCAAGGAAGCGGTGTGCTTCGGGCACGAGCGCGACCGGGTGTGCGCCTTCATCAACATCGACCCGGACGCCATCGGCAACTGGGCGGAGAAGCGCAACATGCCGTACTCCGGGTACACCGATCTCGCCTCGCGCGACGAGGTCTACGACCTGGTGCGCGGCTGCGTCGAGCAGGTGAACGCGGACCTCGCCGGAGAGCCCGAGATCGCCAACTCCCAGATCCACCGCTTCCTCATTCTGCACAAGGAGCTGGACGCGGACGACGGCGAGCTCACGCGCACGCGCAAGGTGCGCCGCGGCTTCATCGGCGAGAAGTACGAGCCGCTGCTGCAGGCCTTGTACAGTCCTGCTTCGACGGTTCATGTGAACGCGCAGGTGCACTACGAGGACGGCCGCACCGGCACGTATTCCGCGGATCTGAAGATCCGCGACGCCAAGACTTTCGCCCCCGCGGCGGCCAAGCGAGCCGCATGATCCTGTCGGTGGAAAACGTGTCGCTCGCCTTCGGCGGAGTGAAGGCCCTGAGCGAGGTGTCCTTCGACGTACAGGAGCACGAGGTGCGCGCCATCATCGGCCCGAACGGCGCCGGCAAGAGCTCGATGCTCAACGTCCTGAACGGGGTCTATCACCCGCAGCAGGGAAAGATCAGGTTCGAGAAGTTCGAGTTCTCGGACATGGATCCGCACCGCGCGGCATCCCTCGGCATCGCGCGCACCTTCCAGAACATCGCCCTGTTCAAGGGCATGACGGTGCTCGACAACATCATGACCGGGCGCAACCTGCGCATGCGCTGCAACTTCCTGCAGCAGGCGCTGTGGGTGGGGCCGGCGCGGCGCGAGGAGCTCGAGCACCGGCGGGCGGTGGAGCAGATCATCGACTTCCTCGAGATCCAGCACATCCGCAAGACGCCGGTGGGGCGCCTGCCTTACGGCCTGCAGAAGCGCGTCGAGCTCGGCCGCGCGCTCGCCGCCGAGCCCAAGCTGCTGCTGCTCGACGAGCCGATGGCCGGCATGAACCTGGAGGAAAAGCAGGACATGTGCCGCTTCGTGCTGGACGTGAACGACCAGTTCGGTACCACGATCGTGCTCATCGAGCACGACATGGGCGTGGTGATGGACATCTCCGATCGCGTGGTGGTGCTGGACTACGGCCGCAAGATCGCGGACGGCACGCCCGAAGAGGTTCGCGGCAATCAGACGGTCATCGACGCTTATCTCGGAGTGGCGCACGCATGAGCGCTCGCCACTTTTGCCCCCCTGACAAGGGGGGCGTGAGCCGAAGGCGAGCGGGGGGGTTGGTTTTCGCGAAAAGCAAACCCCCCGCTCGTTCCACTCGCTCCCCCCTTGTCAGGGGGGCGGCAGACAAACCATCGGCGAGCGGGTCAACCGATGCCGATTGAAGTCATTTTCTTCATCGAGGTGCTGGTCGGCGGCCTGCTCGCCGGGGTGATGTACGCGTTGGTGGCGCTGGGCTTCGTGCTGATCTACAAGGCTTCCGGGGTGTTCAACTTCGCGCAGGGCGCGATGGTGTTCCTCGCCGCGCTCACCTTCGTCTCGCTGCTGGAGATGAAGTGGAACTTCTGGCTGGCGCTGCTGGTCACGCTGGCGGTCATGGTGCTGCTCGGCCTGGTGACCGAGCGGGTGGTGCTGCGACCGCTCATCAACCAGCCGCCGATCACGCTGTTCATGGCGACCATCGGCCTCACCTTCGTCCTGGAGGGGCTGTCGCAGCTGGTGTGGGGCTCGCAGCCGCACGGCCTGGAGCTGGGCATCCCGGACCTGCCGATCGAGTGGCTGTCGCAGCGATGGAATGTGAACATCAGCCAGTTCGACATTTTCGCCGCCGTGGTGGCCGGGCTGCTGGTGGCGGTGCTCGCGGTGTTCTTCCAGAAGACGCGCATCGGCCGGGCGCTGCGCGCGGTGGCCGACGACCACCAGGCGGCGCTCGCCGTCGGCATCCCGCTGCAGCACATCTGGGCGATCGTCTGGGGCGTGGCCGGCTTCGTCGCGCTGGTCGCCGGCCTGATATGGGGGGTGAGAAACGGCGTGCAGTTTGCGCTCACCTTCGTCGCGCTCAAGGCGCTGCCGGTGCTGCTCATCGGCGGCTTCGAGTCGATCCCCGGCGCGATCATCGGCGGCCTGATCATCGGCGCCACCGAGAAGCTCGCCGAGGTGTACTTCGGCCCGATGGTCGGCGGCGGCATCGAGTCCTGGTTCGCCTACGTGGTGGCGCTGCTGTTCCTGCTGGTTAGGCCCGAAGGCCTGTTCGGCGAGAAGCACATCGACAGGGTCTGAACATGCTTTATCGCGAGGCGGGGCAGTTCAAGTCGACGTACGCGCAGGATCAGCAGATTTTCCCGATCCGCCAGGACCGGATCGCGGTCACGCTGCTGCTGGTATTCGCCTTCGCGGTGGTTCCGGTCATCGGCGACCAGTACTGGCTGGGCGCGCTCATCACGCCGTTCCTCATCTTTGCGCTGGCGGCCCTCGGGCTGAACATCCTCACCGGCTACGCCGGGCAGCTTTCCCTCGGTACGGCGGCCTTCATGGCGGTGGGCGCCTTCATGGCCTACAACGTCATGCTGCGCCTGCCGTGGCTCGGGGTCATCCCGAGCTTCATCATCGGCGGGTTGTGCGCGGCGGCGGTCGGCGTGGTGTTCGGGCTGCCGAGCCTGCGCATCAAGGGGTTCTACCTGGCGGTGGCCACGCTCGCCTGCCAGTTCTTCGTACTGTGGGCGCTGCAGCGCTTCGGCTGGTTCACCAACTACAGCGCCTCCGGCGTGATCACCGCGCAGCAGATCGTGATCCTCGGCGTGCCGTTCGACACGCCGGAGCGCAAGTACCTGTTCACCCTGGCGGTGGTGGCGGTGATGGCGCTCGCCGCCAAGAACCTGATGCGCAGCGAGACCGGGCGCGCCTTCATGGCGGTGCGCGACATGGACGTCGCTGCGTCGGTGATCGGCATTCCCATGATGAAGACCAAGCTCCTCGCCTTCGCCATCAGCTCGTTCTACTGCGGCGTAGCAGGGGCGCTGCACGCATTCTGCTACCTCGGCACGGTCGAGCCCGAGGCGTACACGCTGGACCTGTCTTTCCGCATACTTTTCATGATCATCATCGGGGGGGTGGGCTCGATCCTCGGCTCGTTCCTGGGCGCCGCTTTCATCACCCTGTTCCCGATCTTCCTGAACGTGGCCTCCGGCTGGATGTCGCACGTCCTGGGGGTCGAGATCTCGCACGCCGCCGTCTCCAACCTGGAGCTGATCATTTTCGGCGGCCTGATCATCTTCTTCCTGATCGTCGAGCCCCAGGGCCTCGCCCGCCTGTGGCAGATCACCAAGGAGAAGCTGCGTCTGTGGCCGTTCCCCCACTGACGGGCTATACTCGAAGCGCTTTATCCCCTTAGGAGGAGGATCAGCATAATGAAATCCACGACCATTGCGGCGGCCGCGCTGGCGCTCGCCGCGGCCGGCATCGCCGGCCCTGCTGCTGCGCAAAACGAGCAGTTCATCCCCGCCAACTTCTACTGGGTCGGCCCGTACGCGCCGGGCGGCTCGGGGTTCGGCGGCGGCATGATCGACTACTTCGCCATGCTCAACGAGCGCGACGGCGGCATCAACGGCGTCAAGCTCACCTGGGAGAAGTGCGAGAC
>DASUUN010000005.1:0-10451 GCA_036374055.1 Burkholderiales bacterium
GACATCGCCCGCCATCCCCGCGTGGTCGCCATCGGCGAATGCGGCCTGGACTTCAACCGCAACTATTCGCCGCATCCGGACCAGGAGAAGTGGTTCGTGGCGCAGCTCGAGCTCGGCATCGAGCTGGGCAAGCCGCTGTTCTTGCACTCGAGGGATGCGCATCCCCGCTTTTCCGACATATTGAAACAACACAGGACTGAAAGGGCGGTCGCGCACTGCTTCACGGGCGAGCGTGACGAGCTGCACGCCTATCTCGACCTCGGCCTGTACATCGGCATCACCGGCTGGATCTGCGACGAGCGGCGCGGAAGGCACCTCGTCAAGCTGGTACGCGACATTCCGCGCGACCGGCTGCTGCTGGAAACCGACTCGCCCTACCTCACGCCGCGCGACCTGAGGCCGCAGCCCAGGGCACGGCGCAACGAGCCGGCGCTCCTGCCGCATATCCTGGCCGCGGTGGCGCGGGCGCTCGGCCGGCCCGCGGAGGAAGTCGCCGCCGAAACCACCCGCAACGCCGTCGCCCTGTTCGGACTGGATGAATCTCGCGCATCTGCTCCTGCGCAGCGCCCGCTGGCAGCCTGACCGGCCGGCGCTCGCGCTCGGCAAGCGGCCGGTGCGCTCCTACCGCGAAATGGCGCGCCGAGTGTCGCGCCTCGCCTCCGGCCTTTCCCGAAAGCTGTCGCTTGTGAAAGGCGACCGGGTCGCGCTGGCGATGAAGAACTGCCCGGAGTTCTACGAAGTGCTCTTCGCTTGCTGGCACGCCGGGTTCACGGCGGTGCCGATGAACGCCAAGCTGCACGCGAAAGAGTTCGCCTACATCCTGGACAACTCCGGCGCCCGGGCGTGCTTCGTCAGCGAGGACCTTGCGTCCTCGATCCCTTCCGCCCTGCTCCTAGAAGACGGCCTGTTCCTCGACGAATCGCCGCCGGCAGAGGTGCGGCCGGAAGATCCCGCATGGCTTTTCTACACCAGCGGCACCACCGGCGTGCCGAAGGGCGCGACGCTCACGCACCGCAACATGCTGTTCCAGACGCACGCTTATTTCGCCGACATCGACAAGCTCGGCCCCGGCGACGCGATCCTGCATGCTGCGCCGCTGTCGCACGGCTCCGGCTGCTACGGGCTGCCGCACATCGCCGCGGGCGCGGTCAACATCATTCCCGAGAGCGGCCACTTCGAGCCGGCGGAGATCTTCGAGCTGCTCGAGCACTGGCAGAACGTCTCTTTCTTCGCCGCGCCGACCATGATCGTGCGGCTGCTCGCCAGCCCCGCCGCGCGCAGCCCGCGCCACCTGAAGACCATCACCTACGGCGGCGCCCCCATGTATGTCGCCGACTGCCTGCGCGCCATCGAGCTGTTCGGCCCGCGCCTGTACCAGCTGCTCGGGCAGGGCGAGGCGCCCATGACCATCACCGGGCTGCCGCAATCGGAGCACGCGGCAAAGACCCATCTCGAGACCTGCGGCTTCGCCCGCACCGGCGTCGAGGTGAAGATCTTCGATGCCCACGACCACGAGCTCGCTCCGGGCGAGACCGGGGAGATCGTGACGCGCTCGGACTGCGTGATGGCGGGGTACTGGCGCAACCCGGGGGCGAGCGCCAGGGCGCTGCGCGGCGGCTGGCTGCACACGGGGGATGTCGGCAGCATGGACGCCCAAGGCTTCGTCACCATCAAGGACCGCTCGAAAGACATGATCATCTCCGGCGGATCCAACATCTACCCGCGCGAGATCGAGGAAGTGCTCCTCAGGCATCCCGCCGTCGCGGAATGCTCGGTGGTCGGCCGCCCGCACGCCGAATGGGGTGAAGAGGTGGTGGCGTTCGTAGTCAGCAGAATTCCGATCGACACGGGGGATCTCGACGAGCTCTGCCTGCAGAACATCGCCCGCTTCAAGCGCCCGCGCGAATACCGCTTCGTCGACAGCCTGCCGAAGAACAACTACGGCAAGGTGCTGAAGACCGAGCTGCGCAAGCTGCTGGCTTAGAGGTCGCCTATGCCGAGGCGGGCGAGCAGCACCAGCGCCTCGGTGCGCGACGAAACGCCCAGCAGCCGGTAGGCGGCATGCGCATGCTGCTTCACGGTGTTTTCGGAGATTTCGAGCCGCCGCGCGATCTCGCCGTTGGCCAGCCCCTTCGCCACCAGCTTCAGCACGTCCGCCTGGCGCGCGGTCAGCCCCAGGTCGGCCAGGGACGCGATCCTGCGCGGCACCGCCCCGGCGCCCTGAGGCGGGACGTAGGTGCCGCCGCCGAGGATCAGGCGCAGCGCCTCGGTGAGCACCCGGGGCGGGGAGGTCTTGGGCACGTAGCCGACCGCGCCCGCGTCCAGCGCCCCGCGCACGCTTTCGGCATCGTCGCTCGCCGAGATGACGACGATGCGCGCGCCGGGCAGCGCCTTGCGCACCCGCAGGAGCGCGTCGATGCCCGCACAGCCGGGCAGCCCCAGGTCGAGGAGCACGAGCTCCAGCGCGTGCAGCTCGCGGGCGCGCGACAGGGCGCCGGCGAGGTCGCTCTCGGTATGGATGCGCGCGTCGGGCACGAGCGAGCGCACGACCGCCGACAGCGTCTCGTGGATCATGGGGTGGTCGTCGACGAGCAGGAAGTCCATGGCGCCGACGATGCTACGCGCTCTTCAGGCGCTGTCGAGCGGACTGTACACACCGCCGTCGAGGATCACGCGGATCGCATCCGCCATGGCCTTCGGCAGCAGGGTCTTGGGCAGGTAGCCGGCCGCGCCGGCCTGCAGCGCGGCCCTGACCTTGTCCGAGTCGTCGGTGGCGGAGATCACCGCGACGCGGGTCTCGGGATGCTCGGTCCGGAACCTGAAGAACGCCTCCATGCCCGAGCACCCGGGCAGCGCGAGATCCAGCAGCACGAGGTCGAGATCCTCCAGGCGGCTCGCCTGGGAAAGCCCGGCGGCCAGGTCGAACTGTCCATGGAAGGTGGCCTCCGAGCGCACCGAGCGCACGATCGCCCGCATCGTTTCGTGGATGATGGGATGGTCGTCGACCAGCAGCACGTTCATCGCGAAATCGTACTTCTCCGCGGGCGGCCCGGCGCCGCCTTGACGCACATTTACATTCTGTCCAGGGCCGCCGTTATCGCCTGGCTGCTCACGCGCGCCTCGTCCTCCAGCGGCTTGGCATAGCCGACCGGGACCCGAGGCGCACCCAGGCGTCTGACCGGAATGCCGAGCTCTTCGGCCACCGTCGCCGCGATCTCAGCACCGAAGCCCGCCGCCTGCACCGCCTCGTGCACCACCAGCAGCCGGCCGGTCTTCGCCGCCGAGGCGAGCACGGTGTCGCGGTCCCAGGGCCACAGCGTGCGCAGGTCGATGATCTCCACGGAAGCATCCGTCTGCACTTCGAGCGCGGTGTGGAGCGCGCGGGACCAGGTTACGAGCGTCACGTCGCGGCCTTCGCGGACCACGCGCGCTTTTCCGAGGGGAATCGGCTGCGCGGAAACCTCGCCCAGCGCACCCCAGAGCTCCTTGTGCTCCATGTAGACCACCGGATCGCCGCAGGCGATCGCCGCGGCGAGCAGCGAGTAGTTGTCCTGCGGCGTCGCGGGCGCCGCCACCACCAGCCCCGGCACGTGCGCGAACCAGGCCTCGAGGCTCTGCGAGTGCTGCGCCGCCGAGCCGCTCCACAACCCTAGCGGCATGCGCGCCACCAGCGGCACGCGGCCCTGGCCGCCGAACATGAAGCGCGCCTTGGCCGCCTGGTTGACGATCTCGTCCATCGCGCACAGGGCGAAGTCCACCACGCGCATCTCGACCACCGGGCGCAGGCCCGCGAGCGCCATGCCCACCGCGGCGCCCATGATGGTCGACTCGGAGATCGGCGTGTCGATGACGCGCGCCGCGCCCAGGTCCTGCTGCAGCCCCTTGTCCTGCTGGAAGATGCCGCCGCGCCCGACGTCCTCCCCCAGCACGACGACGCGCGCGTCGGCTCGCATCGCGTCGCGCACGGCTTCGCAGCCGGCCTGCGCGTAGCTCATCAACGCCACTGGCCCGCCCCCGTGTCCTGGACGTCGGTGTAGGCGCTGCCGGGCTGCGGCCGCGGCGCCGCTGCCGCGGCCGCGAGGGCGCGGCGCACCTCCTCTTCGGCGTCCTTCCTGATGCAAACGGCGTCGGTCCCCATTTCCTTCTCGAGAAAGGCAAGCGGATCGTTCTGCAGCGCGCGATCTACCTCCTCGCCGTTGCGGTAGGTCGCGGGATCGACGGAAACGTGGCCCTTGAAGCGGTAGGTGATGGCGTGGAGAAACTGCGGTCCTTCGCCGTTTCTTATGTTCTTGATCAGCTCACCCGCTGAACGATCAACGGCAAGCACGTCGTTCCCGTCGACCTGCACGCCCGGCACGCCGATGGCCTGCGCGCGGGCGAGCGGTCCGTCGCCGGCGGTCATCGCCCCGGTGGCGGTGGTGGCCGACCAGCGGTTGTCCTCGCACACGAACAGCACCGGCAGCGAGAATACCTTCGCCCAGTTGAGGGCCTCGAGGAACGGGCCGCGGTTGACCGCGCCGTCGCCGAAGAAACAGGCGACGATCCTTTTTTCGCCCCTTATCTTTATCGCGTGGGCGGCGCCGACGGCGATCGGCATGCCGGCCGCCACCACGCCGTTCGCGCCGAGCATGCCGACCGAGAAATCCGCGATGTGCATCGAGCCGCCCTTGCCGCCGTTGCAGCCGGCGGCGCGGCCGAACAGCTCGCACATCATGCGCTCCATGGACGCGCCCTTGGCGAGCGTGTGGCCGTGGCCGCGGTGCGTCGAGGTCAGGTAGTCGTCCATGTCCAGGTTCAGGCATACGCCGGCGGCCACCGCTTCCTGTCCGGTGGACAGATGCAGCGGGCCGCGCACCTGGGCATGCGAGACGCTGGCGCCGAACGCGGCCACGCCGCCCTTGGACGCTTCCTCGGCGGCGTTCTCGAATGCGCGGATGCGCGCCATCGCGCGGTACAGCGCGCGCGCTCGTTCAGTGCCGGAAATGGGGTCTGTCCCTGTTTCGGGAAAGTCTACCCGATCAGCCGTCCTGGCTCGCGAACCAGCGCTTCACGTACCAGGTGAGCGCGACCATCGCGACGATCACGCCGCCGACGATCCACCAGTTGATGGTCGACGGGTCCTCCAGCGCCGCGGTGAGCTGGCCGCCGAACACGCTGGTGGCGAGGACCCCGGGCAGCATGCCGAGGAACGTGCCGAGCGTGTAGTCCCACAGCTTGATCGGCACCGCGCCAGCGATGAACCCCTCCACCGCAAAAGGAGCGACCGGGATGATGCGCACGGCGAGCATCGCCATGAGGCCGCGGCGGCGCAGCGCCCTGATCACGTCGTCGAGCTTGTCGCCGGCCAGGCGCTGCAGGGTCTTCTCCGGCAGTAGGCGACCCACGTAGTAGGTGACCAGCGCCGAGCCGATGATGCCCGCCATGCCGTAGGCGAAGCCCAGCCAGGGCCCGAACGCGATCACCGTGAGCAGCGTAAGCACGGGACGGGGAAACATGACGAACGCCGCCGGCGTGTAGAGGAACATCACCACCAAGGGCGCCCAGGTCCAGCCGCGGATGGCTCGCGCCCATCCGGTGATGCGCTCGGCCGTGATGTAGTCCGAAAGCGGCGTATACCGCCAGGCCGCGGCGAGCGCGGCGATGACCACGACGATCGCCAAAAGCTTGCCCCAGGCGGGCGAGCGCCGGCCCTTTTCCTTTCGCATTGGCTGGTTTGAACGGCGCACAGACTGAAAAGTTGCTGTCACACCCCCACGCTACACTGGTCGGACCATCCGGCGGATTGTCCGATCGCCGAGCGCGCGCCGATAGCGCGCCGGGATCGGCTTTCCATCGGAGGGTATCTCGTCCTGGGCGAAAATGACGGCCATGCTGCCCGGGAAAGCTTCCGTGTTCATTGCCGGCGGAGGTCCGTTCGGCCTGATGCTCGCCAACGAGCTCGGGCGCCGGGGCATCGCCGTCGTACTGGTCGACCGCAAGCCCGGCACCACCGAGAATGTCCAGGCGAACGCCACCCAGGCGCGCACCATGGAGCACTACCGCCGGCTGGGCTTCGCCGACGAGATCCGCGCGCTCGGCATGCCGCCGGATTTCCCCACCGACATCGCCTACTTCACGCGCTTCGCGCGTCACGAGCTTGCGCGCTTCGCCCTGCCTTCGGCGCGCGAGGCGCGGCAGCTGGTCACCACGCTGTCGGGCTCCTGGAGCGCCGCCGAGCTGCCGCATCGCTGCAACCAGAAGTTCATCGAGCCGGTGCTGCGCCGGCACGCCGAGCGCCTGCCCGGCGTCTCGGTGAACTACGGCTGGCAGGTGCTGGGTTTCGAGGAGTCCCCGGACGGCGTGAAGGTGCGCGTGGAGCGCACCGACGGCCGGGAGGCCCGGACCGTCGAAGCGGGATACCTCGTGGGCGGCGACGGGCCGCGCAGCCTGGTGCGCCAGCAGCTCGGCTTGCCCTACGCCGGCGAAACCGGCATCACGCGCGACTTCGTCGGCGGCCGCATGTACGCGGTGTACTGCCGCATCCCGCGCTTCTACGAATCCATACCGCATGCGCCCGCCTGGATGAACGTGAATTTCAACCGCGAGCGCCGCTGCTTCATGCCGGCGGTGAACGGCCGCGACGAGTTCGCCTTCCATACCCAGCTCAAGCCGCACGAGAACGAGGAGCGCGTCGCCGAGGCCGATGCCGCCGCAATGGTGCAGCAGGCGATCGGCGCGACGCTCGCCGTGGAGGTGCTGGCGCGCGATACCTGGACGGCCGGCCACTCCCTGGTCGCCGAAGGATTCGGCCGCGGGCGCGTGTTCATCGGCGGCGACGCGGCGCACCTTTTCACGCCGACCGGGGGCCTGGGCTACAACACCGCGGTCGAGGACGCGGTGAATCTCGGCTGGAAGCTCGCCGCGGTGCTCAAGGGCCAGGCAGCGCCGCGACTGCTCGCGAGCTACGAAGCCGAGCGCAAGCCGCTGGCGCAGCGCAATACCGCCTACGCCAAGGGCTTCGCCGACTCGCTGGGCAACTACGAGCCCGTCCCGGAGATCGAGGACGACACGCCGGCGGGCGGGGCGGCGCGCCGGCGCGCCGGCGAATACTTCGCCAGCCACGGCCGCAAGGAATTCAACATCCCGGGCATCACCTTCGGCGGCCGCTACGACGGCTCGCCGGCGATCGTTGCCGACGGCACGCAACCGCCGCCCGACACCGCCAACCTGTACGTGCCCACCGCCTGCCCCGGCGGCCGCCCGCCGCACCTGTGGCTGCCCGACGGACGCTCGCTGTACGACGCGTTCGGCTTCGAATGGACCCTGCTCTGCCTGTCGCAGCACGCGGGAGCGGGCTTCATGGAAGCGGCGCAGCGCCGCCGCCTGCCGCTCACGGTGTTCTCCTTCCGGAACGAGGAAGCTCGAGACCTCTACGGCGCCGACCTGGCGCTGATCCGGCCCGACCAGATCGTCGCCTGGCGCGGCAATGACGACCTTCCGGCCGACTCGATTCTCGCGCAACTCACCGGGCATGGCTGAACCGCACGGACACTCGCATAGCGCTCATGGCTCGGGCCCCGCGCTGCGCACGGCGGCCGCGCTTACGATCGCCTTCGCCGCGGTGGAGGCGCTGGGGGGCTGGTGGACCGGCTCGCTCGCCCTGCTCTCGGATGCCGGGCACATGGTGACCGACGGCGCGGCGCTCGGCCTCGGCGCGCTCGCCGCCTGGGTGGCGCGCCGGCCGCCTTCCGCGCGCCACTCGTACGGCCTGGGCCGCGCCGAGATCCTCGCCGCGCTCGTCAATGCCGCCGCGATGCTGGTCATCGTGGCGCTGATCGGCCATGAAGCTTTTTTACGCTTGCAGGCGCCGGCCGCGGTCAAGGGCGTGCCGGCGGCCCTGATCGCGCTGGCGGGCCTGGGGCTGAATCTGATCGTCCTGCGCCGGCTTTCTCCCCATGGCCACGACATGAATACCCGCGCGGCGCGGCTGCACGTCATCGGCGACCTGCTCGGCTCGCTCGCCGCGCTCGTGTCCGGCGCGGTCATCGCGCTCAGCGGCTGGATGGCGATCGACTCCATCGCATCGTTCGTCATCTGCGCGCTCATAGCGGTCTCCGCCCTGCGGCTGACGCGCGAAAGCCTGCACGCCCTCATGGAGGGTGTGCCCCGCGGGCTGTCGGTGGAGGCGATCGGGCGCGAGATGGCGGGCGTGGAAGGGGTGCTCTCGGTGCACGACCTGCACGTGTGGATGCTCTCCGGAAGCCGCACGGCGCTCTCCGCCCACGTGGTGGTGGGGAGCCTGGCGCAGTGGGACCGCACGCTGCAGGCGCTGCAGCACCGGCTGCAGGAGAAATTCGGCATCGACCACGTCACGCTGCAGCCGGAGTCCGGGGCGCGACCGCTCGTCAGGCATTAGCCGCCGGTCGTCAATTTCTGCAATCGGCGGCCACCCGCCGCCCGTCCTGCGCCATCATCGGGCTCGAACCGACACAAGGGACATGGGCAGAGTGAAACCCGAGGAGAAACTGGCGGACCCGGTGGCGCACCTGCGCCAGGCGCTCGCCGAGGATGCGTTCGCCGTGTTCTGCCAGCCGATCTGCGCGCTGGGCAACCCGCTCACCTACCCGATCGCCGAGGCGCTGGTCAGGCTGCGCGAAGAGGAAGCGGCGCTATGCCCGCCGGGCGAGTTCCTTCCGGTGCTGGAGCACTACGGCTTGATGCCCGAGCTGGATCGCTGGGTGGTGCGCAAGGTGCTGCGGCACGTGTCGGGCGGCGCGCAGCGCTGCTTTTCCGTGAACATCTCCGCCCAGACGCTGGAAGACCGCTCGTTTTCCGCCTTCGTGGCGCGGGAGCTGAATGCGAGCGCGGTGCAGGCCGAACGCCTGCTGTTCGAGGTCGACGAGCCCGATGCGCTTTCCCCGGCCGGCCACCGCTTCGCCTCGGCGATCGGCAAGCTCGGTTCCGGCGTCATCATCGACGGTCTGGGCCGCGGCGCCGATTTCGTCGAGCCCCTCAGAACGCCCGGCATACGCTACATCAAAGTGTGCAGCAGCCTGACGCGCCAGCTGACCGGGTCGGCGCCGCTCGACGAGGAGCTGCGCGCGCTGCTGCAGGTGGCCGCCGGCATGAAGATCAAGGTGATCGCCGAGTGCGTCGAGGACCGTGCGGGTCTAGTCGCGCTGCACAGGCGCGGGATCGCGTTTGCACAGGGCTTCGGCGTCTTCCAGCCGCACCCCCTCGACTCCTGCGTGGAGCTCAACCACGCCTGAAGGCGTGGTCAGGACCGGAGCGAAGCCGCCGCCGGGCGTGCGCATGTTGGTCGTCTGCCCCTGGTAGAGGCGCGCCGCGAGCATCTGCACTTCGCCGGCATAGACGTAGTTGCGCACGTCCACCTTCATCGCCGCGTCCGCCGAAAGGCGCCGCTCGCTCGGCGGCACGAGCACCTGCGCGACGTACTCGCCTTTCAGGATCTCCGACCACACCCGCCGCGTGAGCTTGTCGCCGCGATAGGCGGCCCGGCTGCCGTGCCCGGCGGCCGGCTTGAAGAACAGCGCGCGGCGTTCCGGCCACAGCGCTTCGCCGACCGGCAGGGTGCGGGGGATGCCCTCGAGCAGCGTTCCGATCGTCGGCTCGCGCACGCCCCACGCGCGCAGCCGGGCTTCGTCCGTCAGCAGAATGAGGTTGCGCTTGTCGGCATACAGCGCGTGCGCGCGGGGGTTGGGCGTCAGGACCAGCGCGCCCGAAAGGTACGCCTCGCGCAGCCCCGCGTGCTCCGGCTGCTCGAGATAGAAGTCCGTGAGCCGGTTGTAGACCAGGTCGATGCCGCTTTCCGGCCCGACCTGCGCGGGCGCAAGCACGTGCGCCGCCACGCCGAAGCGGTGGAAAAGCCGCTCGAACAGCAGGAACTCGGGGTAGAGGAACTGCTGCTCCGGGTCGTCGTCGACGATCGCGACGCGCCGCGGCAGGCCGTCGCGGCCGGCGCGGCGCCATTCCGCCACGAACATCTCGAAGAACACCTGCTCCAGGCGCTCGACCGGGATCGGGCCGCTTTCGAGCGCCGCCACCTCATCGCAGCAGGCGCGCTGCGCCCGCCCGAGCGCCGCGTTGAGCAGCGCGCCGCCCGCGTTGGTATTGATCTCGATGAGCCGCGGCCCGGCTGCCCCCAGGTGAAAGTCGTAGCCGGCGAATACGCCCAGCGCCCCGGAATCGAAGCGCGCGATCTGCGGTGCGCGCGCCAGGACGGTTTCGCCGTAGGCGGGCAGCGCCACGACGTCCTCCACGGCCGCGATCAACCGCGCCATCTCGTCCACGTGCGCGCGCGACACGAACACCGGGACCTGCGCGAACGGAAAACGGCCCTCGATCAGCCGGTCCAGCCGACCGGCATCGAGACTCGGGCAGAAGCAGTCGCGGTTCAGCGTCTCGATCACGTGGCGCCCCGCTCGTACCAGCGCTGCGACCCGTTCACGATG
>DASUUN010000006.1:0-6277 GCA_036374055.1 Burkholderiales bacterium
TCTGCGTGCATCTCTCGCTGCACGAGCGCGGCCGCAACCGCCAGCTCGAGGCGATCTCCGGCCGGCTGGAGGAGCTCGCGTCGCGCGACGTGCCGATCATCGTGGCCGGCGACTTCAACGACTGGCGGCACCGCGCCACGGCGATCCTCGAGCGCCGGCTGGGCATGACCGAGGTCTCGGTGGCGCACATGGGCCGCGTGCAGCCCACCTATCCGAGCGTGCTGCCGCTGCTGCGCCTGGACCGCATCTATGTGCGCGGGTTCAAAGTCGCTTCCTCGCGCGTGCACCGCGGCAAGCCCTGGTCCATGCTGTCCGACCACCTGGCGGTGAGCGCGGAGATCGAGCGCGCCTGAGCCTCAGGCGAGCAGGCGCAGCCGGCCCTGCTCGAGCACCGGTATCACCGGGAGGGCGTCGAAACGGCAGGCGAACTCGACTTCGTGCGCCAGCCCCTTCGACACCATCATGCGGCCCACCCGGCAGTCGAGCAGCGCGTGCGGGGCGCGCGCGGTGCGGTAGACCAGCAGCGCCGCCTTCGCCGCGTCGGAGAAATCCGCCGCATCCCCCAGCGCCTCGGCGAAGCGCTCGACGAAGTAGCCCGCGCCGTAGAAGTCCTCGAAGTTGAAATTGTTGCCCGATCCCGAGCACACCACCAGGACGGTTTCGCGCGGGTGGGCGGCAACCACGTGCTCGACGATCGCCCGGGCGTTGAGCAGCGAGCCGCAATAGACGCGCGCCGCGCCCGCGCATTGCGTCATGGCCACCGTGCCGTTGGTGGTGCAGTAGACCAGCGACTTGCCCTTCACGCCGTGCTCGAGCAGCGATAGCGGCGCCGGGTGCGCGAAGCCGGGGATGGTTTCGGCATACAGCTCCCCGGCCAGCACGCAGGAGCCCTGCGACAGGCCGCTGCCGCAGGCGCGTGCCGCGGCCTCGTCGAGCACCGGCAGCACCTCGGTGGCCCCGTGGGCGAGCGCGGTCACCATGGTGGTGGTGGCGAACAGGATGTCCAGCACCACGGCCACCTTGCCGGGCACCCGCACGTGGTCCAGCTCTTCCTTCTTCGTCAGGACGTGGATCTTGTGATTCAGATCAATTCTTGCGGCCAAAGAGCCCCCAGCCTTCCATGGTCAGCACCAGCTCGCCATGCTGGTTTACCGCCTCCCAGCGGTGCTTCACCAGCCCGACGCCTTTGCGCGTCGTGGAGGCGCGCGCTTCGACCACTGTGCGCCGGTAGACCAGGGTATCGCCCGGGCGCACCGGCTTGAGCCAGCGGATGTCGTCGATGCCCGGGGAGCCGAGGCTCACCGTCCTGGCGAGATAGCTCTGCACCATCAGGCGCATACCGACGGAGCAGGTGTGCCAGCCGCTCGCGATCAGCCCGCCGAACACCGTCTCCCCGGCCGCGGCGGGGTCGGCATGGAAGGGCTGCGGGTCGAACTCGCGCCCGAAGCTCAGGATCTCGTCTTCGGTGAACGTATGGCGACCCATTTCAGTGCTGTCGCCGACACGGAAGTCTTCCCACCAAATCATGGTCCTAGACGAGGGGATGAATTGCTGGCAAAGTGTAATTCAAAGAGGAGCGGGGACTTATGCTGCGTTTCATCGTTGCCGTGGCTGCCGCGGCGCTGTCGGCCGGAGCTGCCCAGGCGCAAACCATCAAGATTGCCATCCTCGGTCCGATGGCCTTCGTGCAGGGCGAGCACCACTGGGCCGGCGCCCAGATGGCGCGCGACGAGATCAACAAGGCGGGCGGCATCAACGTCGGCGGCAAGCGCATGCAGATCGAGCTGATCCGCGGCGACACCAACGAGATCCAGTCGGTGCCCGACGCCACCAATACCATCGAGCGAGTCATCACGCGCGACAAGGCCGATTTCCTGGTCGGCGGCTTCCGCTCCGAGGCGGTCCTCGCCATGCAGGAAGTGGCGATGGACTACAAGAAGCTGTTCCTCGGCGTGGGCGCCGCCCATTCCAAGCTCGGCGCCAATGTCGAAGCCAATTACGAGCGCTACAAGTACTGGTTCCGCGTGGCTCCGACCAAGGACGTGGACCTTGCCCGCACGCTGTTCGCGGTCATGGGCTCGATCGCCCAGCAGGTGCGCACCGAGCTGAAGACGCAGACGCCCAAGGTCGCCATCCTCGCCGAGAAGGCGGTGTGGACCGAGGCGCTGGTGGGGGCCGCAAAGAAGAACCTGCCGGCGCTGAAGATGGAGGTGGTCGGCGTGTGGCAGCCGTCGGCGACGGCCACCGACGTGACCGCGGAGCTCTCGGCCATCGAGCGCGCCGGCGCCCACATCGTGTTCACCATGCTGTCGGGCCCGGTCGGCATCTCGGTCGGGCGGCAGATGGGCGAGCGCGGCATGAAGGCGGTCGCCTGGGGCATCAACGTCGAGGGTCAGAAGGAGGAATTCTGGCAGGCGGCCGCGGGAAAGGCGCAATTCGTCTCCACGCTGGATACGTACTCGGAAGTCGAGATGACGCCGAAGACCATTCCCTTCGTGAAGGCGTACAAGGCGCGCTTCAACAAGATGCCCACCTATACCGCCTCCACGCACGACGCGATCATGCTTCTCAAGGCGGCGATCGAGCAGGCCGGAACCACCAATGCCGACAAGCTGGTGCCGATCATCGAGAAAATGGAGCACGTCGGCGCAGGCAGCACGCTCACCTTCGACAAGCGGCACGACCCGGTATGGGCGATCGGCAAGACCGCCGGCATCGCGGTGCAGTGGCAGGACGGCAAGAAAGTGCCGTTCTGGCCGCCCAGCGTGAAAGGCATGCAGCCGTTCAAGATGCCGGCGCGCTAGCGCGCCTTTGCTACAAGATATCCTCGTAACGGGGCTGGTCAACGGCGGGGTCTACGCCCTGCTCGCGATCGGCTTTTCGCTGATCTTCGGCGTCGCGCGCATCGTCAACATCGCGCACACCGCGTTCTACATGCTTGCGGCGTACTGCTTCTACGCGCTGCTGGTCAAGGGCGGCCTGGGCTTCCTGATTTCGGGCGTGATAGCGGTGGGCGCCGTAACTCTGTTCTCGGTGCTGTGCTACCGGCTGGTGATCGAGCCGGTGCGCGAGCACGAGGCGGCGGTGCTCATCGCCACCATCGCCCTCGCGCTCATCTTCCAGGAGGTCATGCTGTTCACTTTCGGCGGCCACTATCTGGGCATTCCCTCGACCCTGGAGGGCGGAGTGCGCCTGCTCGGCGTGAGCATCCCCTATCAGCGCCTCCTGATCCTGGTGGTCGCCGCGGCCATGCTGACGGTGGTCTGGTTCGTCCTGTATCGCACGCGGCTGGGGCTCGCCATCCGCGCTACCGCCAACGACCTGGAAGTGGCCGCCCTCATGGGCATGAACGTGCACCGCGTCGCCATGGCCACGGTGGCGATCTCGGTGGCGCTGGCGGCGATCGCCGGCGTGGTCGTGGCGCCGGTATTCGTGGTCGACCCGTTCATGTGGCTCGCGCCGCTGGTCACGATGCTCGCCATCGTGGTGCTGGGCGGCCTGGGCAGCCTCAAGGGCAGCCTGATCGGCGCGCTCATCATCGGCTACGTCGAGGCGATCACGGTGTTCGCCCTGCCGGCGGGGGCCTACCTGAAGGGCGCGGTGGCGCTGCTCATCATGGTGGTGGTGCTGCTCGCCCGGCCCGAGGGCCTGTTCGGCGTGGCCTTCGAGGAGGAGCGCTGATGTATTTCCTGCGGCGCGCCTGGGCGGAGCTGACGAACGAGGTGTTCGTGCTGCCGTCGCGGACGCTGGTGCTGCTGTGGGCGCTGGCGCTTGTCGCGCTGCCCTGGGTCTACGACGATGCGTACGTGCTGCGCATCCTTACCATGACGTGCATCTTCGCCATCTTCGCGGCGAGCTGGGACCTGCTCGCCGGCTACACCGGGCAGGTGAACTTCGGCCACGCCCTGTTCTTCGGCGCCGGCGCGTACACCTCCGCGCTGCTGTCGCTCAAGCTCGGCATCACGCCCTGGGCCACGATCTGGGCCGGGGCCGCGGTGGCGGCCTTGTTCGGCTTCCTCGTCGGCTACCTGTGCCTGCGGCTGCGGGGCTCGTACCTGTCGCTCGCGACGCTCGCCTTCCCGCTGATCGCGCTCGGCCTGCTGTTCGCCTTCCCCGGCTTCTCCGGCGGCGAGCTCGGCATCTCGGGGCTGCGCCGGCTGGTGCTCAGCCCCACGGCGAACTACTACGTCGCCGCGATCTCCATGCTCGCCATCGTGTTCGGGCTGTGGCTGCTCGCCGATTCACGTTTCGGCATCGTGCTGCATGCCATCCGCGACGACGAGGTCGCGGCGCGGGCTTCGGGCATCAACACGATGCGCTACAAGCTGATGGTGTTCGCGATCGCCGCGGCCGCCGCGGGATTCGCCGGCGCGCTGTTCGCCCACTACCTGCGCGTGGCGGGGCCTTCCTCGCTGGAGGTGGCGCTTTCCTTCCAGGTGGTGATCTGGGGGATTTTCGGCGGCGTGGCGACGATCTACGGGCCGGTGGCCGCGGTGTTCATCCTTTATCCCATGACCGAGTGGCTGGGGAGCTTTCGCGCCTTCGGCGAACTGCGGCTGCTGATCTTCGCCGTGATCGTGCTGCTGGTGCTGCTGTTCATGCCTCGCGGCCTTAGCCCCTGGGTGCGCGACAAGATCGAGACGCAATGCCCGCGCTGCAAGCAGCGCAACGGCGCCTGGCGCAGCCTGTGCCGCCTTTGCGGCGCGCCGCTAAAGGCCCAGGTAGCCCGCGCGCAGCGTCTCGTCGGCCATCAGTGAGCGCGCGCTGCCCTCGGCGATGATGCGGCCCTGAGACAGGACGTAGTTGCGGTCGGCCATCTTGAATACCTGGCCGACCTCCTGCTCCACCAGCAGCACCGGCACGCCGGCCGCGTGGATCTTGCGGATCGCGGCGAACAGCTCCTCGCGGATGCGCGGCGCGAGACCGAGCGAGGGCTCGTCGATCGCCAGCAGCTTCGCGTCGTACATCAGCGCGCGCGCGGTGGCGAGCATCTGCTGCTCGCCGCCCGACAGCGTGCCGGCGACCTGGTCCTTCCTCTCGGCCAGCCTCGGAAACAGGGCGAAGCTTCGCTCCAGGCGCCCTTGGGTTTCACTCCTGTTGGACGAGAGGAACGCACCCGCGAGGAGGTTCTCGAGCACGCTGAGCTCCCGGAACGGGCGGCGCCGCTCGGGGCAGTGCACCAGCCCGCGCCGGCGGATCTCGTGAGGGGCGAGGCCGTCGATGCGCTCGCCGGCCAGGCGCACTTCGCCTTCCAGCACGATGTCGCCTGCGGTGCCGCGCTTGGCGTGCGCCTCGAAGCGCACCAGCCCGGAGATGGCGCGCAGCAGGGTCGACTTGCCGGCGCCGTTGGGGCCCACCAGGCCGACGAACTCGCCGTCGTCCACCGCGAGCGACACGCCGTTGAGGATCTGCGCCTTGTCATAGCGCACGCTGAGATGCTTGACCTCAAGCAGCGGCATGCTCGCTCCCGAGGTAGGCCTCGATCACCTTCGGATTCTTGACCACCTCCGCCGGCGGCCCGTCGGCGATCAGCTCGCCGTAGTCGATCACGATCACCCGGTCGACGATCGACATCAGCTCCTTCAGCTTGTGCTCGATCATCAGCACCGCCGGTCCCTCGGAATGCAGGCGCCCGAAGCGTCCGCCCTTGTGCAGGCGCCGGATGGACTTCGCCAGCAGCTCCGACTCGGCGGAATTGAGGCCGCCGAGGGGCTCGTCGAGCAGCAGAAGCTCCGGCTCGGTGGCGATGGCGCGCGCCACCTCAAGGCGCTTGAGGTCGCCCTGCGACAGGGCCGAAGCGGGCTCGAGCGCCATGTCGGAGATGCCCACGAATTCCAGCGCGTCCATGGCCTTGGCCTCGAGGCGCTTCACCCATTCGCCGCTGCGCCGGGCGCGCGGCGCGACCAGCGGCACCATCACGTTCGCCACGATCGGCAGGTGGCGGAACGGGCGCGTGTTCTGGAAGGTGCCGCAGATCCCGCGCTCGACGACCTCCCAGGGGCGCAGCGAACTGATGTCCTCGCCGTTGAACAGGATGCGGCCGCTGTCGGGCCGCAAAATCTTGGTGATGAGCCGCAGCAGCGTCGTCTTGCCCGCGCCGTTGGGGCCGATCAGCCCGACCAGCTGATCGCGCCTGAGCTCGAAGCTCACGTTGTTGACCGCGGTCAGTCCGCCGAAGCGCTTGGTGAGGCGCTCGACGACGAAGAAGGGCTGCGCCATGCGGTCTTAGGGAGAGGTTTCCTCGCGCAGTTCGCGGCGCGATACCTTTCCCACGTCG
>DASUUN010000007.1:0-32647 GCA_036374055.1 Burkholderiales bacterium
CGCGCCTCGTAGCTCGCCGCCGCCACCACGCCGCGCCCTTCCGGGCTGCCGCCCACGGCCAGCGGGCGGCCGCGCAGCCGCGGGTCCTCGCGCTGCTCGACCGAGGCGTAGAAGGCATCCATGTCCAAGTGGACAATGCGCCGCATACTGTACATAATGCCACTAATGGATGCCCTTACAGACCGCCAGTCCGAGATTCTGAAGCTGATCCGCGAGCTGACCGAGGTGTCCGGCTTTCCGCCGACCCGGGCGGAGATCGCCGAGCGCATGGGCTTCCGCTCGGTGAACGCCGCCGAGCAGCATCTGCGGGCGCTGGAGAAGAAAGGCGCCATCGAGATCTCCTCGGGCGCGTCGCGCGGCATCCGCGTGCGCGACGGCCGGCCGGCGGGCCGCGCGGGTCGCCTGCTCGAGTTGCCGGTCATCGGCCGGGTGGCGGCGGGCAGCCCGATGCTCGCGGAGGAGCACGTGCAGGGCCGCTACCAGGTGGACCCGAATCTCTTCACGCCGCGCGCCGACTATCTGTTGCGCGTGCGCGGCATGTCGATGCGCGACGCCGGCATCCTCGAAGGCGACCTCCTGGCGGTGCATCGAACGCAGGAGGCGCGCAGCGGGCAGGTGGTCGTCGCGCGCCTCGCCGACGAGGTGACGGTGAAGCGCTTCAGGCGCCGCGGCCACGCGGTGCAGCTGGTGCCCGAGAACCCGGACTTCGAGACCCTCGAAGTCGATCTGCGAAACGAGCCGCTGGCGATCGAAGGCATCGCGGTCGGCGTGATCCGCAACGGCAAGGGACTGTAGCCTCCCGGCAGTATTGCCTTTCGACTTAGAATTGGCGCAGGGACAATGCCGCGCCGATGAATCCCACCAGCACCGCCGAGGGCGCGGCCGTCGCCGCTTCCGTCGCCGCCTCGCCGCCCGAAACCGCTGCCGGCATCCGGGAGCGCGCCGACCCGCGCGCGGTGCTCGCCGACCGGGTTGGCCAGCTGTACGGCCAGATGTGGCTGAGCATCCTCACCACCTTCGCCATCGGCGCGATCGCCACGTTCGAGTTCTGGGAGCTGCGGCTGCGCGAGCTGGTGCTGTTCTGGTGGGGCCTGGTGCTGATCATCACCGCGGCGAGCGCCACCCTGCTCTATGCCTACCGCCGCAGCGCGGACAAGGCGGAAGATCCCGGGCAGTGGCTGCGCTGGCTGGGCATCGCCGCGCTGGCGAGCGGCGCCAACTGGGGCTTCGCCGGCGCCGTGTTCTTCCCCTCGCATACGGACGAGCAGCAGGTGTTCCTCGCGTTCCTGCTGGCCGGCATGATGTCCGGCGGCATCCCGGTGTACGCCGCTTCGTGGCCGATTTTCGCCCTCTACGCCGCCGGCATCGTCGTGCCGTTCACCTACGTGCTGGCGACCTTCGGCAATCGCCTGTTCACGGAGATCGCCCTGCTCGTGCCGATGTTCTACGCGATCAACGTGGCGATCGCCTATCGCCTGACCCAGGTGTTCCACTCGGGATACCGGCTGCGCCACGCCTACGGCCGCCTGACCGAGGACTACAGCGTGCTCAACCAGCGGCTCGAGCGCCAGCTGGTGGAGCTCGAGGACGCGCGGCGGCAGGTCGAGGCGAGCGGCCGCAAGCTGGAGCTGTTCGCCGAGCGCGCGCCGATCGCCGTGCTCGAGATGGACGGGCAGGGCGCGATCACCGAGGTGAATAACGCCGCCGAGCTGCTGTTCGGCTACACCGCGGCCGAGCTCATCGGCCGCGACATCCGCTTCCTGGTGCGGCCGGAGTTCCACGCCGACTTCGACAAGCGCTGGAAACGCATGCTCGACACGCACACGCCCGAAGCGGGCCTGATCCGCAACCCGCGGCGCGACGGCATCGACGTCATCTGCGACTGGACCTTCACGCCGCTGGTCGCGCCCGAGGGCACCGTGATCGCCGTGCTGGCGCAGGGACGCGACGTCACCGCGCAGCGCGAGGCCGAGCGCGTGAAGAAGGAATTCACCTCCACCCTGAGCCACGAGCTGCGCACCCCGCTCACCTCGATCATCGGCTCGCTGCAGCTCATCAACAGCGGCGTGGTCGGCCAGGTCGAGAAGGACATCGCCGAGATGACCACCGTCGCCGAGCGCAACGGCCAGCGCCTGCTCGACTTGATCAACGACCTGCTCGACATCGAGAAGATCGAGTCGGGCAAGCTCACCCTGTCGCCCGAGCAGATCGCGATCGACGAGGTGGTGCGCGAGGCGATGGTGCTCAACAAGGCCTTCGGCGAGCGCTTCGGGGTGCGCTTCGAGCTCGCCTCGTCGCTGCCGGGGCGCAGCGTGCTCGGCGACCGCAAGCGCCTGCTGCAGGTGATGACCAACCTGCTGTCCAACGCGGCCAAGTTCTCGCCCGAGGACGGCGCGGTCGAGATCCGCATGGAGGACCACGGGCGGCTGGTGCGCGTCGAGGTCCAGGACCGCGGCCCGGGGATCCCCGAGGCCTTCCGCGGCCGCATCTTCAGCCGCTTCGCCCAGGCCGACTCCACGGCGTCGCGCCAGAAGGGCGGCACCGGCCTGGGCCTCGCGATCTGCAAACGCATCATCGAGATGATGCGCGGCCGCATCGGCTTCGAGGACCGCCCCGGCGGCGGCACCACCTTCTGGTTCGAGCTGCCGCGAACCTGACCCCAGACGAGGAACCGGAGATCCCATGCCTGAACGCCCGCTGAACCGCATCTGCTACGTCGAGGACGACGAGGACATCCAGCGCATCGTGCGCATGTCGCTGGAGCGCGTCGGCAAGATGACCGTCGAGGTGGTGGGCGACCCGACGCTGGCGATCGAGGCCATGACCAGCTTCAAGCCGGACCTGGTGATGCTCGACTGGATGATGCCGAAGATGGACGGCCCGGCGGTATTCCGCCAGATGAAGCTGCGCCCGGAGACCAGCCAGCTGCCGGTAGTGTTCATCACCGCCAAGGCGGCGCAGCGCGACCTGGACGAGCTCTCCAAGATGGGCGCCGCCGGCACCATCTCCAAGCCGTTCTCCCCGAAGGATCTCCCCGACCAGCTGCGCGAGATCTGGAAAAAGCTGCCGTAGCTACAGGGGCTGAGTCTTGTCGGCGCTCGAAGAGTGCTGGTAGAACTTGCGCGACAGGAAGCCGATCACCTCGTCGGCGTTGCGAAAGCGCGCGTCGCGGTCCTTCTCCACCAGCTTGTCCATCAGGCGCTGGTACTCGGCCAGGTGCTCGGGCAGCGGCGGCGGCGGCGTGTTCAGGTGCTGCAGCGCGACCTCGACCGCCGTCTCGCCCTCGAACAGGTGCCGGCCGGTGAGCATCTGGTACAGCAGCACCCCGGCGCTGTAGATGTCGGTGCGCAGGTCGAGCGCCTTGCCCTGCACCTGCTCCGGGCTCATGTAGCGCGGCGTGCCGAGGATCTCGCCCACGCCGGTCATGTCGATCGCGTCGATGTGCTTGGCAATGCCGAAATCGACGATCGCGAGCGTGCCGTCGCTGCGGAACATGAGGTTCTGCGGCTTCAGGTCGCGGTGCAGGATGCCCTTCTCGTGGATGTCGCCGAGCGCCATCATCAGCTCGCGGAACATGCGCAGGGATTCCGCCGGCGCCAGGGCCTTGCCGCCGAGCCGCTGCTGCAGGTCGCCGCCCTCGAAGAACTCCATCACCAGGTAGGCGTGCTCGTGGGAGGTGCCGTGGTCGTGGATGCGCGCCACGTGCGGGCTGTCGATGCGCTCCACCAGCGCGTATTCCTCCATGAAGCGCGCCAGCGCCTTCGGGTCGGCGGTCACCTCGGCGCGCAGGATCTTGACCACCAGCGGCTCGTCGTCGCTCTCGCGGGAAGCGAGGTACACGCGCGCCGTGCCGCCCTCGCCGATGAGATGCAGCACGTTGATCCCCGGAATCCGGATGCGCGCGCCCAGGGTATGCCCGGCCATCCGCGCCGCGAGCTCGGGCGACATGGTCCGCTCGACGGCGTCCAGCGTCAGCTCGCGCACCGAGGTGATCAGCCGCTCGCGCGTCAGCTCCTGCTTGCGCTGGTAGTCGTCGGCGCCGGCCTTCATGGCGCGCACGGCGATGATCTCGTTGCCGGCCCCGGTCAGGAACAGGATCTTCGGGCAGTCGGGGCGCTGCTTGAACTCGGCCAGCCATTTCAACCCGTCGCCGCGCCCCAGCTGGTAGTCGAGGATCACGACGTCGTAGCTGCTCAGCGGGTAGGACGCGTCCGGCATGGGGCGGTCGAGCGGGTCGAACTGCTCGAGCTCGGCGTCGGGCCACTCCTGCTTCAGATAGTGGGCCAGCAGCGTGCGCAGGTCCTCGTCGTCGTCGATGATGAGGACGCGCATGGCCTACAGGCGGATGGAATAGACCGGAATCGCTTCGGCCTTGCCGCGCAGCGCCAGGTCGCCGCGCGGCGCCAGCCGCGCGGCCGGCAGCGCGGCGCAAACCGCCTGGTAGACGGCGCCCGAGACGAGCACCTCCCCGGCGGCAGCCATCTGCGTCAGGCGCGCCGCGGTATTGATGGCGTCGCCGATCACGGTGTAGCTCATGTAGTGCGGCGAGCCGATGTTACCGACGATCGCCTCGCCCGAAGCGATGCCCAGGCCGATGCCGGTGGGCATGCCCCCGCGCCGGGTCCAGCGCGCGAGCACGGGAGCGAAGCTCGCCACCATGTCCTGCGCGGTGCGCCACGCGCGCACCGCGGCGTCCGGCTGCGGGAACGGCACGTTGAAGCCGACCAGCAGGCTGTCGCCCGCCATGCTGAAGATGGTGCCTTCGCTCCGGTAGGCCGCCTCGGTGATCACCGTGAAGTACTCGTTGAGCATGCCGACGACCTCGCCGACCTCCACCGATTCGGTGAGGCGCGTGAAGCCGCGCAGGTCCGCAAACAGCGCCACTACGTGGACGCGATGCGCGTCGCCGAACGCCTCCTTCTCCGATTCGAGCTCGCCGACGATGCGGTCGGCCAGGCTCGGCGACACATAGCGCGAGAAGGCCTTGCGGATCGCCTCCTTGCGCTGGACTTCCGCGTCGAGGCGCCGGGCCTCGAGCTCGCGGCGCGTCTCGTGCAGGCGGCGCAGCGTCTGCACGCGGGCCAGCAGCTCCTCCCGCCTGACCGGCTTGGAAAGGAAGTCGTCGGCGCCCGCCTGGATGCCGCGTACCCGGCTCTCGTGGTCCTCCAGGGCGGTGACCAGGATCACCGGGACCAGCGCGGTTGCCGCGTGGGACTTCAGCCGCTCGCAGATCTCGAAGCCGTCGCAGCCCGGCAGAACGACGTCGAGCAGCACCATGTCCGGGGGCGAAGCCAGGATGCGGCGCACGGCGCTCTCGCCGTCGGACAGCCTTTCGACCATCATGCCTTCGTGCTCCAGCAGCTGCCCCAGGAATCCGGCCATGTCCGGGTCGTCGTCCACGACCAGGACGCGGAAGCCGAAATGCGCCGGCGCGCGCCGCCCGGTCGCCGCGAGATCAGTCACCGCGCTCATTCATAGGCGATCTGGACCCGGGACAGGTACTCGCCGTACTGCGCGATGTGCCGCTCCAGGCTGGCCTTGTCGCCGCTGCGCGCGCCCTCCTCTATATGCTTGCCGAGCACCGTCACGTCGTCGAAGCCATAGGAGTTGCCGACCCCGCGCATGCGGTGCCCGAGCTGCCGCAGCTGCTCGAAGTCGGCCGCGGCCAGCGCCACACGCAGCGCGTCCAGCTCCTTCTTGCGGTTGCTCAGGAAGGTCGGAATGAGATCCTCTAGGTCCTTGGCGACTTTGACTTTATAGGCGGTTTCGCTCATGGGCCGATTATAGGCGGGGGCCCCGCCCCCCGGGGGGTCAGGCTTTGTCAGCCAGCGCCTGTCTCGCCCGGGACAGATGCGGATGCAGCGTAAGCGCCGCATGAAATGCGAAACGCGCTTCGGCCGGCGCACCGCCGCCCAGCAGGATTTCGGCGAAATGCAGCATGGCGGCGAAGTGCCGCGGCTCGAGCTCGAGGGTGCGGCGGATGTCGCGCAGGCATTCGGCGTCCCGGCCGAGCAGGTAGTACAGCGCGGCGCGCTTGTGCCAGGCCTCGGCGAAATCCGGCGCCCGGCGCAGCAGGCGGCTGAGCCGGGTCTCCGCGATGTCGTAGCGCCGGGCGGCGATGTCGCGCGTAGCGAGCTCGAGCGCCTGCGCGGCGGCGCTGTGCGGATGGCTCATCCACACGTCCCAGATCAGTCCCTCCGTGGATTCCGCCTCGCCGGGCTCGCAGCGCGCCAGCCGGCGGAACAGGTCGTCCAGAAACGGCAGCGGCCTCGCCGGGCGCCGGGCGCGCCGCGCTGCGATCAGACCGAGGATGTCTTCCTGGCTGTCCACTGCGGTGATCTTAGTGGAAGTCGCGCGAAGCTGCAGCGAGCGGCCCCAGCAGCGTGCTGTAGTCCGCGAGGCGCCGCGCCACCAGGTGCACCACGTCGCCGTCGCGCTCGATCACGCCCTGCACCGCCAGCAGGCGAGCGCCGAGCAGCGCGGGCTTCTGGCGCTCGCTCAGGCTCTTCCACACCACCACGTTGACGTTGCCCGTTTCGTCCTCCAGCGTGACGAAAATCACGCCGCTCGCCGTGTCCGGCCGCTGCCGGCAGGTGACCAGGCCGGCGATGCGGGCCACGCTGCCATGGGGCAGCGCCTGCAATTCCCCGGCCCTTATCAGTTTGTGCTTTCGCAGGCGCTCGCGCAGCAGCGCGAGCGGATGCCGGCCGAGCGTCAGGCCGAGGCTTGCGTAATCGGCGACGATATCCTCCCCTTCGCGCGGCGGCGCGAGCTGCGGCATGCGCTCGGCCGCCGGCGCGTCGAGCGGCGCTCGCCGCTCCGCGCCCGCCGCGGCCCAGTGCGCGAGGCGCCGGTGCCCGGCCAGCGCCTGCAGCGCCCCGGCGGACGCCAGGCAACGAAGGGCTTTCTTGTTGAGGTTCAACTCGGGCACCGAGCGGTACGGTTTTGCTTCGGCGATGCGCCGCCCTTCCGCTTCCGCAAGCCCTGAAACCATGCGCAGCCCCAGGCGCAGCGCGCCGTCCTCCAGCGTGCAGTCCCATTCGCTGGCGTTGACATCGGGCGCACGCACCTCGACGCCGTGGCGCCGCGCGTCCTGCACCAGCTGCGAAGGCGCGTAGAAGCCCATCGGCTGGCTGTTGAGCAGCGCGGCGCAGAACGCCGCGGGATGGTGGCGCTTCAGCCACGAGGAGACGTAGACCAGCAGCGCGAAGCTGGCCGAATGCGATTCCGGGAAACCGTACTCGCCGAAGCCGAGGATCTGGCGGTAGATGGCATCGGCGAACTGCGCGCTGTAGCCGTTTCTTTCCATGCCCTGCTTGAGCTTCTGCTCGAAATGCTCCAGACCGCCGCGCTTCTTCCAGGCCGCCATGGAGCGCCGCAGGCGGTCGGCTTCGCCCGGGGTGAAGCCGGCGGCCACCATCGCGAGCTCCATCACCTGCTCCTGGAAGATCGGCACCCCGAGGGTTCTTTCGAGAACCTTTCTGACCTGGGGACTGGGATAGGCCACGGACTCGAGGCCGCGCCGGCGGCGCAGGTACGGGTGCACCATGCCGCCCTGGATCGGCCCGGGGCGCACGATCGCCACCTCGATCACCAGGTCGTAGAAGCACGCCGGGCGCAGGCGCGGCAGCATGCTCATCTGCGCGCGCGACTCGATCTGGAACACGCCGATTGTGTCGGCCTTCTGGATCATGTCGTAGACCGCGGGGTCTTCGGCGGGGATCTCATGAATTTTCATGTCGATCATTTCCAGTGCGCGGCGAATTGCCGACAGCATCCCCAAAGCCAGGACATCCACCTTCAGCAGCCCGAGCGCCTCCAGGTCGTCCTTGTCCCACTGGATCACGGTGCGCCCGGGCATGGCGGCGTTCTCGACCGGCACCAGCTCGGCGAGCGGGCCGCGCGAGATGACGAAGCCGCCGACGTGCTGCGACAGGTGGCGCGGAAAGCCCACCAGCATGGCGGCGATCTGCAGCACCGGATGGGTTGCTTCTACCTTCGTGTCCCAGAATGCAAACGCCTTCGCCATGCGGTCGACTTCGTCCGGCGGCAGGCCGAGCGCCTTGCCGGCGTCGCGCACCGCGCTCTTCGGCCGGTAGCAGATCACGGTGGCGGCGAGCGCCGCGCGGCCGCGGCCGTACTTCGAGTAGACGTACTGGATGACCTCCTCGCGCCGCTGGTGCTCGAAGTCGACGTCGATGTCCGGCGGCTCGTTGCGCTCGCGCGAGACGAAGCGCTCGAACAGCATGCTCATGCGCGCCGGGTCCACCTCGGTGATGCCGAGCGCGTAGCACACCACCGAGTTGGCCGCCGATCCCCGCCCCTGGCACAGGATCCCCTGGCCGCGCGCGAAGCGCACCACGTCATGCACCGTGAGGAAGAACGGCTCGTAGCGCAGCTCGGCGATCAGCGCCAGCTCGTGCTCGACCAGCTCGGCCACCTTCGGCGGCACCCCGGCCGGGAAGCGCCAGCGCAGGCCCTCCGCGGTGAGCTTGCGCAGCCAGCTCGCCGGGGTTTCGCTTTCCGGCACGAGCTCCGCAGGATATTCATATCTAAGAGAATCGAGAGAGAACTCGCATCTGGCAGCCACTGCCAAGGTCTCGGCCAGCAGCTCCGCGGGATAAAGCTGCGCCAGGCGCATGCGCAGGCGCAGGTGGCGCTCGGCGTTCGGGTAAAGCGCCTGCCCGCACCCGGCCACCGCCTTGCCCAGGCGCACCGCGGTGAGCACATCCTGCAGCCGCCGGCGCGAGCGCAGGTGCATGTGCACGTCGCCCGCCGCCACCAGGGGCAACCCGGTTCTTCTTGAAATGCTTCTGAGAGCATCGAGCTTCGCCCGGTCATTCGGTCCACAATGCAGCTCGGCGGCGAGCCAGGCGCGGCCCGCAAAGCGCTCGGCGATCCATCTCGCCTCCTCTTCCTTCTGCGTGATCGAAAGCACCAGCGCGCCGCTGCCGGCGAGCTGCTCCATGTCGGCGCGTGAAAGCGAATAGCTACCCTTCTTGCTGCGGCGCCGGCCGGCGGTGATCAGCGCCGAGATCGCGCCGTACGATTTGCGGTCGCTCGCCAGCAGCACCGCTTTATGGCTTTCAAGAACGACTTCGGTGCCGTGGATCAGCTTGAGCCCGCATTCCTTCGCCGCCAGGTGGGCGCGCACCGCGCCGGCGAGCGAGCATTCGTCGGTGAGCGCGAGCGCCGCGTAGCCGAGCGCGGCGGCGCGCTCCACCAGCTCTTCCGGATGCGAGGCGCCGCGCAGGAAGCTGAAGTTGGAAAGGCAGTGCAGCTCGGCGTAATCAGGCAAACAGGCCATGCAGGAACCAGCCCTCCTTCTCGCGATAGACCCAGGCAAGCGACTGATCGGCCATCTGCGCGACGAAGTAATCGCGGCTCGCCTCGTCGCCGTCCCACCACCCCGATTCAATGCGCTCGGGACCGATGAGCAGCTCGAACTCGCTTTCCCTGAGCGGTCTTTTTTCAAGAAGCCAAAGCGGTCTCGGCCCCGGCTGGCGAAAATCATGCGGATCCCACTCGCCCGGCTCGACGCGCCGCCAGGCATGCTCGGGCCGGTGGTCGGGATGCGTGGCGAGGCCGCTCACCGCCTCGCGCCCCAGGCGCGCGCGCAGCCGCTCGAGAAGGCGCGCCCAGCCTTCGGCCTCGGCCCCCGCATCGCCGAACATGCCGGCGCTGCGGCCGTGCAGCGGCTCGAAATCCGCGGCTTCGAGGCCGATGGACTCCACGGGCTGCGCCAGCGTCACGGTCGAAAGCTTTTGCTGCAGGACTTCGGCCAGGCGCCCGGCCTCGCGCGCAGGCGATGCCAGGCCGATGTCCAGGGCAGTTTGATTTTCCTCTTGAATCAGAATCAGGGTGAAATTGCGGATGCCTGCCTGGCGCGCGGCCAGCAGGCCTTCCAGCTGCACGAGGAGGCGGCGCGCCGCGAACAGCAGGGCCTCGGCGTGCGTCACCTGCGCCGGCAGCTCGAGCTTCGCGGCAAAGCGCGGCGGCGGCGAAAAGAAGGCGCGCGGCTCCGGGAGGACGCCGAGCGCGCGATCGAGATCGTCGATCAGCGCCTGCCCGCAGCGCCGCGCCAGCCCTGCGCGCGGCAGGCGCAGCAGCGCGCCTACGGTATCGATGCCGATGCCTTGCAGGAAGGCGAGCGGCTCGCCGCTGCACGCGGCCTCGATGTCCACTTTCTCAAGATCTTGAACGGGAGAGCGTGAAAGCCAAACCGCTGCACGTGGCGTCGCGGCCGCGGCAATCCCGGCCTGGAATCCCATGGACGCGATCCCCGCCCCGATTCTTTCGGCAAGCCCGCCCATGCCGCCGAACAGGCGCAGGCTGCCCTCGACCTCGAGCAGCAGGCCCTGCGGCGGCTCGGGCGAGACCTTAGGCGTGAACTGGCACGCCCAGGCGGCGATCGCCTCGAGCGTGCCCGGCAGCAGGGGCGGAAAGTGAAGTGCGAGCCAGAGCATGGACCGGTCTTTTCAGCGGCAGGCGCAGCGGGGCGGCGGCCGGCGCGCCGCGGCGCTTGAGGATGTGGACGGAAAGCGCGTCGCCCGCCGGCTCCAGGAAAAGGCGCAGCGCGGCAGGCGAAGCGGACTGCGCGGCCTGCAGAGGCCGGAACAGTGCCACCCAGGTGTGCCCGGCCTCGGCCGCCACCGCCAGGCGCCGCAGCTCTTCGTAGCGCGCGCTGGGTAGCCAGGCGAGCAGCGCATGGCAGCTCCCGGAGCGCAGCGCCTGCTCGGCGGCCCAGAGCGCGTCCCGGCGCCCAGGTGCGCGCACTACGGCAAGCTGTGCGAGGTCGACGCCCGCGGCCGCGAGCGCCGGCGCATACGGCAGGTGCGGCGGCGCCAGCCAGATCGCGCGCTTGCCGGCCCAGGACAGCCGGGCGAGCGCCGGCAGCACGAGCTGCAGCTCGCCGATGCCTTCCTGCCCGCCGAGGATCTCGCTCAGGCTTCCCACCGGCCAGCCGCCGCCGGGCAGCTCGCGGTCGAGCTCGCCGAAGCCGCTGGGAATCGCCGGAACGGCGCAGGCGAGCGCCCCGCCGCGCCAGACGGGTTGCCGCTGGAGGATCTCTTCGAGGGCCGCCATGATAGTGTGTTTATATACAGTATAGGTGCCGCTGGCAAGCCGTCGTCCCGGAGCAACGCCGGACGGCCGGCTCACGGCGCCGGTAACCGCGCTGCCGCAGCGGACGACCTGGGCACGCAGGTATGGCTCAACCCGGGCATGTTCTCGCACCATCTGAAGGAGGACCGTGACTACCGCGAGGAGAACTACGGCTTCGGTATCGAGGCCTTCATCACCCCCAAGCACGGACTGCTGGCGGGCACTTTCACGAACAGCAACGACGAGCGCAGCCGCTATGTCGGCTACCACTGGCGACCCTTGCAGCTCGCGTTCGACCGCCTGCGATTCAGCGGCGGCTTCGCGTTCGCGCTGATCGACGGCTATTCGGATGTCCGGGACGGCAAGACTTTTCCCATCGTGCTGCCGGCGCTATCCGCCGAATACCGCGCCCTGGGGGCCCACCTGATCTTCCTGCCGCACCCGAACAACACGAGCGCCCTCGCGCTGCAGGTCAGGCTGCGCGTGTGGTAACCGGCTAAACTTTCGGCATGCGCGCCGAACAGAACGAGCTGCTCACCCGTACCGGCCCGGGCACGCCGATGGGCGAGCTGTTCCGCTGCTACTGGCTGCCGGCGCTGCTCGCCGCCGAGCTGCCTGCCGCCGATTGCCCGCCGGTGCGCGTGAAGCTGCTGTCGGAGCGGCTGATCGCGTTCCGCGACTCGCAGGGCCGCCTCGGGCTGATCGACGAGTTCTGCGCCCATCGCGGCGTCTCCCTCTGGTTCGGGCGCAACGAGGAAGGCGGGCTGCGCTGCGCCTACCACGGCTGGAAGTACGACGTGAGCGGCCAGTGCGTCGAGATTCCGTCCGAGCCGGACAACCCCCAGCTTTGCCGGCGCATGAAGCTGAAGTCATACCCGCTGGTGGAGCGCGGCGGCGTGCTGTGGACCTACATGGGACCGCCCGCCCACCAGCCGCCGCTGCCCGAGCACGAGTGGGCCACGGTGCCCGCGGCGCATCGCTACGTCTCCAAGCGCTGGCAGGAATGCAACTACCTGCAGGCGATGGAAGGCGGGATTGACTCGAGCCACGTGTCGTTCCTGCACCGCCATACGATGAAGGTGGACCCGCTGTTCCGGGGTGCCAAGGGCAACGAGTACAACCTGAAGGACCTGCGGCCGCAGTTCGAGGTGGTCGAGTCGCCCGGCGGCCTTTATATCGGGGTGCGGCGCAATGCCGAGGACGGCAAGTATTACTGGCGCATCACGCAGTGGGTGATGCCGAGCTTCACGCTGATTCCGCCGCGCGCCGACCACCCGATCGGCGGGCACTCGTGGGTGCCGATCGACGACGAGAACTGCTGGGCGTGGAGCACCAACCACCACGCCACGCGGGCGCTGACGCCCGAAGAGCGCGAAGCGCTCGAGGTTGGCAAGGGCATCCACACGCCGCTGATACCGGGCACGTTCCGGCCGCTCGCCAACCGGGACAACGACTACCTGATGGATCGCAAGGCGCAGCGCGAAGGCCGCAGCTTCTCCGGCGTCGAGGGCTTCGCCATGCAGGACGCCTCGGTGCAGGAGAGCATGGGCGCCATCCAGGACCGCACCCGCGAAAACCTGGTGCCGACCGACCAGGGCATCATAATGGCCCGCCGCCGGCTGATCGCCGCGGCCGAGGGCCTCGCCAGAGGCGTGCGGCCGCCGGGCGTCGACGGCCGGCACCAGCGCGTGCGTTCGGTGTCCATCCTGCTGCCGCAGGGCGTGCCTTTCAGCGAGGCCGCCGGGGACGCGCTACTGCCGCAGCCGGGCTCGGCTCACGCCACGGTCTGAGGCCTGCGCAACCTGCGCACGTAAGGCAGGACCAGGGAGAGCACCAGCAGGCCCCACAGGACGTTGCCGAGCGTGGAGGAGAACAGCACCAGCACGTCGCCCTCGGAGATGCGCAGCGCGCGCACCAGGTACTGCTCGAACAGCGGGCCGAGGATGATGCCGATCAGCATCGCGGTGACGTGATAGTTGGTCTTGTGCGCGATGTAGCCGATCACGCCGAATACCAGCGCGAGCGCCATGTCGAACAGGTACTGCCGCTCGCTGAATGCCGCCACGATGGTCACGAGGATGATGATCGGCGCAAGATAGGTGGTTTCGATCAGCACGATGCGCGCCATGTAGCGGGCGAACGGCAGGATGGTGAAGATCATGAACACATAGGCCACCGCCATGGCGACGAACACGCCGTACGCCAGGCCGGGGTCGGTCTGGAAAAGGCGCGGGCCCATCACCATGCCGTGGTACTGGAGCACGATCATCATCACCGCCGCGGTGGTGCCCCCGGGCACGCCGAGCGCCATCATCGGCACCAGGGTCCCGGAGGTGACGCCGTTGTTCGCGGCCTCGGGCGCGATCACGCCCTCGGGCACGCCGGTGCCGTAGAGCTCGGGGTGCTTCGACCACAGGCGCGACTGCTGGTAGGCGACGAAGGCGGCGATGCTCGCGCCGGCGCCGGGCACGATGCCGATGAACAGGCCGACGAACGAGGTCCACACGATGTGCCACCACTTGCGCGCGGCGATGCGCAGTCCGTCGAGGGTCTCGGCCCAGCTCGCGCGCATGGCCCGCTCGCGCCCCTCGCGGGCGACGATCATCTTCTCCTCGATCATCACCAGCGCCTCGGACACGGCGAACAGGCCGATGAGCGCCGCGACCAGCGGCACGCCGTCGTAGAGCTCGAGAAAGCCGAAGGTGGCGCGCGGCGCGTTGTAGATGTGGTCGGTGCCGATCACGCCGATGAGCAGGCCGAAGAATCCGGCGATTAGCGCCTTGAGCGTGTCCCTGGCCGCGATCACCGCGATCAGCGTAAGGCCGAACAGCATCACTACCACCATCTCCACCGAGCGCAGGTACAGGCCGATCTGCGACAGCCAGGGCAGCAGCGCCAGCGTGGCCAGGGTGGTGATCAGGCCGCCGGCCACCGAGGCGACGAACGACAGCACGAGCGCCTGCTGCGCCTGCCCTTTGCGGGTCATCGGGTAGCCGTCGAGCGTGGTGGCCGCCGCGCCGCCGGAGCCGGGGATCCGTACCAGGATGGCCGGCACGCCGCCCGCCAGATGGTTCGCGCAGTAAAGCGAGACCATGAACGCGAATGCCTGCTCCACCGGCAGGGCGAGCGTGAGGGGCAGCAGCATGATCAGGGTGTTCTGCGGGCTGAACCCCGGCAGGATGCCGACCACGATGCCGAGCAGAATGCCCGGCACGATCAGCCACCACAGGCCGAACTGCGCGGCGAACTGCCCGGCCAGGAAATCCCAGCTCACTTCGCGATCAGGCGAAAAGCCGCGCGAGCAGCTGCTCGATCGGTCCGTGGGGGAAGGCGGAGTCCAGGATCGCGACGAACAGGAGGTAGACCACGCCCGCCACGGCGCACGACACCCAGGCGATCGTCCCGGGCCTGCGCACGCCCAGGAGCCGCAGCGCAAGGGCCATCGCCACCAGCAGCGCCAGGGTGAGCCCCAGCCACTCGAGCGCGACGATGAAAGCCGCCGTAAGCAGCACCATGCCTACCCGCTTGGCGAGCGCCTCGCGCGGCAGCCACAGCGGATCCATGCGCAGGTCGCCGGTGCCGCGCGCGAGGCTCTGGCCGATGCGCGCGAGCTGGAGGATGACCAGCCCGACCAGCAGCGTGCCGATCAGCACCCCGTTCGCCTTGGCTTCCCAGCTCAGGTCGGCGATCGACCAGAAGAAATATGCGGCGAAGCCGGCCGCGAGCAGGGGGATGACCAGGTCTGCGCCCAGCGCCGCCTTGGGCGCCACGTCAGCCCTTTTTTGCCGTCAGCAGCGGGCGGTACTCGTTGGTGAGCTCCACCATGCCCTTGACGTAGCGATTGCACGCCTCGCGATCGCCGTAGCTGATGCCCTCGACCGGCGCGCCGGTCTTCGCGTAAGCCTCCCGGTAGGCCGGCATGTCCGATACCTGGCGCGAGGTCTTCTCCAGCAGCGCGAAGCGCTCGGGGTACTTCTCGATCGCCTCGGTGTGGATCGCCCAGGAGCGCGACGACGACAGCTCGGGCAGCTTCGTGCCGAAAACCGCGTTGATCGCCGGCGCGTTGTCGCTGTAGCGGGCGAGCTTGTTCACGTCGTTGAACACGCCGAGCACGCGCATCTGCTCGGGCTGCGCCACCGGCCCGGCGATCGGCAGCGCGCCGCAGTCGACCTCGCCGCTCATGACCGCGACCATGGTGGGATTGCCGCCGCCGTAGGGCACGAGGTTGAACCTGGCCTTGACCGCGGCGCCGAGCGCCAGCATGCCGATCGAGGCGGGATGCGGGAGGCGGCTGACCGCCACGTTGACGGTGCGCTTCTTCGCCTCGGCGACGAGGTCCTCGACGCGCTTGAAGCGGCTGTCGCGCTTGACGAAGACCACGCTGTCGTCGATATCCGTGCGGCAGAAGTACTGGTAATCCTCCGGGAACCGGTACTTCGGCTTGCGCAGGGCGTACATGATCATCTCCGGCCCCATGTTGCCGAACAGCAGGTTGTAGGCGTCCTTGTCGCGCTTGTGCACGAATACCTCATAACCCACCTGCCCCGCCGCGCCGGGGAAGAAGTCGTACTCGAAGTTCGTCTTGAGCAGCGGTCCCCAGAAATCGTCGAATACGCGGGCGAGGCGCTCCGCGCCCCCGCCCTGCCGGGTGGGCACCACGACGCGGATATTGCGTGACGGAAAGGCTTGCGCGCGGGCGAGCGGCCAGGGGCCGAGCGCGGCCGTGGCTGCCGCAGCCCCGAGCAGGCGGCGGCGAAACGGGTTCTGAACTCTCATGGACTCCTCCTCTGCGCTAACGTTAGCGCACTTCGCGAGCAATGCGAATCCCCTCCAGGCGCTCGGCGGCGAACGGCGTCGGGTCCACGAACGGCGCCTCGCCGGTGGCGAGCTCGGCGATCAGGCGACCGGTCACCGGGCCCAGGGTGAATCCATGGTGGGCATGGCCGAAAGCGAACCACAGGCCGCGGTGGCGCGGCGCCTTGCCGATCACCGGCAGCATGTCCGGGGTGCAAGGGCGCGAGCCCATCCAGGGTTCGGCGTCCAGGCGCTCGGCAAGGGGGAACAGCTCGCGGGCGATGGGCTCGGCGCGCGCGAGCTGCACCGGCGTCTTCATCCCGTCGCGCAGGGCGAACTCCGCGCCGGTGGTCAGCCGGATGCCCTGGCGCATCGGGGCAAGGAAGTAGCCCCGCTCCGTGTCGAGCAGCGGATGGTTGAGCTTCGCCTCTCCCGCGGCCCGGTAGTGCATGTGGTAGCCGCGCTTTACCGCCAGCGGCAGGCGGTAGCCCAGCCGGCGGGTCAGCGTTTCCGCCCATGGGCCAAGCGCTATGACCGCCATGCCGGCCGAAAGCAGCCCCTGGGGCGTGCGCAGCCGCCATCGGCCGCCCTCCTCCTCGAGGCCGGCTGCGTTGGCCTGCAGGAACTGGCCCCCGAGCCGCTGGAACAGGCCCAGGTACGCCAGCGCCAGGCCTCGCGGGTCGTCCACGCTTGCCGGATCGGTCCAGTGCACCCCGCCGCTCAGCACTGGGGCGAGATGCGGCTCCATCTCCCGTAGGGCGGCAGCGTCGAGCGCGCGGAAATGGATGCCGAACTCGCGCTGCCAGCGCTCGGCCTCCGCGAAGCGCTTGTCGCGCTCGCGCTCGGTGCGGAATGCCTTGATCCAGCCGGTGCGCCGGATGAATTGTGCGCCGCCCGCCTCAAGGGCGAGCGCATCGTGCTCGCGCACGCAGTGCTCGATGAGCGGCGCGTAGCGGCGGGCCACTTCCGCGTGCCGCGCCGGCCGCGAGTGCTGCCAGTACTGCCACAGGAACGGCGCGAGGTGCGGCAGCGCCGAGGGGTGGTAATAGGCGTCGATGGTCCGGTTGAGGCCGTAGCGCAGCAGCGCGCCGAAGTCGTGGGGAAAGCCGTACGGGTAGACGCCCTCGCGCTGGATCAGGCCGGCATTGCCGTACGAGGTCTCTTCCGCCGCGCCGCGGCGGTCGATGAGCACCACCGCGCGGCCGCGCTTCTGCAGGTGGACGGCGGCGCAGATGCCCACCATCCCCGCGCCCAGCACCAGCGCGTCGCAGTTCATCGCCTGCGCGGGCGGCGTGGGCCGACATCCGCCTGCTCGATGCGCCGGCCATTGACATAAACCTCGGCCAGCAGGCGCCCATAGCGGTCCTGGCCGTGGGACTTGAGCGTCACGGCGCGCCCGCGCACCAGGCCTTGCAGGCGGCGCCTGGCCGCCGCCCCACCCGCCTCCCCCAGCTCGGCCGCGTCGACATTGACCAGCCTCACCTTCTGCCGGTTGCACACCAGCGTATCGCCGTCTATGGCGAGGCACCGTTCGCCGCCCCAGGCGAACAGCGGAAGCAGAAGGAACAGGAAGAGCGCTTTCTTATAACGCATTGCAAAAAAGGATAGCGCCTGGCAACGCTTCCCGGACGGAGACGCGCAGGCCCTTTTCTTGCAGTAGACCGTGCATTTGACGAGGAAAGTGAAATGAAACTCTACCTACTGACTGCCGCAATTGCGGCGGCATTCCTGGCGGGTTGCGACAGCCCTGAACCCGAAGCGGCGGCGACCCAGGCGCCCACCACCGCGAGCGGCGGCGCCAGCGCCGGGGTTTCGAGCACCGCGCCGTCCGGCGACAAGATGAAAATCCCGGCACCGCCGCCGGGCGCCGGCTCGGGCGAGGCCAAGCCGGATCCGGGCGACGCCAACGACCACTCGCTGCCGCAGGACCAGCACGACGCGAAGAGCAAGAAGGACGGCGACTAGTCCGTCTCGCCCGCGCTGAGGCGGCGGTAGCGGGCCATGTGGCGTATGGCTTCGCGCGGCCGGTCCAGCTCCTCGCACAGCAGCGCGAGGTTGTAGTGGCAGTCGGCGAAGGCTGGACGCGCGTGCAGCGCGGCCTCGTAGGCCTGCGCGGCTTCGTCCTTGCGGTCCATGTCGACCAGCAGCACGCCGAGGTTGTACAGGAGCGTCGCGTCCTGGCCGCACGCTTCGATGCCCTCCCGGTACGCGAGCTCGGCCTGCTCCAGCCGTCCCGCCTCGTGCAGCAGCCACCCGCGATTGACGTGAGCGTCCAGCAGCCTGGGGTCCGCGGCTATCGCCCGTTCGTACGCTTCGAGCGCGGCTTCCGGATCCTGGTCCTCGAGCTCGAGCGCCCGCTCATACCAGTCCTCCTTTTCCTGCTTGCGCTCGATGATGCTCAGTGCGCCGCGCGCCGGATCGCCCTCGAAGGCGAGCAGGTACTGCCCGGACTCGGCTTGCCAGCGACGGCTGCCCTCCCTCACGACCACGCGGTCCCCGACGGCGCCGATGCTCAATCCCGACAGCGGCATGGCCTCGGGCAGGTTGCGCCGCAGCTCCTTCATGGAACGGGTGATGCGCTTGGGCGCGACCCTGGCGGCGGCCAGCGCCTGGGCGGTGCGCAGCACGATGAGATCCTGGAAGGAGAACAGCCAGGCGTTGCGCGGGCCGCGGGCGGGCGAGACGAAGCCGGCTTCGATCAGCGCGCGGATGGTGCTGCGCGGAAGGCGCAGCAGCTTCTCGACCTCGCGCACGCCGTACCGGTGCACTTATTTCTTGGCTGCTTTGCGCGCCGCCGGCTTGGGTTGGGGTTGGGCCTTCTTCGCGGGTTTCTTCTCGAGGCTGGCGCGCAGGGCTTCCATGAGGTCGATCACCTGGCCGCCGCCGGGCTCGGGCGCCTCGGCCATCGTCACCTCCTGCCCTTCGACCTTCTTCTGCACCGCCGCCTCGATGCGCGCGCGCACCTCGTCGGTGTAGGCGGCCGGGTCGAAGCGCTCGGCAGCCTGCTGGTCGATCAGCTGCTGCGCCAGCTTGAGCTCGGCGTCCTTCACCTCGGTTTGCGGAATCTCGATGTCGCCGATCGAGCGCACCTCGGTGGCGTAAAGCAGCTGCTGCATGACCAGCCCGGTCGTTTCCCCATGCGGCAGCGGCCGGATCATCACGATGTACTGCTTGCCGCGCGCCGCCCATCGGCCGACGGCGCAGCGCTTCGACTCGCGCAGCGCCCGGGCCAGCAGCGCATAGGGCTTGGCCCCGCCCTTGTCGGGCGCGAGGTAGTAGGCCTTGTCGAAGAATATCGGGTCGACCGACTCGACCGGCACGAACTCGGTGATGTCCGCGGCGTGCGTCCCGGTCTCCTCCAGCGCCTTCAGCTCCTCGGGAGTGAAGATGACGTACTGGTCCTTGGCGAACTCGTAGCCCTTCACCATGTCCTCGCGGGCGACCGGCACTTCTTCCTTCACGCACAGGTACTGCTGCTTGAGGCGCGAGCCGCAGGCCTTGTGCAGCAGGTTGAAGGAGATGGCCCGGCTCGCTTCGGTGGCCGAGTACAGCTTCACCGGAATGGACACCAGTCCGAAAGAGAGGGTCAACGACGCTATCGATCTTGCCGCCATGCTACCTCCGCAGCGCTTTTTCGAGGTCTTGTTTGCGCTGGAGGGCGTTGCGCCAGCGATCGCCCGTCCGCGCCAGGCGCTGCGCCGCGTTCGTGATCCTGAAATCCAGCGGGTGCGCGCCTGCGAGCTCTTCCCAAGTCAGCGGCATCGACACCGGCGCGCCCGGCACGCCCCTGGGCGAATAGGCCACGTTCAGCGTCTTGCCGCGGACGTTCATATTGTAGTCCATAAAGATTTTGCCCGTTCTCTTGGGGACGCTCCACTCCAGGGTGATGTCCTTCGGGTGCTGGCGCAGCAGGTGGCGGCCGACGGTCTCGCTCACCGCGCGCGCGGCGTCGAAGTCGAGCGTGCGGCGGATCGGCACGAACACGTGCAGGCCGGTCTTGCCCGAGGTCTTCACCAGGGCCTCGAGCCCCATGCCGTGAAGCAGTTCACGCAGCCGGAACGCCACCTCCTTGCCCTTCTCGAAGGCCGCGTCGTTCAGCTCGGGCTCCTCGCCGGGCGCCTCCTTGCCCGAGTAGATATAGGGATCGATATCGAACAGCACGTAGTCAGGGAAGTTCAGCACCGAGGCCTCGAGCGCCTCCAGCGAGCTCGCGTAGTCGGTGCTCTTGCTGGCGGCGTCCGCTCCTGCCTTCGCGCGCGAGTGCCAGACATGGAACTCGAGCGTGCCCGACTGCGCCAACCACAGGAGCGTCGGCAGGTTGTTGCACAGCAGGTAATCGTGGCGCTCGTCCTTGTGGCCCGAGAACACGGTGATCGTTTCCACGAATCCCGGCCGCTCCTGCTCCCAGTGCTTCTGGAAGAAGCGCTGCCCGCGAATTCCTTCGGGCATGCGGATCATGGTGAGCGGGCGGTCGGCGAGATGCGGCAGCATGAACGGCGCCACCTGGACGAGGTAGCGCAGCAGGTCGCGCTTGGTGAGCGCCGGCTGCTCGAGCCGCGGGTCCGCCGGCCAGTACACGCGGTCCAGGTTCGTCAGCCGGATGCGCTCCTTGCCGACCGCGAGCGTGAACCCGGCCTTGCCGTTGTCGAGCTGATCGAGGAGCTCGTCTTCCCTGCGCACCTCGGCCGGCTCGATGTCGTCGCGCAGGCGCAGGAACACCGGGGCGCGCAGGCGCCCGTCGGCGGTCCAGCTGTGGAACTTCACCTCGGCCACCAGCCGGGGCTCGACCCAGACCGCGGGGCCGTTCAGCTCGGGCTTCTCGGCGAACGGGCAGGCGTCGGTGCGCAGCGCGTCCAGGCGGGCCTGCACCCGGGGAAGCGTCCGGTCGTCGAAGCCGGAGCCGACGTGCGAGGCGTAGTGCAGCTTTCCGCCGCCGTCCCAGGTGCCGACGAGCAGCGCACCGAGCGGCGCTCGCGAGCCCCTGCCCCGGGTGTAGCCGCCGACGACGAAGTCGGCGCTGCGGGTCGCCTTCACCTTCAGCCAGGCCCTCGAGCGCCGGCCGGCTTCGTAGAGGCTGTCCTTGCGCTTGCCGACGACCCCTTCCAGTCCGCTCGCCAGCGCCGCCGCCTCGAGCTCGGTGCCCGCCTGCGACGCATGCACCAGCTGCACCAGCGGCGAGGGCAGCAGGCATTGCACTAGGTACCGGCGGCGGTCGGCGTACGGCACCCGGCGAAGGTCGATGCCGGCGAAGTGCAGCAGATCGAAGCAGTAGAGCACCGCGTGCTGCGAGCGGTTCTGCAGCGCGTTGAAAGACGGCTTGCCGCCCGCGTCGAAAGCCACGATCTCGCCGTCGAGCACCATGGTGGCGACGTCCTGCCGGGCGAGCTCGGCGGCAATGCGCGGAAAGTCCCCGGCCAGGTCCAGGCCGCGCCTGGAGCGCAGCACGACGCTGTTCCCGTCGATGAAGGCGAGCGCCCGGTAGCCGTCCAGCTTCGGCTCCCACATCCACTCGGGATCGTCGAACGCCGCATCCGCCAGCTCCGCCTGCATCGGGGCAAGCGCGCGCGGCATGGCCTGCGGCTTTCCCGAAGGAACCAGCCGCTCGGCCGGCATGCGCCCCGGGAGCACCGGGCGCTCGTCCTGCGTGAGCCGATCGGCATTGCCGGCAAAACGGTCCTTGTGCTTGATGAGCAGCCAGCTCTTGCGGTCGGCGGTGCGCACCAGCGCGAAGGAGCCCTTGGTCTTCTCGCCGCGCAGCAGGAGGCTAAGCTTGCCCTTCTCCAGGCCTTCGCGGACCCTGCGCTCGGCTTCCTCGCGATCGTGGAACCAGGTCTGCTGGCCCTCGTCAGGCGAGTAAACGCCGCAGTCCCACACCCTCATGTCGCCCGCGCCGTACTGGCCGGCCGGAATGACCCCCTCGAACGAGGCGTAGTCGAAGGGATGGTCCTCGGTCTGCACGGCGAGGCGCTTGTGCGCGGGGTCGGCCGACGGCCCCTTCGGCACGGCCCACGACTTGAGCACGCCATCGCACTCCAGGCGCAGGTCATAGTGCAGCCGGCGCGCGGAATGCCGCTGGATCACGAAAAGCAGCGGCCCGCTGCGCTCGGCCGGCGACGCGGGTCCCGGCTCGGGCGTCGCCGCGAAGCTGCGCCTGGCGGAATATTCGCTAAGCTTACTTTTCACCATGCCGGATTCTAAGAGGCTGTCTGCAGGCGCAAGCGGCTACTCCTTCAAGGAATGGAAGGGCAGCTTCTATCCCGAGGGCATGAAGCCCGAAGGCATGCTCGCGTGGTACGCCGAGCGCCTGCCCACCGTCGAGATCAACAACACTTTCTATCAGATGCCCCGGGTGGCGGTGCTGGAGAACTGGGCAAGGTGCACGCCCGAGGGCTTCCGTTTCGCCATCAAGGCTTCGCGCCGCATCACGCATATCGCGCGGCTCAAGCCCGAGACCGCGGCCGACTCGGTTGACTACCTCTACCGCAACCTCGCCGCCCTCGGTGCCAAGCGCGGCCCGGTGCTGTTCCAGCTGCCGCCGGCGATGAAGAAGGACCTCGCACGCCTGAGCGGGTTCCTGGGGCTGCTGCCCGAGGGCCACTGCGCGGCGTTCGAGTTCCGCAACGAGAGCTGGTTTGCCGACGACGTCTACGACGCGCTCAAGGCGGCCGGCGCCGCCCTGTGCCTGTCCGAGCGCGAGGACAACGCGCCGCCGCCCCTCGTGGAGACGGCACCCTGGGGCTACGTTCGCCTGCGGCTGGAAAGCTACACGGACGAGGAGTTGCGGCGCTGGGCCGAGCGGCTCGCGGGCACCGCATGGCGCGAGACCTTCGTTTACTTCATGCACGAGCCCACGGCGCCCGCCTACGCGCGGACATTGATGGGCCTTTGGGAGTAGGGAAAAATAGCTAAGACACGCAGCACATGCGGCGGTAGCACGGGCGGTGCATTGACGTTGCTAACGTGGCCGCGTGAGGATCAGCGTTCGCAGCCGGCCGGGCAGGAACGGAATGGAGCCCTGCAGCTTCTGCCTGGGCCAGCGCAGCCTGCACGTGGTGGACATCCTCGAGCGCGACGGTCTCGCCGATGCGCGCCGCTTCCAGGTTCGCGTCGCCGACGGCCGGCGCTTCGTCCTGCGCCACCAGCCGGCCGGGGACCGCTGGGAGCTGGCGGCGGTGATGCGCGGCAGCCGATGATGGGTTAACCTCCCCTGTCACACAGGAGGAGGACCCCATGCGAAGCAGCATTCTGGCGTTAGCACTGGCGCTTGCGGCCCCGGCGGCCCTCGCCCAGACCCTCGGCATCGGCGCGACCAGCACCGCCTACACCGCGCAGGCCTCCGCGGCCATTGCGAAGGTGGTCTCGGAGAAGGCCGGCATGCAGATGCGCGTGCAGACGCACGGCGGCTCGAGCGCATACGTGCCGCAGGTCAACAACGGCACGCTCGAGTTCGGCCTGGCCAACGAGCTGGAGACCCTGTACGCGGTCACCGGCAAGGAGATCTACGAAGGGCGGCCGCACCCGAACCTGCGCGTCGCCACCGTGCTCACTCCCTTCGCCAGCGCCATCTACGCCCGGAAGGACTCCGGCATCCGCACGCTCAAGGACCTCAAGGGCAAGCGGGTCCCCGCGGGCTGGGCCAGCCAGAAGATCATCGGCGTGTTGATGGACGGTGCGCTCGCGAACGCCGGCATGAGCATGAAGGACGTCGAGGCGGTCCCGGTGCCCAATGTGGTGAAGGGCGCCGACGACTTCGCCGCCGGCAGGCTCGACGTGTTCTTCTTCGCCGTCGGCGCCGGCAAGGTGAAGGAAACCGATGCCAAGGTAGGCGGACTGCGGGTGGTGCCGGTCGACAACTCGCCCGAGGCGGTAGCGCGGATGCGCGAGCACGTGCCGCCGGCGTATGCCAGGCTGTACAAGCCCTCTCCCGTCAACACGGGCGTGCTCGAGCCCAGCTACATCATGGCCTACGACTACCTGATGCTCACCAATGCGAAGGTACCCGAGGAAGTGGTGTACAAGGTGCTCAAGGCCATGCACGACAACCAGAAGATCCTGGCTGCGTCGTTCCCCGCGCTCAACCAGTTCTCTCCGGCGGGCATGGCGAAGAAGTTCGGTGGCGGCGTCGAGTTCCATCCCGGCGCCATCCGCCTGTTCAAGGAAACCGGGCAGTGGCCGCCTAAATAGCGGGCGGCGGGTTGAACATCGCCCCGCGCGCGGCGGCGGTCCTCGCCGTCGCGCTGGTCTGCGCGGCCATCGCGTGGGCCGCCGATCTGTACCGCGCAGCCGGCCTGCTGCTCTACACCGAGCAGTTCCTGTGCGGCATGCTGGCGCTCGCGCTGCCGCTGCTCTATCTCTCCCATGCGAAAACCCGCTTCGACTGGGTTGCGGCGCTGGTCGGATCCGGCACCGCGGCCTACATGGCGCTGCGCTATCCCGTGCTCGCGGAGCTCATCGCCACGCACCCGCTGGACGGGCTGCTCGCCGCGCTCGTGCTGCTCGTCCTGGTGCTCGAGGGGCTGCGGCGCACCGCCGGCGCGGTGCTCGCCGTCCTCATCGTAGCGATCCTCGCGCTGGCACTTGCCGGCCACCTCATTCCCGGCACGCTCGCCGGGCGCAGGATTCCCTGGGACAGCCTGGCGTATTACCTCGCCTGGGATCCTTCCGGGATGCTCGGCACGCCGCTCGCCGTGGTCACCGAGATCGTCATCGCCTACGTGTTTTTCGGGCAGGTGCTGCTGAAGTCGGGGGGCTCGGCGTTCTTCACGCAGATCGCGATGGCGATGGTCGGGCGCTTCCGCGGCGGCCAGGCCAAGATCGCGGTGGTCGCCTCCGGCCTGTTCGGCTCGATCTCCGGCAGCGCCGTGTCGAATGTGGTCACCACCGGGGTGATCACCATTCCGCTCATGCGCGGCGGCGGCTACCGCGCCATGGACGCGGCGGCGATCGAGGCGGTCGCCTCCACCGGCGGGCAGCTCATGCCGCCGATCATGGGCGCGGCGGCTTTCCTCATGGCGGACTTCCTGCAGGTCTCCTACACCGACGTGGTGCTCGCGGCGCTCATCCCGGCGCTACTGTATTACGGCGCGCTTTTCGTGGTGTCCGACCTGGTGGCGGCAAAGCGCGGCATCACGCGCATCGCGCAGGCCGACATCCCGGCGGCGTGGCCGGTGCTGAAGTCCGGCTGGATCTTTCCGCTGCCGTTCGCCGTGCTGATCGGAACGCTGTTCTTCCTCAACTGGTCGCCCCAGGCGGCCGCGCTCGCCTCCGCGGCGGTGATCCTCGCCGCCAGCGCGACCTTCGGCTACCGGGGCAGGCGCCTGGGTTGGCGCGACCTGCTGGGCGCATTGCGCGAGACCGGCATGTCCGTGCTGGACATCCTCATGATCGGCGCCGCTGCGGGCATGGTCATCGGAGTGCTCAACATCTCGGGCCTGGGCTTCGGCCTGACCCTCGCCATGGTTCACCTCGGCGGCGGCCACCCGTTCCTGCTGCTCGTCATCGCCGCCGCAGTGTGCATCGTGCTGGGCATGGGAATGCCGACCGCGGGGGTCTACATCGTGCTGTCGACGCTGGTAGCCCCGGCGCTCGTCGAGGTCGGGTTCACGCCGATGGCCTCGCACATGTTCATCCTGTACTTCGGCATGATGTCCATGATTACGCCGCCGGTGGCGATCGCGGCCTTCGCCGCGGCCTCCCTCGCGGGCACCGAGCCCATGCGCACCGGGTTCGCCGCGGTGCGCTTCGGCTGGGTCGCGTTCGTGATCCCGTTCATGTTCGTCTACGCGCCCTCGCTCCTCATGGACGGTCCGGCGCAGGGCATCGCGCTCGCCACCCTCAGCGCCGCGCTGGGCGTGTGGATCGTCTCCATCGGCATCGTCGGGTTCCTGGTGCGGCCGCTGAATGCGCTCGAGCGCGCGCTGTTCGCCGCGGCGGGCGTTGCGCTGGTGGTTCCCGCGGACGCCTTCCCGGGCGCGCTCGCCACCGACATCGCCGGCTTTCTGCTGGCCGGGGTGCTGGTGGCCCGCGAGCTGGCGTTCGGCGGCCGCAAGCTCGGTCAGCGCACCAGGTAGGTCAGTCCAACCACGGTACCCGCGGCGACCACGCACCAGCGCAGCGTCGAGGGCTGGATGCGGCCCGCGAGCTTTCCGCCCAGCGCGCCGCCCGCGAGCGCGGCAAGGGCCATCACCAGCGCGGCCAGCCACACCACCTCGCCGGAAAACAGGAAGAACATGGCTGCGGCAGTGTTGACGCTGAAGGAAATGGCCTGCTTCACCGCGTTGAGGCGCGTGAGCGTATCGTTCAGCATGAGACCGAGCACGCTCAGCACGATGATGCTCAGCCCGGCGCCGAAGTAGCCGCCGTAGATCGCCGCGAGACTCACCGGCAGCGCGATCCACACGCCGCCGACCACGGCCTTCTTGACCGCGGCGCCGCGCCGCGCGATCCAGGCGCGCACCGGGTCCTGCACCGCGAGCAGCGCGGAAGCCCCGAGGATGAGAAAGGGCGTTAGCGCCTGGAATACCCTTTCCTCGGTGTTCAGCAGGAGCGCGCCGCCGGCGACGCCGCCCACCACGGCGGCCGGCAGCAGCAGCCACAGCAGCCGGGTCTGCCCGCGCAGATCCTTCGACTGCGCCCAGGTCGCGCCCAGGTATCCCGGACAGAGCGCCACCGTGCTCGTCACGTTGGCGGCGACCACCGGGATGCCCACGGCGGTGAGCATCGGAAAGGTGATCAGCGTGCCGCCGCCGGCGATGGCGTTCACCACCCCGGCGGCAAGCGCCGCCAATCCGACCAGAAGGAAATCCCATTCGCTCGTGATCACGCATCCAATCTAGCGGGAGCGCGGCGCCAGCGCTGTGAGACATCGAGCGGGAGGGCTTGTGACATCTTGTAAACTGGCGCATGCGCCTCGGTTTCTTCACCATGCCGCTGCACCCGGCTCACCGGGCGCCGTCGCAAACGCTGCAGGAGGACCGGGAGGCCGTGATCCTCGCCGACAAGCTCGGCTTCTACGACGCGTTCGTCGGCGAGCATCTGACGGAGAAGTCCGAGAACGTCACCAGCAGCTTCATCTTCCTCGCCTCCCTGGTGCACGCCACCCGGGAAATCAGGCTCGGCACCGGCACCTCCAATCTCTCCCACTCGCATCCGGTCCTGATCGCGTCGCATGCGGCGATGCTCGACCACATGGCGCGCGGCCGCTTCATCTTCGGCGTGAGCCCGGGCGCGCTGCGCTCGGACGCCGAGGCGCTGGGTTTGCTCGGCGAGGACACCAACCGGCGGTTCGCCGACGCCATCGACGTCATCCTGGCGATTTGGGAGCGCAACCCGCCGTACGACATCGACTTCCCCGGCAACCGCTTCAAGGTGACGACCGCGACGACGCGCATCCCCGAGATCGACCGCGGCGAGCTCTACAAGCCTTATCAGAAGCCGCGACCGGAGATCGTGGGGACGGTTGTCGCGCCCGGCTCCAAGGGCGTGATCGCGATGGGTGAGCGTGATTTCCATCCTCTGTCGGCGAATTTCCTGCTCGCGCAGTGGCTGCCCAGCCACTGGACCAACTACGCCGCCGGCAAGCGCAAGGCGGGCCGGCCGGCGGATCCGGCCGATTGGCGCATCGCGCGCACCATTTTCGTGGCGGACGACGAGAAAATCGCCCTGCGCTACGGCCGGCAGGACGCGAGCAGCCCGTACCGTTACTACTGGCGCATGATGGGGAAGAAGATGCGCTTCTCCGGGCGCCAGATCGTGTTCAAGACGCATCCCGGCCAGGACGACGCAGAGCTGACCGACGACTACCTGGTGGACCGGCTGGTGCTCTGCGGCACGGTGAACAGCGTGGTGGACCAGATCCTGGCGCTGCGCGAGCAGGCGGGAGATTTTGGAGAGCTGGTATACGCCGGCATGGACTGGGTGGATCCTGAGCTTGCCCGGCGATCAATGGAGCTGATGGCGACCGAGGTCATGCCGCGCGTGAATCGGGCCATCGGCAACAGTCGACAAGACGTCCAAGAGGAGGAGGAGACCAGATCATGACCACACGCCGCCAGCTGCTTTCCCTGTCAGGTGCCGCGCTTGCAGCATCGGTGCTGCCGCGATTCGCACGGGCGCAGCAATGGCCGAGCAAGACGATCCGGGCGATCGTGCCGTTCGGCCCCGGCTCCACCATCGACGTCATCGGTCGCATCGTGGCCGACCCGCTCTCGGCGGCGCTCGGGCAGCCCATCGTGGTCGAGAACCGCGGCGGCGCCGGCGGAAGCATCGGTTCGGCCGCCGTCGTCAACGCGCCGCCCGACGGCTACACGCTCCTGATCCACGCCTCGGCGCATTCGGCGGCGCCCGCGGCCTATCCGAACGCGCCCTACGATGCGGGCCGGGACCTGAGAGGCGTCGCCGTTTTCGGCAGCGTGCCCACGGTGACGGTGATCTCGCCGGAGAAAGGCATCAGGACTCTCAAGGAACTGGTCGAGCGCGCCAGGAAAGGCTCGTTCACCTTCGCGTCGGCGGGCATCGGCAGCGCGACGCACTGGGCGGCTGAGCGGCTGCGGCTCGCCGCAGGATTCAAAGCGGTGCATGTGCCCTTCAAGGGCGGTCCGCCGGCCCTGACCGAGGTGGCGGCAGGACGGGTGGATTTCATGTGCATCGGTATCACCTCGGGCATGCCGTTCATGCGCTCGGGCCGGTTGATCCCGCTCGCCGTGAGCACCCTGGAGCGCTCCAGCGCGCTGCCGGATGTCCCGACGACCACCGAGGCGGGCTATCCCGGCAGCGATTACATCTTCTGGAACGGCATGCTGGTCCACGCCAAGACACCCGCGGCCATCGTCAGCCGGCTGCACGAGGAAACGATGAAGGTGCTGCGCCAGCCGGCAGTCGCGGACAGGCTCAAGTCGCAGGGCCTGGAGCCCATGCCGCTGCCGCCGGCCAGGTTCGACGCCCTGATCGCCGGGGAAATCGAGCGCAACAAGGCCATCGTCAAGGCCGCCGGGCTGAAATTCAATTGAGCGGCGGCGCACGGCGCGAGGGTCGGCCGCTGCGAGGGCGAGAACCGTGAAAGAAAAGTTCAGGCTCACCGAAGTTTGGTTGAAGGTGGGGCTGCTTTTCTTCTTTACCGCTTTCTACCTCCTGGCCCTTCCCTTTCCCGAGAAGTCCAGGCAGTTCCCGCAGCTCCTCGCGCTGGTAAGCCTCGGCTTGACGGTGATTGCGCTCATTCTGGACTTCACCCGCGGCAGCGCAGTGCAGGCGGAGATCGCGGACGTCGACAATACGGAGCTGGAAGTCCTGGATGGCGCGACCCGCCGCGCCCGGCGCAAGCGCTACTACCGGGCGTGGGCCATCGTCATCGTCTCCACCGGAGTCGGATTCCTGGGAGGCTTCTTTTTCAGCGCGCTGTGCCTGATCGGCGGCTTTTCCGTGCTGTTCGGCAGCAGGGAACACATCAGGCGGAACACGCTTGCCGGCATCGGCATCGTGGCAGGCGTCTACATCGTCTTTGGAAAAGTCATGGGTGTTCCGCTGCTGAACGGGGTGCTCTGGTAGTGGACCTCGTTCTGCAGGCCATGGGCTTCGTGCTCCAGTGGCAGAACCTCGCGGCACTGGCGGCCGGCACCGCCTACGGCATCGTCATCGGCCTGCTGCCGGGCCTGGGGCCATCCGCCGGCATGGCGCTCGCGCTGCCGCTGGTCATCACGTGGCACCCCGCCACGGCGCTCATCTTCATGGGCTCGCTCTACAAGTGCAGCACCTACGGCGGCTCGATCACCGCCATTCTGGTCAATACCCCGGGGGACGCTGCCAACGCGGCCACGGTCCTCGACGGGCATCCCATGTGCCAGCAGGGACGCGGCGGGGTCGCGCTGGGCCTGAGCGCCACCTCGGCGATGGTCGGCGGCACCATCGGCATGGTCTGCCTGATTTTCGCCGCGCCGCTGCTGGCGGAGTTCGCGCTGAAGTTCGGCCCCGCCGAGTACTTCCTCACCGCCATGCTCGCGCTGTCGATCATTTCGGCAGTGGTGCAGGGAGCCACCATCAAGGGCCTCATTGCCGCCGGCCTCGGCCTGCTGCTATCGACCGTGGGGTTCGACGTCATCACCGGGCACCTGCGCTATACCTTCGACTGGGCTCCGCTGGAGGACGGCGTGCCGCTGATCCAGGCGCTCGTGGGGTTGTTCGCCGTGACGCAGGCGCTGGTCCTCGCCGAGAGCACGGCGTCGATCTCGCGCCTCGCACGCCTTGCGGGCGGATTCTGGGAAGGCGTGCGGCTCTACTTCCGCCATCCGCTGATCTTCATGCGTGCCGCGGCGATCGGCCTTTTCGTCGGCGTCCTGCCGGCCGTCGGGCAGAGCTCCGCCGGCCTGCTGGCGTGGGCGGACGCCAAGCGCTCCTCGAAGCGTCCCGAGCAGTTCGGCGACGGCAGCCCCGAGGGCGTGCTGGCCGCAGAAACCGCCACCAGCGCCTGCATGCCGGGCGACCTGGTGTGCACCATTGCCCTGGGCATCCCCGGCAGCCTCGGCGCCGCCATCTTCCTTGGGGTGATGATCGTCTTCGGGGTAGTCCCGGGGCCGCTGGCGTTCACCGAGAAGGGGGTGGTGATTTACAGCCTGTTCGTCGCCCTCGTGCTGACGTCGTTCGTGATATTCATCATCGGCATGACGGTCGGGCGCCGCCTCGCGGTCATCACGCTGCTGCCCAACGACATCATCGTGCCGCTGATCCTGGTGGTAAGCCTGCTCGGGAGCTTCGCCATCCGCAACGAGATGTCCGACGTCATCATCAGCCTCGCCTTCGGCGGCCTGGGCTACGTCATGCTGAAGGCCGGCTTCACCCCCATTCCCCTGCTGCTGGGGCTGGTCCTGGGGGAAATGGTCGAGACCAACTATCACCGGGCGCTACTGATTTCCGGCGGTTCCTATACCATATTCCATGCATCCACCATCAGCAAAGTGCTGATCGTGCTGACGGTCCTGTCGCTGCTCGGTCCGTACCTCGGACCCTTCTGGAAAACGTTGACGCAAGGTGAAAAGTGAACGGAGAGAACCGATGACGAAGACGCTGAAAGTGCTGATTGCGGCAGCCGCCGCGGTCCTGACGGCATCCGCGGTTGCGGCCGACTATCCCAGCAAGCCGGTCAAGCTGATCGTGACCGCCGGCGCCGGCGGCGGCGAGGATACCGAGGCGCGTGCCATCGCGCCGTTCGTGGAAAAGCATCTGGGCACCACGGTCGTCATAGAAAATCAGCCGGGCGCGGGCGGCAAGATCGCCTTCGAAAAATTCCAGAAGGCGCAGCCCGACGGCTATACGCTGATCACCTACACGTTTCCCAAGAGCGTGATCATCGAATACCAGGGCAAGACCGGCTACAGGACCCGGGATTTCACGCCGATCTTCGCCTGGTCGCGCTCAAGCCAGCTCCTGGTGGTGAACGCCGAGACCTGGAAGACCTTCGACGAATTCCTGAAGGCCGCCAAGGCGAAGAAGCTGTCGGGCGGACTGTCGGGCCGGGGCAGCACGACGCACCTGATGGGCCTGATCGCCCTCGACGAGCTGGGAATCGATGCCAACTGGGTGCCCTATGAAGGATCGGCCGGCAGCGTCGCCGCACTGGCGGGCAAGCACCTGGATTTCACCATCTCCCTCGCCACCTCGGCGGTCTCGCTGATCCAGGCGGGCAAGCTGCGGCCCCTGCTGCTCTTCAGCGACAAGCGCGATCCGCACATGCCCGACGTGCCCACGCCCAAAGAGCTGGGTTACGACATGAGCTTCATCCCCACGCTCCGCGGCGTCGAAGCGCCGCCGAACACGCCGCCGGCGATTGTGAGCGTGCTCGAGGAGGCATTCCGCAAGGCTGCCGCCGAGCCCGGGTTCATCGAAGTGGCGAAGAAGAGAAAGATGGTGCTTCAGCCGGTGAGCAGCAAGGAGTTCGCCAAGGCCGTGGCCGAGGTCTATCCCCGGATCGGCAAGCTCCAGCACATGCTCAAGGAGTAGTTTTAGGCGTCCTTGCGGCAGCTTGCTGGCCGGAAAAGCCCCACAAACGAAAAAAGCCCGGCCTCTGTCGAGGCCGGGCTTTTTCGATTGAAGATGGCGTGGCGGTAACCTACTTTCGCGTGCGCAAACGGCACACTATCATCGGCGCAAACTCGTTTCACGGTCCTGTTCGGGATGGGAAGGCGTGGTTCCAAGCTGCTGTGGCCGCCACATAGAAGAAAAATGAAGAAGTGAAGTTTTCTGTCTGGATGGTGATCGCGCCAAGCGCGTCCGCCATAACCGAGCCGTCGATGCTCACGGTTATAGGGTCAAGCCGCACGGGCAATTAGTAAGGGTTAGCTCAAGGCCTCACGGCCCTTGCACATCCCTCCTATCAACGTCCTGGTCTAGGACGACCCTTCAGGGGGGTCGAGCCCCCGGGAAGTCTCATCTTGAGGCAAGTTTCCCGCTTAGATGCTTTCAGCGGTTATCTCTTCCGCACATAGCTACCCGGCGATGCCACTGGCGTGACAACCGGTACACCAGGGGTGCGTCCACTCCGGTCCTCTCGTACTAGGAGTAGCCCCTCTCAAACTTCCAACGCCCACGGTAGATAGGGACCAAACTGTCTCACGACGTTTTAAACCCAGCTCACGTACCACTTTAAATGGCGAACAGCCATACCCTTGGGACCGGCTACAGCCCCAGGATGTGATGAGCCGACATCGAGGTGCCAAACCTCCCCGTCGATATGAACTCTTGGGGGAGATCAGCCTGTTATCCC
>DASUUN010000008.1:0-6235 GCA_036374055.1 Burkholderiales bacterium
AAGCGCGTGCGCTCCTACGCCATGCAGCCGCCCACCATCCCGCACAAGACCGACAACTACCAGGTCGACCGCTTCGCCAACCGCTGCATGATGTGCCACGCCCGCACGCGCGCGCCGGAGACCCAGGCCACGCCGATCAGCATCACGCACTACCAGGACCGCGACGGCGTGTTCCTCGCCGACGTGTCGCCGCGGCGCTACTTCTGCGAGCAGTGCCACGTGGTGCAGATGGAGAGCGAGCCGGCGGTGCAGAACCGCTTCCGCGACGTCGAGTCGATGATCCGCAAGAAAAAATAGCGCATGCGCGACCTGCTCCGGCGGTACTGGCGCACGATCACGCGGCCGAGCGCCTTCTACAGCCTCGGCTTCCTGGTGGTGAGCGGCTTCATCGCCGGGGTGGTGTTCTGGGGCGGCTTCAACACCGCCATGGAGTTCACCAACACCGAGCAGTTCTGCATCGGCTGCCACGAGATGCGCGACAACGTGTACCAGGAGATCCAGCCCACCATCCACTTCACCAACCGCTCCGGCGTGCGCGCCAAGTGCTCCGACTGCCACGTGCCCAAGGACTGGACCCACAAGATGGCGCGCAAGATGCAGGCCTCCAAGGAGGTGTGGGGCTGGGTCTTCGGCACCATCAGCACGCGCGAGAAGTTCCTGGAAAAGCGCCTGGAGCTGGCGCAGCGCGAATGGACGCGGATGAAGGAGAACGACTCGCTCGAGTGCCGCAACTGCCACGAGTTCCAGAGCATGGACTTCACGCGCCAGAGCAAGCGCGCCGCCGAGGCCCACTCCACCTCGCTGCGCTCGGGCGAGAAGACCTGCATCGACTGCCACAAGGGCATCGCGCACCGCCTGCCCGACATGGCGCAGCAATGACCATGGGCGACGACAAGCAGCGGAAAACCGAGGAGTTTCGCAGCTGGCTGTTCCTCACGGCGGTGATGGCGCCGGTGCTCGCCGTGCTGATCGTGTCGGGCTATGGCTTCGTGGTGTGGATGCTGCAGTTGATCTAGGTCAACATGCGGGGGCTGGCGTCGGCCATGCTAGCGGCGTGAAGATCGTGCTGCGTCCCATTCCGGTCACCTTCGCCTGCCACGGCTGCGAGCTCGACGAGCCCGCGCGCCAGGCGGTGGCCGAGCTCGAGCGGCGCGGGCTCGCCGAGGCCGGGGTGGCGGGAACCGGCTCGGCCAAGGCGCGCGCCCGCTATCCGGTGTACGTCGTCGAGGGCTGCGGCAAGTGCTGCGCCGCCCAATGGCTCGCCGGCCACGGCGTCAAGCCGCAGCGCAGCTTCGTCCTCGACCCGGCCCGGGAGCTCGCTCCCCAGCTCGAAGCCATCGAAAAAGCGCTGGCTTGACCTGAATCAACACGCCTTCCGCCAGGAAGCGCAGGGTGGAAGGCCGAAGGAGGGCCGATCATGAAAGCTCCCACTTTGCTTGCGGCACTGGCGCTTGGCCTGGCGCTCGCCGCGGCTCCCGTATCCGCGCAGCACATGAAGACCGTAAAAGGCATCGTCGTCAACATCGGCATCGTCAAGGCGCTGGCGGCCGAGCACGTGGACGCGCAGCACGGCGTGCACAAGGGCGCCCACGACAGCGGGGTCGAGCACGTCATCGTCGCCCTCGCCGAGGAGAAGAGCGGCGCGCGCATTGCCGACGCCGAGGTCTCCATCGAGCTCGAGGATCCGAAAGGCAGGCTGCAGAGAAAACCCATGATGGCGATGGTCACCGCCGGCTACCCGGATTACAGCGAGGTGCTCTACTTCGGCTGGTCGGGCCGATATACCCTGCGGGTGTCGATCCTGCGCAAGGGAATGGTGAAGCCGGTGCAGGCGGTGTTCGCGCTCAGTCGCGTGCTGTAGGCGGGCGCGCGCCCGTGAGCGTGACGCAAAAGCTGTTGCGGCCGGCGGCGCTGCTCGCCGCCACGCGGCCGCCGTGCAATTCCGCGATCGACTTCACGATGGACAGGCCCAGGCCCGCGCCCTCGCCGGGCGCCCCGCGCGAAGCCGCGCCGCGGTAGAACCGGTCGAAGACCCGGCGGCATTCTTCCTGCGACAGGTGCCGGCCCTCGTTCGTCACCACGATGTCCGCGGTGCCGTCGCTGCCGCGCGCCGATACCTCCACCGTGGAGCCTTCCTTGGCATGGCGCACGGCATTCGACACGAGGTTGGCAAGCAGCCTGCGCATCAGGTTGCGGTCGGCGTGCACGCCGGCGGTGCCTCGCCGCACCAGCTTGAGCCTGCGTTCGCTCGCGAGCGGCTCGAAGAACTCCAGCACCTTGTCCGCCTCCTCGCCGAGGTCGACCGGCTCGCGCTTCAGCGCCAACTGAGCATGGTCGGCTTTGGCGAGGAACAGCATGTGGTTCACCATCCGCGACAGGCGCTCCAGCTCCTCGAGCCCCGACTCGAGGACCGTGCGCAGCTCGGCCTCGCTGCGTGGCCTGCCCAGAGCGACCTGGGCATGCAGCATCAGGCTGCTGATGGGCGTTCTGAGCTCGTGGGCGAGATCGGCGGAAAATTGCGACAGCCGCACGAACGAGTCCTCCATGCCTGCGAGCATTTCGTTGAAGCTGCTCGCCACCTGGCGCAACTCGGCGGGACAGTCGTCCACGTTCAGCCGCTCGCCCAGGTGCTGCGGGCCGATGCGCTTCGCGGCCTGCGCCATTCTGCCGAGCGGCGCCAGGCCGCGCGCGGCCGCCACGTAGCCCAGCAGCCACGCGAGCAGGCTTCCAAGCACGCAAGCCAGCACGATCCAGGTGGCGAACCGGGAAAGCAGCAGCTGGGAGGCGGCTCTGTCATGCGTAATGCCGATCACCGCCGGCTCCTCCCCCAGCCGCGCCGTGGCGAGCAGGAAGTGATAGCGCCCATCGCTGCTGCTCTCGACCTCGTGCATTTCCGTCCCTGCGCCCGCCTGCCGCACGATGTCGGCGGGCCAGGCGAACGATGACAGCTCGACCAGCGCCTTCCCGTGTTCATCCATCACGTCGACCTGCAGGTCGCCGCGCCCGCCCAGCACCTCGGAGAACCGGTCCGCTTGCGCGCCGAGCGCCGACCGGTCCGGCATTTCGGCCAGCAGCTGGCGGAACAGCTGCGCCTTGCTCACCAGTTGCGCACGCTCGTCGGCGTCAAGCTGCGCGGCCAGCGTGAGATAGAGAGACAGGCCGACGCCAGCGATGGCCGCCGAGGCGATCGAGGCGAATACCGTGCTCAGGCGCACGCGCAGCGAGCCGCGCCCGCGGCGCGCGAGCCGCGCTTCAGCGCTCTTCAAGGACATAGCCGACGCCGCGCACGGTGTGGATCAGCTTGCGCGGGAAAGCGTCATCCACCTTCGCGCGCAGCCGCCGGACCGCCACGTCGATCACGTTGGTGTCGCTGTCGAAATTCATGTCCCATACCCGCTCCGCGATCATCGTGCGCGAGAGGACTTCCCCCTGGTGCTGCATCAGCAGATGAAGCAGGGCGAACTCCTTCGCGGTGAGCTCTATGCGCTTCGCCTCCCGCAGCACCCGGTGGCGCAGAACGTCGAGCTCGAGACCGCCCACGCCGAGCAGGTCGGATTCGCGCTGCGGGCGGCGCTTCAGCACGGTCCTGATCCGGGCGAGCAGCTCGGAAAAGGCAAACGGCTTGACCAGATAATCGTCCGCGCCTAGCTCCAGGCCGCGTACCCGGTCCTCGACGCGGTCGCGCGCCGTCAGGAAGAGCACCGGCGTGTCCTTCACTTTGCGCAATCCCGAAAGCACCTCCCAGCCGCTCTGACCGGGCAGCATTACGTCGAGGATCACCAGCTGGTAGTCCTCCGTGAGGGCGAGGTGCAAGCCGTCGATGCCGTCGCTCGCGTGATCGACGGCGAAGCCGTGTTCCCTCAACCCCTGCTGAAGATATTCGGCCGTCCGGCGTTCGTCTTCCACGATGAGAATGCGCATGGCATTCCCTTCTTACCTCACCGGCGCCTCAGGGTTTTGACTTCGATCAAGCGCAATGCCCGCATCTCGGGTGGCACCAAGTTGTAATGATGGCGTCAGGCTGCTGTTTGCGCGCGGGTCGTACAGTGGAGGCGTAGTAAGGATCAAAGCGGGTTTTTCAAGGAGACGATCATGACAAGGCTCATACTCAAAACCGGTATCGCAGCAGTGCTTACCGTCGCCTTCCAGGGCGTCAACGCGGCCGGGCCACCCTACGACCAGCTCGAGGTGGATCGCGCCCTGCCAACCTTCCAGGAACGCACCGCCGCGCCCAAGTTCGAGAGTGGCTCGCCCTACGACCAGGTGGAGCTTGATCGCACGCTGCCGCAGTTCCCCGAGCGAACCACGGGGATCGAGCTAGGCGCGCCGCACGACCCTCTGGCCATCGAGCGCAGTCTGCCGAATGTAGCGGAGCGGGCGGGAGCTGACATGGAAGCCAGCGCCGGGGCATCGGTCTGGGACAAGGACTACCACTTCATGGCGCCTGCCCAGTAGCTCGCAGTTGCAACTTGGGCCGCGGGCCGGATCGGAAGAAGCGGTCCGGCCCGCGCCCGGCTATCGGCAGCCGCGACCGCTTGTCTTCTTCGCGGCCTCGTTAGCGGCCTCGGCGCGCTCGGCAAATCCCGGGTGCGTGGCCAGCGTCGGGCTGTCGTGCGACATTGCCCGGAACAGGCGAACCTGACCGCACGGGTCATATCCGGCCACGCTCGTCCACTGCAGGCCCAGGCGGTCCGCGTCGCGTTCCGCGTCGCGTGCAGTGGGGCTGGATTCCGCAGCACCGACCTTGCCGGTGACCCCATGGAGGAGTGCCCCGGCGGCGTGGTGCGCCGCCGCGCTGTGGCCAAGATGCAAGTGCGCCAGCTCGTGCCCGATGGTGGCCGCGAGCGCATCCTGATCGGACCCGAAGCGCTCGAGATAAGACAGCGACAGGGCGATGATCGGCCTGCCCGCCTGGACCGTGGCATAGGCGTTTGGCTGGTCGGTATCCACCAGCGCCAGTTCTGCCCGCTGCCCACTGACCGCTTCCAGCTTGCTCTTCACGCTCAGGACCGCATGCATGACCTTGCCGGGGACGTGCCTGTTGGAACCGTCCCGCAGGCTCAGCGTGACCCCGTCCTTCACGGTGCCCTGCCAGTGCTCGGCAGACTTGGGAAGCCACGTCTGCTTGATCGGATTGGCTGGAGCGCCCCCGGCGAGCAGCGGGGCCAGCAACAGCAGACAGGGCAGATAGGAGGGGCGCATTTGGCTTCGACGGACCGACAGTCTATTTGAATTCCGACAGATTTGGTCAACTACCGCCGCGTTTGCCCTGGAACGAGCTCAGACCCGCTTTTCCAAGGAAAATTCATACGCCGAAGCTCTCGCCGCAACCGCAGCTCTGGCGCACGTTCGGGTTGTCGTAGCGCAGGCGCCGGGCGAGGCCTTCCTGCACGAGCTCGATGCGGGTGCCTTGCACGTAAGGCAGGCTGAGCGGATCGACCGCGATGCGCACGCCCGCGCAGCGGAATACCTGGTCTTTGATGTCGATTTCCATGACGGGATCGATGCGGTAGCGAAAGCCGGAGCAGCCGGCCGGCTCGACCGCGAGGCGCACCGCCAGCGCGCCCGGATGCTTCGCGAGCTGCGCAGACAGATAGCTTGCGGCGCGCTCGCTCACGCGCACCGGCGAAGACCCGGCAACCCTTGCGGGAACCGTGCTTTGCGGCAGCTCCACGATGACCTCGCCGCCGTCCGGGACCGCCTGGCACGCGAGGCGCGCGCCCGGCTGGTCCGCGCCGGCGCGCTCGAGCATGTCCTGCTCGTCCTCGCTGATGGCGCTCAGGTGCTCCATGCCCTCGCGCACCACCACGAGGCAGGAGGTGCAGGCGAGCTTGCCGCCGCAGTCATGCGCCACGGCCACCCCGTCCTGCAGCAGCCTGTCGAGAAGCGTTCCCATCTAGATAAGACCGGCGCGCCGCCCGGACGTTCCTATTCGGGCTCTGACCCCGATTGCAGCGGGTCGTTGCCTTCGGCGCGGTCGCGGTAGAGCGCGGCGCGCACCAGCAGCATGTAGGTGACGGGCGTGGTGATGGTCATGAAGGCGGCGATGACCAGCTCGTGCAGCACCGGCCGCGATTCCTGCACGGTGAAGAAAACCATGGAGCCGATGAGGACGAGGCCGGTGCCGAGGGTGGTGCCCATGGTGGGCGGGTGCACGCGCTCGTAGAAGGTCTTCAGGGTGAGCAGGCCGAGCGAGCCGAAGAACACGAGCAGCGCGCCCGCCAGCACCAGCAGC
>DASUUN010000009.1:0-8316 GCA_036374055.1 Burkholderiales bacterium
CGGTACATCGCCATGTCGGCGTTCTTGAGCAGCGTTTCGGCGTCGTCGCCGTCGGACGGGAACACCGAGATGCCGATGCTCGCGGTGACGTAGGCCTCGTTGCCGCCCAGGTCGAAGGGCAGCGCCAGCGCATCGAGGATCTTCTGCGCGACGATGGCGGCGTCGTCGGCCCGGGCGAGCTCGGCCAGCACCACGGCGTATTCGTCGCCGCTGACGCGGCCGACGGTATCGTCGGCGCGTACGCACTGCCGCAGGCGCCGGCCCACCTCGGCGATCAGCCGGTCGCCGAGGTGGTGCCCGAGCGTGTCGTTCACCAGCTTGAAGCGGTCCAGATCGATGAACAGCACCGCGCCCTGCCGTTCGCGCCGCCGCGCCTGCACCACGCTCTGGGTGAGGCGGTCGTGGAGCAGGTTGCGGTTGGGCAGCCCGGTGAGGGCGTCGAACTCCGCCATGTAGGCGAGCCGCGTCTGCGTCTGGTGGCGGCGCACGGCCGCGGTAAGCACGTGCGCGATGGCCTCGGCGAAGCTCAGGTCCTCGCCGTCGAACGCGGCGTCGCGCAGCGAGCCCATCAGCAGCGCGCCGTAGGCGCCGCTTTCGGCGCGTATCGGCACGCAGATGCCGCTGCCCAGGCGCTGCAGCCACGGCGACCAGGGCAGCTCCTCGCTGCGCGAGGCGAAATGCGCGCGGTCGTGCATGGTGGCCGCCGCCGAGTCGAGCTGCGCCGCCCATTGCGCGCCCGCGGCGGCCGTGGTGCGCTTGCCCACCGCGGCCTCCGCGTTCTCGCCGCAGGCGGCGCGCATCAGCAGCTCCCGGCCGTCGCCTCCGATGCGCTCGACGATGGCCGCCACGTCGCAGGCGCCCGCGCGCAGCCCGCGCGCGGCCTCCGACAGCACCGCCTGCAGGTCCGCCTGCCCGAGCGCGAACTGGCCCAGGCGCGCGATGATCTCCTGGCGCTGCGCGTGCAGCGCCATCTTGCGCTCCGTCGCCTTGCGCGCCGTGATGTCCACCATGGCGCCGATCATGCGCGCCGGCCGGCCGGCGGAGTCGCGGATCACCATGCCGCGGTCGAACACCACTGCGTAGCTGCCGTCCTTGCGGCGGAAGCGGTACTCGCCCGACCAGCTCTTGTAGCCGCCGTCGATCGCCGCGTAACAGTCGCCGGTGACGAACTCGATGTCCTCCGGATGGATGCGGGAGGTCCGCGAATCGACGTAGGCGCCCACCTCGAAGGGCTCGTAGCCGAACACGGTGCGGAAGTTCTCGTTCCACCACAGCTGGTCGGTGTGCAGGTTCCAGTCGTACACCACGTCGTTGGTGGCGCGCGCCACGATCTCGAAGCGCTCCAGGCTCTGCTGCAGGCGCTCCTCCGCCTTCAGGCGCTCGGTGATGTCGCGCACGATGCCCACCACGTAGCTGCGTCCGGCGGCGCGCACCACGCGCCGTGTGCCCTCGACCGGCACCAGCGAGCCGTCCTTGCGGCGGAAATGCGCGCGCACCAGCTGCGCGCCGTCCGGGCTCGACACCAGCCTTTCGTACTCGGCGCGCAGCTCGGCCTCGCTGCGGTCCTCGAACAGCATGGCGGGGTTGCGCCCGGCGAGCTCGGCCGGCTCGTAGCCGAGCGAATGCGCCGCCGCATCGTTGAGGTCGATGATCTTCATGGCCTCGGCGTCGACCAGGAAGATGGCGTCGGCCGAAGCGTTGAGCGCCGCGCGAAAGCGCTTGAGCTGCTCCTCGGCGCGCTTGCGCCCCGTGATGTCGCGGCCCGTGCCGCGATAGCCGCGGAAGGCGCCGCTTTCGTCGAACACCGGGTGGCCGCTCACGCTGAGGAAGGCGCGGCCGCCGGCGGGCAGCGGCCACGCATACTCGAACTCGCGGAACGGCTCGCGGCGCTCCAGCGTCTCGCGGTGCGCCTGCCATTCGGGCGCCTTCGGGTCGATGCCCGGCGTCTCCCAGCGGCGGCGGCCGATCATCGGCTGCACGTCGACCTTCACCCGCTGCAGGATGCCGCCGTGCAGGCGGGTGAAGCGCAACTCCGCGTCCATCTCCCAGTACCAGTCGGTCGAGAGCTCCGTGAGGTTGCGGAACCGCTCCTCGCTCTCGCGCAGCGCGCGCTCGGCGGCGCGGCGCGCCGTGATGTCGCTGATCGTGGACACGACGCCGTAGGAGTGCTGCTCGTCGGCGCGCCGCAGGAAGGCGGTGTTCACCGAGAGCCAGGTCACCGAGCGGTCCTCGCGCACGATGCCGACCACGTAGTCGGTGAGGCCCTGGCCGCTGCGCGCCGTGACGCGGGCCGGGCGGTCCTCGGCCGGCATCGGCGAGCCGTCCTCGCGCACACAGCTGAACAGCGAAGTGAACCCCGGCCTGCCGATCAGCTCGCGCGCCGGCACGCCGATGATGCGCTCGGCCGCGGCGTTCGCGGCGACGATGTTGAGCGCCCGGTCGTAGACCAGGATGCCCTCGTTGGCGGAGTTCACCACGGTGCGGAAGCGCTCTTCGCGCTGCAGGTTCTGCAGCGCGAAGGAAATGTTGTCGGCGAGGCGCTGCAGCAGCGCGGTAAGCTCGCCGGTGAAGGCCCCGCGCTCGGCGTGCTGCAGCCCGAATACGCCGGCCAGCTCGCCCTCGACCACCAGCGGAAACACCGCCGCCGAGCCGATGGCGTAGCTGCGCACCGCGCGGCGCGCATGGTTGATGCGCGGGTCGGCCGCATAGTCGTTGGCGATCGCCGGCCGGTTGGTGCGGCAGGCGAACCCGATCAGTCCCTGGCCGCCGGAGTGCGAAGCATGGATGGATGCCGGGAGGAGCTCGGCTTCGCCGGCGCGCGGGCCGCTCGCCGCGGCGCGATGCAGCAGGCCGCTCGGCGGATCCAGCATGAACACCGTGCCGAGCAGGAAGTCGCCGCTCTGCACCGCGACCTCGCACGCGCGCGACAGCATCTCCTCGGTGGACTTGGCGCGCAGGATGGCCTCGTTCGCGGAGCTGAGCGCCTCGTACATCGTCTTCAGGCGCGCCACGCGCAGCTCCGAAACCTTTCGCTCGGTGATGTCGCGCGCCGTGCCGCGGTAGCCCGTGAAGCGCCCCGCTTCGTCGAACATCGGCTCGCCGCTGATCGAGATGTAGCGCCGCTCCGCGCCGGGCTCGGCGCGCAGGTACTCGAAATCACGGAACGGCTGGCGCGCGGCCAGCACCGCCCGGTGCTCTTCCCAGCTGTGCGAGACCGCCTGGTACCCGGGGATCTCCCAGCGGCGCAGGCCGAGCGTCCTGGCGACCGGCGCGCGCTCGGCGGCCCCCGGCGAGGCCCAGGTAAAGCGCAGCTCCGCGTCCTGCTCCCAATACCAGTCGGACGACAGGTTGGCGAGGCTGCGGAAGCGCGCCTCGCTGTCGCGCACGCGCCGCTCGGCGTCGAGCCGGTCCAGCGCCGACGAGACGTTCGCCGCCATGCGCTCGGCCAGCGCGATCAGCTCGGCATCGAAGCAGCCGACCTCGCCCGAATAGAGCAGGAGCAGGCCTGCCGGTGCGCCGGCCCGCCGCAAGGGGATGCAGGCCACCGCGGCGAAGCCGAAGCGCCGCCCGGCCTCCCACCAGGGCTGCATGCACGTCTCGTGCTGGAAGTCGTTGCTCACCGCGGTGCGGTTCTCGCGCATGGCCTGGCCGCCCAGCCCCCGGCCGTGCGGCAGCGCCGGGTCGACCGAAATCGGCGCCTGCCCGACGTAGCTGCCGGCCTCTCCGGCGCAGCCGGCGGTGTCGAGCAGTCCGGTGTTGCGGTTGTGCAGCCTCACCGAGGCGAGGGTCATACCCCCGAGCTGCACGGCGATGTCGCAGATGCGCTGGTAGAGCTCGCGCTCGTCCTTGAGCTGGGCCGACGCCTCGTTGGCCGCGCTCAGCGCCGCGTACATCAGGCTCATGCGCCGGGCGCGGGCGTTCGCCTCCTCGCGCTCGCTGATGTCCCGGAAGTTGTAGACCAGCGCGCGCACGCTCTCGTCGGCGCGCAGGTCGGTGCAGGAGCCCTCGAGCAGGCGATAGCCCCCGTCCTGGTGGCGCGCGCGCATGCTCAGCCGCTGCGCTTCGCCGGGATGCGCGCGCGCCGCGGCCAGCATGCGCTCGAAGGCGCCGCGGTCGGCCGGGTGGACCAGGTCCCCGATCGGCCAGTCCAGCGTCTCGCCCTTGGCGTAGCCCAGGCTGCGGCGCGCTCCCGGACTGCCGTAGATCAATCGTCCCTCGCCGTCGGCGAGCAGAATGCCGTCGGCGCTGTTCTCGATCAGCGCACGGAAGCGCCGCTCGCTGCGCTGCAGCGCCTCCTCGGCCTGGCGCCGCAGCGAGATATCCTCGAACAGGGCGATCTCGTAGCTCGGCGCGCCGTCGCTGCCGCGCACCAGGGAAACCGTCAGCTCGGCCCAGACCGCGCTGCCGTCCTTTCGCACGTAGCGCTTCACCGCCGAGAACGAGTCGATCTCGCGCGCGCGCATCTTGCGCCGCAGCGCGACCGTGACGTCGCGGTCCTCGGCGTGCGACAGCTCGAACACGGTGAGCGCGGCGAGCTCCTCCCGCGAGTAGCCGAGGATCTCGCACAGCTTGCGGTTGACCAGCTGGAAGCGGCCGTCGTGCGCGACGTGCGCGATGCCCACCGCGGCATGGTCGAACGTGGCCCGGAAGCGCTCCTCGAGGTCGACCTGCGAGGTGACGTCGGTGAAATTGGCCACGACCGCCGCCACGTCGGGGTCCTGCAGGCGGTTGCGCAGCGCCGCCTCGAGCATGCGCCAGCTGCCGTCGTGGTAGCGGAAGTGCGCCTTCAGCGTCACGCGGCCTCCGGGCGCGGCGAGCAGCGCGGCGTACTGCGCCTGCACTGCGTCGCGCTCGAACGGATGCGCCAGCTCGAGCAGGCTGCTGCCGCTCCAGAGAAGCTCGCGCATCGCGGGATTGCCGTACAGCAGCTCGCCGCCGCCGCCGAACAGGCCGATCGCCTCGCGGCTGTCCTCGATCAGCGCGCGGTAGCGCCGCTCGGTAAGGCGCAGCGAGCTCTCGGTCTGGCTCTGCAGGCTCGCCAGCCGCACGATGCGGGCAAGCGAGCGCCCGTCGAGCTCGCTTTTTTTGATCACCTCGTAGGCGCCGCGCTTGATCGCCTCGGGCAGCAGCGCGGGGTGCGGGTTGCCCGTGACCACGATCACCGGGCCGCGCGCGGCGGCGCCGGCCTTCTCGAGCGTGGCGAAGCCGGCGCTGTCGGGAAGGTCCAGATCGAGCACCGTGATGTGCACGGTCTGCGACTCGAGCACCGCGAGGCCCTGCGCCAGGCTCGTGGCGTGCACCAGCTCGGCGCCGCCGCGCAGCGCCTCGGCGAGGCATGCGCGCACCAGCTCGGCATCGTTCGGGTCGTCCTCGACCAGCAGGATGCGCAGCCGGGCGTCCTGCCGCATGCGGCCGAACGCGAGGTCCGAAGCGGCGGTCACGCCGCTTTCGCCGGGAAAAGCGCCGCGAGAATTTGCGTCAGGCCGGAAACGAAGGCGTCCTTGCCGATCAGCCCGACGGCGCCGGCCCGCCGCGCCGCCGCGGCAGCCTCGGGCGAATGGAACAGGGTCATCGCGACCACGGCCGGCGCGCCGGGCACCGCGTTGAGCGCGCGCACCGCGTCGAGGCCGCGCGCAGGCGCCGGCCCGAGGTCGAGCAGCAGGACGTCGGGAACCGCGTTGCGCACCAGCGCGGCCGCCTGGCTCGCGTGCGCCGCGGTGCCGGCGATGACGTACCCGGGCAGGCGGGCGACATAGTCGCTCGCCGCGGCCAGGAAGGCCGAGCTGTCGTCGGCGATGGCGATGCGGATCTCCCCCATGCGCCGAGGTTACGGAGGGCCCGCGGCCGGGGGTATCGGGGGCTCCCCTAGGGTTTCTTAGGGATTCCCTGAGAACGGGTTAGATGTTGTCAGCCCTCGGGCGGAATGAGCCCGGTGCGCAGGGCGTAGCGCACCAGCCCGGCGACGTCCCGGATCCCCAGGCGCTCCATGATCTGCGCGCGATGGGTTTCCACCGTCTTGACGGACAGGTTGAGCATGAAAGCGATTTCCTTCGTGCTCTTGCCGCCGGCGACCAGGCGCAGCACCTCGCGCTGGCGCGCGGTCAGCACGTCGGGGCCGGCTTCGCCGCCGACGCGCTGCACATAGCCCTCCACCACCTGGCGGGAGACCGCCGGGCTGAGCCAGCTTTCGCCGCGGATCACGGTGCGCAGGGCGAGCTCCAACTCGCCGGTCGCCGCGTCCTTCAGGAGGTAGCCGACCGCGCCGGCGCGCAGCGCCTGCAGCACGTACTCCTCGCCGGCGTGCATCGACAGGATCACCACCCGCACCGCCGGCAGCTGCTCGCGCATGCGCGCCGCCGCTTCCAGCCCGGTGATGCCTTTCATGGCGATGTCCATCAGCACCACGTCGGGACGCTCGCGCGCCGCGATCTCGAGCGCCTCCTCGCCGCTGGACGCCTCGCCGACAACCTGCACGTCCGCCATGGCCCCCAGCAGCGAGCGGATGCCCGCGCGCACCAGGGCGTGATCGTCGGCCAGCACCACTCGGATCACCGCTCGATTTCCTTCTCGCTGTGCAGCGGGAATGTTGCCAGCAATACGGTCCCCTGTCCGGGCGCGGCGCGAATCTCGAGCGTTCCCCCGGCGAGCGCAACGCGCTCTTCCATGCCGACCAGGCCGAGGCTCGCCCCGGCGGCGCCGCGGCGGCGCGCCGCCTCCAGGTCGAAGCCGCTGCCGTCGTCGCGCACCGAGAGCGCCAGCTGGCCGCCGGCGGTGAACAGTCGCAGCCACAGGTTGCGCGCCCGCGCGTGCCGCAGCACGTTGTTGATGGCCTCCTGCGCGACGCGAAAGCACGCCGTTTCCACTTCCGGCGCCACCCCGTGGGGCGCCTCGGCGGCGTCGAAATGCGGCGCGAGGCCGCCGATGCCGGCCTGCCGGTCGAGGTGCGAGCGCAGCGCCGCCACCAGGCCGAGGTCGTCGAGCTGCAGCGGACGCAGGCTGAGCGACAGCTGGCGCACGCGCTCCAGCGCGTGGCTCACCGTGGCAATGCACTCCTCGGCGCGCGCGCGCGACTCGAGCTGGATCTTGAGCGCGGTGAGCGCCTGGCCGATGTCGTCGTGCAGGTCGCGGGCGAGGCGGCCGCGCTCCTCCTCCTGCACCTCGAGCAGGCGCCGCGACAGGGCGCGCAGCCGCTCCTGCGACAGCTCGAGCGCCCTGCGCGTGGCGAGGTGGCGCTCGTGCTCGCGGCGCTCCTCGAGCGCGCGGCGCACCGCGCTCGCGAGGCGCGCGAGCCCGTGCTTCAAAACGTAGTCGGTGGCTCCGGAGCGCAGCGCCTCGACCGCCCGCTCCTCGCCGAGCGCGCCCGACACCAGCATGAATGGCACCAGCGCATCCCGCCGGCGAACGTGCTCCAGCGCTTCGAGCCCGGTGTAGTCCGGCAGCCGGTAGTCGGCCAGCACCAGATCGAAACGACCGGGGGCGAACGCAGCCTCGAATGCCGCGCGACTGTCCGCCAGCGTCGCCGCGCACTCGAAGCCGCCTTCGGCAAGCGCCGCCAGCTCGAGCTCGGCGTCGGCCGGCTCGTCCTCGAGCACCAGCACGCGCAGCGGCATGCCGCTCATGGCGCCGGCACGGTGAAGTAGAAGCAGGCGCCGCGCCCGGGCTCGCCCTCGCCCCAGATGCGCCCGCCATGCCGGTGCACCACGCGCCGCGCGGTGGCGAGGCCGATGCCGGTGCCCTCGAACTCGTCGGCGCGGTGCAGGCGCTGGAATACGCCGAACAGGCGGTCGGCATAGCGCATGTCGAAGCCCACGCCGTTATCGCGCACGTAGACGGCGGTCTCCCCGTCCTCCAGCGACTGCGCGCCGATCTCGATGACCGCGGCGCGCTGCGGCCGCGTGTACTTCACCGCGTTGTCGAGCAGGTTCTGCAGCACCACGCGCAGCAGCGAGGCGTCGCCGCGCACCGCGGGCAGCGGCCCGATGCGCCACTCGATTTTGCGGCGCGCGAGGTCGGGTCTGAGGTCGACGATGACCTCGTCCACCAGCGAGCGCAGCTGCACGGTGCGCATCTCGAGGGGCGCGCGCCCGGTGCGCGACAGCGCGAGCAGGTCGTCGATCAGCGCCGCCATGCGCTGCGACGAGGCGGCGATGGTGCGCAGGTAATGCGCGGTCTTTTCGGTCGCCGGCGGCAGCTCGCGCTCGAGCAGCTTCACGAAGCCGTCGATATGGCGCACCGGGGCGCGCAGGTCGTGCGACACCGAATAGCTGAACGCCTCCAGCTCCTTGTTGGCGGCCTCCAGCTGCTCGGTGCGGCTGC
>DASUUN010000010.1:0-5114 GCA_036374055.1 Burkholderiales bacterium
CGACGACTACGTCACCGCGCGCCTCGGCCTGCGTCCCCTGATCGTGGTCAGGGATTCCCGGGGGACGATCCGCGCGCTCTACAACCGCTGCACGCACCGCGGCGCACGCGTGTGCCGGCAGGAGCGCGGCAACGCGCGCACGTTCCAGTGCGCCTACCACGGCTGGACCTACTTCAACACCGGCAAGCTGCGAGGCGTGCCCTGGCCCGAGGGCTATGCCTGCGACTTCAAGGATGCGCAGTTCAACCTCGCGCAGGTGCCGCGGGTGGAAAGCTACCGGGGGTTCATCTTCGGCACGCTGAATCTCGACGCGCCGTCGCTTTCGGACTATCTGGGTGCGGTGAAAAAACCGATCGATGAATGGATCGAGCGCCACCCGGGCGGCAAGGTCGAGGTGCGCGAGGCGAACCGGCTGAAGTTCAAAGGCAACTGGAAGCTCGCCTACGACAACGCCGCCGACGGCTACCACGTGGTGTTCTCGCACCGCTCGCTGCTGGAAATGGAGAACCGCATGCAGGCGGACCCCAGCAAGGGCATGTCGTTCTACATGGGCAAGCCCGACGAGGCGCCGATGTACCTGCAGGTGTTCGCCCACGGCCACCATTTCAAGGACAAGCGGCCCAACATCGAGAAGCGCCCGGGCGCGCTGTGGGAGAAGGAAGCGCCGCATCCGGGGATGGCGCATTTCGAAGCTTCAATAAGAAGCAAACTCGGAGAAAAGGCGGGGAAAGCGCTGGACCTGGCGGCGGCGGAAGCGGTAAACATCAACGTGTTCCCCAACCTGTCGATCCTCGGCAACCACATCCAGGTGTTCCAGCCGCTCGCCGTGGACGAGACCGACAGCACCTGGTACGCGACCGTGGTGGTCGACGAGGCGGGCGAGCTGGGCGGCGCGGTCGACGACGTGAACGCGCTGCGCCTGCGCACCCAGGAGGCGTTCCCCAATTTCGGCGAGGTCGACGACGCGGTGAACTTCGAGGAGATCCAGCGCGGCCTGGCCGCCTGCGAGGATGAATGGGTCTACATGCACCGCGGGCTGGGCGTGCCCGGGCGCGTGCGCCGAGAGCCCGACGGCTCGCTCAAGGCGCCGGCCACCGACGAAGCCTTCATGCGCAGCCACATGCAGGAATGGAAGCGCCTGATGGGCAGCGAGCCGAGGATCAGTGTCGTACGTTGACCAGGCTTTTTATGACGAGCTGGTGCATGCCTTCGCGAGCTGGCCCGACGCAGCCCTCGCCGACGCCGAAACACATCAGCGCTGCCGGATGCTTCTCGAGCGCGAGGCACGGCTGCTCGACCAGGGCCGCTTCGAGGACTGGCTGGCGATGTACTCGGCGCAGTGCATCTACTGGATCCCGGCGACCCCGGGCGGCGACCCGCGCCGCGAGGTGGCCGTGGCGTTCGACGACCGCCGGCGCTTGGAAGACCGCGTCTACCGCCTGCGCACCGGCCATGCCTGGTCGCAGGCGCCCGCCTCGCGCACCGTGCGCCTGGTGAGCAACTTCGAAGTCTTCCCGTGGAAGGAAGAGCGCCTGCTGGTGCGCTCCAACTTCCTGACCACCGACTTCCGCACCGGCGAAACGCGCTTCTGGTCGGGCTGGTGCGGCCACCGCCTGCGCCTGCGGGAGGGCCGCTACGAGATCGAGGTGCGGCAGGTCAACCTGATCGACTGCGACCAGAACCTGCGCAACCCCAGCATCATACTTTGAGCATCAGAAGGGCTGCCTCCTTCGCCGTCATGCCGACCCGGACCCCGATCGCACGCGCGGCGGCGTTGGCGGCGGAGATGACGCCGTCGCGATACGTGCTCAGCGCGTCGCCGATGCGCGCGCTGTCTGCGGAGACCGCCGCCGCCGGCGTCGCCGCCATCGCCTCCAGCCCGTCGATGCCCGAGTCGTCGAGGCCGCGGCCGGCATCGTTGGCGATCAGGCCGCGCGGCCTCACCTGCCGAGCGTAGTCCGCCATCACTTTGCCGGCGTGCGAGGCGACGCAGAAAACGTCCTGCGGATGCTCGCCCTTCACGCGCGCGAAGGACCATACGGCGAAGATCCGGCCTGCGCCGCCGATCTCCACCTCATGGATGCTCTCGTCGATGATGCCGTGCAGGTTGCATGGCTGGCCGCGCGGCGCTCGCAACATGAGCTTCGCGGCCTCGCCGCCGGTCTGTCCGGCCCTCACGCCGAGCGCCGCGGCCGCCTCGTTCATGCGGCTCACCGCGCCGGTCACCAAGGTCATGCCCCGCGACAGGCCCGCCGTCATGGTGGCGATGGCCGCCGCCGGCACGCCAAAGCGCTGCGCGAGCGGCAGGCCGCTCACGCCCGCGTCGTCCTTGCCCGGGCCGCCCTCGTGGGCGATCCAGGCCTTCACGCCGCCGCGCATCGCCATGGCCGCGGTGGCCGCGCCGGCGAAGGAAGCGCCGACCGCGACGTCGGCGAGATGCTGCTCGTGCTCGAAATAGGAGAGCGAATCGGCGACCAGCACGCGCCCGCTGCTTCCGCCGTCGAACCAGACGCTGATAGTCATAGGGAAAAAAAGCGTGCGCCGTTGGCGAGGATCTTCGCCTTGGCCTTTTCCGGCACGTCGCTGCGCTCGCCGAATACCTTGAGGGCGTCGAATACCCGGTGCGCATGGGGCAGGTCCGACGAATAGAGGATGCAGTCGTCGCCGATCACCTGCGACACCGGGCCTATGCGCGCCTCGTCCAGCTCGCAGCTGAAGAACACGCGCCCCGCCTGCACATATTCCCGGGGATTGCGCGCCGGAAGATCGGATTTCCTCGAGCCGCCCGGCGGCTGGCGGTAGAAGCGCTCCATGCGGTCGAGCCAGTAGGGCACCCACTCCACCCCGGCCTCGAAGAACCCGGCCCGGAGCCGCGGAAAGCGCTCCAGCACGCCGCCGATCAGCAGGCTGGAGAAGCCCATGAAGATCGGCAGCGCGAAGGGCGTGATCATGGTTTCGTAGACGTTGTCGTACAGGTTGTTGACCGGCGGGAACGACCAGCCGACGTGCACGCATAGCGGCAAGTCGCGGTCTTCCAGCGCCTGGTAGAACGGGTCGAGCCGGCGGTCGCTCAGCGTCATCGGCCCCGCGGTACCGAGGGTCATGACACCGCTGGCGCTCTCGATCCGGTGAATTTCTTCGACCGACCCCTCGACATCGGGCAGCGGCACCGTGGCCACCCAGCGAAGCCGTCCGCCCGAGGCGGCGCACTTGGCGGCGACCCAGTCGTTGTAGGCGCGGCATAGCGCCCGCACCAAAGCCGGATTGTCGGCCAGCGGCCAGACCAGGAACATCGTCGGGAACAGCACCGAGACGTCGATGCCCTCGGCATCCATGTCCTGCAGGCGCGCGGCCGGATCGCGCAGCTCCTGGCTGTCGATGCGCGTGCGCCGCTCGGGATCCACGTGCCCCGCCGCCTTGCGCAGGTGCGGCGAGCCGAACGTATGCACGCCGCGCCCGGAGAGCCTGGGGAAGGTGCGGCCCTCGATCAGCCAGAAAGCGCGCCGCTCGCCCTCGATCACGCGCGGCGCCGTACCGGCGAGATCCGGCCGATCCTGCAGCGCAGCGAAGGTCTCCTCGCACTCCTCGACGTGCGCGTCGGTGTCGAATACCGTCATGGCCGGGGGGATTCTTATTGCCGCCGGCCGGGTTTGTCCACTAGACTGCACTAAGCCCCCGATTTCGCTGAACTATATTTCCTGACACTATTTCCTGAGGAGGACACAGTGATCAAACCGCTGCATTCGCTCGCCGCCGGCGCTCTGGCTGCGATGCTCGCGTTCGCGCCGCTGGCGCAGGCGCAGCAGAAGAGCCTGAAGATCGGCTTCATCACCACGCTGTCGGGTCCGCAAGGGATCATCGGCAAGCACATGCGCGACTCGGTCGAGCTCGCGCTCGACCACCTGGGCCGCAAGGTCGGCGGGCTGCCGACCGAGGTGGTCTACGGCGACGACCAGTTCAAGCCCGACGTCGGCGTGCAGGTCGCCGAGCAGATGCTCAAGCGCGACCAGGTCGACATCATGTCCGGCATCATCTGGTCCAACGTGATGATGGCCACCGTGCCGGTGGTCACCGGCGCGGGCAAGATCATGGTGGGCACCAACGCCGGCGCGAGCCCGCTGGCGGGCGCGCAGTGCAACGAGCTGTATTTCTCCACCTCCTGGAACAACGACCAGTCGCCCGAAGCGATGGGCAAGCACCTGCAGGACACCGGCGTGCAGGAGCTCTACGTGCTCGCGCCCAACTACCAGGCGGGCAAGGACATGGTGTCCGGCCTGAAGCGCTTCTACAAGGGCAAGATCGTCGAGGAGCTCTACACCAAGATGGGGCAGCTCGATTACCAGGCCGAGATCACCGCGCTGCGCGCGAAGAACCCGAAGGCGGTGTTCATCTTCTACCCGGGCGGCATGGGCATCCAGTTCATCCGCCAGTACGTGCAGGCCGGCCTGCGCGACCAGATCCCGCTGTACTCGGTGTTCACGGTGGACGAGACCACCATCCCGGCGCTCAAGGACGCGGCCGTGGGGCAGTTCGAGGCGCGCTTCTGGAGCGCCGACATCAAGGTACCCGCGAGCCAGAAATACGTCGCCGACTTCCGCAAGAAGTTCGGCTACACGCCGTCGTTCTACGGCGCCCAGAGCTACGACGGCATCATGCTGATCGACTCGGCGGTGCGCGCGGTCAAGGGCAACGTCAAGGACACCAAGGGCATGGTCGCCGCCATGCGCAAGGCCAACTACAAATCGATCCGCGGGGATTTCAAGTTCAACAACAACCACCACCCGATCCAGGACTTCTACCTGCTGAAGGCCGTCAAGGACGCCAAGGCGCCCGAGGGCGTGGCGATGCACATCGAGAAAAAGGTGTTCGAGGACCACAAGGATGCGTACCACCAGGACTGCAAGATGAAGTGGTGACGCTGGTCACCGGAAAATAACAAGGGCGCGCAGCACGCGCCCTTTTTTCATGACCTTCACGCTCATTTTCGAGCAACTGCTGAACGGCGTGCAGCTGGGGGTGATGCTGTTCCTGCTGGCCGCCGGCCTCACGCTGGTGCTGGGCATCATGAACATGGTGAACCTGGCGCACGGCTCGCTTTACATGGTCGGCGCGTA
>DASUUN010000011.1:0-16142 GCA_036374055.1 Burkholderiales bacterium
AGGACGCCGAGCACTTTCTGCGACAGGTCCGCGCTCGACTGGTTTTTCTCGATGTGCATGCGCATCAGCACGTCGCGCGAGGAGCCGAAGTTCTGCACCTCGGCCTTCCAGCCGGCCTTCTCCAGCCTCTGGCGGATATCCTCGACGTCCGCCGGCTGCTGGTAGCTCACCTCGATCAGCGTGCCGCCGGTGAACTCGATGGAGAAGTTCAGGCCCTTGGTGGCGAGGAAGAACACCGCCAGCAGGAAGGTGACCAGCGAGACGATGTTGAAGGCGAACGCATGCCGCATGAACGGGATGGTTCGCCGGATCTTGAAGAATTCCATGTCGATCTATCTTCCCGCGCTCATTTCCATGCGGTGTCGCCGATGGCGATCTTGTGCACGCGGCGCCGGTGGCCGTAGTAGAGGTTCACCATCGCGCGCGACACGACGACGGCCGAGAACATCGAAGTGAGGATGCCCAGCACGTGCACCACGGCGAAGCCGCGCACCGGCCCCTGCCCGAAGATGAGCAGCGAAAGACCGGCGATGAGCGTGGTGATGTTCGAGTCGAAAATCGTGCCCCAGGCGCGCTCGTAGCCGGCGGCGATCGCGGCCTGCGGCGTCGCGCCGCCGCGCAGCTCCTCCCGGATGCGCTCGTTGATCAGCACGTTGGCGTCGATCGCCATGCCCAGCGTCAGGGCGATGGCGGCGATGCCGGGCAGGGTGAGGGTCGCCTGCAGCAGCGACAGCAGCGCGATCAGCAGCAGCAGGTTGACGCCGAGCGCCACCGACGAGATGACGCCGAACACGGCGTAGTAGACCGACATGAACGCCACGATGGCGATGAAGCCCCACATCGTGGCGTTGAAGCCCTTCTCGATGTTGTCGCGCCCCAGGCTCGGGCCGATGGTGCGCTCCTCGATGATCTCCATCGGCGCGGCCAGCGCCCCGGCGCGGATCAGCAGCGCGAGGTTGTTGGTCTCGGTGGGGGTGAACGAGCCGGTGATCTGGAAGCGGCTGCCGAACTCGCCCTGGATGGTGGCCACCGAAATGGCCTCGCCCTTGCCCTTCTCGAACAGGATGATGGCCATCAGGCGCTTCAGGTTCTCGCGGGTGGTCTGGCGCATCGCGCGACCGCCGGCCTGGTCGAGCTCCACCGCCACCGCCGGGCGGTTGTCCTGGTCGAAGGTGGCCTGCGCCCCGATGAACTGGTCGCCGGTGACGATGACCTGCTTCCTGGTGGGCACCTGGCCCACCGTCCCGTCGCGGCGCCGCTCGGGGAACACGTCGGCGCCCAGCATGTTGCCGGTGCGCATCGCCTCCTCGTCGACCAGGCGCACTTCGAGCGTAGCGGTGCGGCCGAGGATCTCCTTGGCGCGCGCGATGTCCTGCACCCCCGGCAGCTGCACCACGATGCGGTCGGCGCCCTGCTGCTGGATCACCGGCTCGGCCACGCCGAGCTCGTTCACGCGCTTGTGCAGCGTGCCGATGTTCTGCTGCACCGCCTGCTCGGCGACGCTTTTCTGCAGCTCGGGCTTGAGCGTGGCCACCAGCAGCAGGTTCTGGCCGTCGTCGCGCTCGGTGAGCGCCAGGTCGGGGATCTGGGCGAGCAGCACGCCGCGCGCCGCCTCGCGCGTGGCGGCGTCGCGGAAGCGCACGCGGATCACCTGGCCGTCGCGCGCCACGCCGCCGTGGCGGACGTTCTTCTCGCGCAGCTGCGTGCGCACGTCGGCGGCCAGGTTCTCGACGCGCTTGACGAGCGCCGCCTGCATGTCGATCTGCAGCAGGAAGTGCACTCCGCCGCGCAGGTCGAGGCCGAGATACATCGGCAGCGCGCGGATGGCGGAGAGCCAGTTGGGCGAAGCCGGGAGCAGGTTGAGCGCCACCGTGTACGAGCGGTCGTTGGGGTCGGGATTGAGCGCGCGCTCCACGAGGTCGCGCGCCTTGAGCTGGGTGTCGGTGTCGGCGAAGCGCACGCGCACGCCCGTGGCGTCGAGCTGCGCGCCGGTGTATGGGATGTTCTCCTTGTTCAGGACCGCCTCGACCCTGCTCATGAGGGTGGCGTCCACCTGCACCGTGGCCTTGGCGCTAGACACCTGCACGGCGGGCGACTCGCCGTAGAAGTTCGGCACGGTGTACAGCGCCCCCGCCAGCACGACCAGGCCGATCAGGATGTACTTCCAGGCGGGGAAACGATTCACTTCTTCTTACTGGAGGCTTTTCAGCGTGCCCTTGGGCAGAAGCACCTGCACCGCGGCCTTCTGCACGTTGATCTCCATGTTGGGCGCGATCTCCAGGCCGATGTAGGCGTCGCTGATGCGCGTGATGCGCCCGATGACTCCCCCGACGGTGATGACCTCGTCGCCCTTCTGCAACGCCTCGATCATGGCCTTGGTCTCCTTCGCGCGCTTCATCTGCGGCCGGATCATGAGGAAGTACAGCAGGACGAACATCAGGATGATCGGCAGGAAGCCGATGATGCCGGCGTCGCCGCCGCCGGTGGCCTGGGCGTATGCGTTGGAAATGATCAAAGCGGGCTCCGGAGCGAGGTGAGCGGAAAATTATAACCGCTGGCGGTCGGCGAGCAGCCGCCGGGAGGCCTCCGCCAGCGCGCCGCGCTCTATGGCGGCGCGCAGCTCGCGCATCAGGTCCTGGTAATAGTGCAGGTTGTGCAGCGTATTCAGGCGGGCGCCGAGGATCTCGTTGGCTTTTTGCAGGTGGTACAGGTAGGCGCGCGTGAAGTGCCGGCAGGCATAGCAGCCGCAGGCCTCGTCGAGCGGCGCGGTGTCGTCGCGGTAGCGGGCGTTGCGGATCTTGACGTCGCCGTAGCGGGTGAACAGCCACCCGTTGCGCGCGTTGCGCGTGGGCAGCACGCAGTCGAACATGTCGATGCCGGCGCTCACCGCGCCGATGATGTCCTCGGGCGTGCCCATGCCCATCAGGTAGCGCGGCTGCTCCCGCGGCATGCGCGGCACGACATGCGCCACGATGCGCTCGCGCTCCTCCTCGGGCTCGCCCACCGACAGGCCGCCCACGGCATAGCCGTCGAAGCCGATGTCTTTCAGCTTTTCCAGGGACTCGTCCCTCAGCGCCTCGTACATCCCTCCCTGGACAATGCCGAAGAGCGAGTTTTCACTTTTCCATTCATTTCTGGATCGTTGGGCCCAGCGCATCGAAAGCCGCATGGAATCCGCGGCCTGCTTCTCGGTCGCGGGATAGGCGGTGCACTCGTCGAACACCATGGCGATGTCCGAATTCAGGACCATCTGGATGCGCATCGATTCCTCGGGCGTGAGCATCAGGCGGTCGCCGTTGATGGGCGAGGCGAACGCCACCCCCTCTTCGCTCAGCTTGCGCAGCGCCCCCAGGCTGAAAACCTGGAATCCGCCCGAATCGGTGAGGATCGGCCGCTCCCAGCCCATGAAGCGGTGCAGCCCGCCGTGCCTGCCGATCACCTCCAGGCCCGGCCGCAGCCAGAGGTGGAAGGTGTTGCCGAGCACGATTTCGGCCCCCAGCGCGGCGAGCTCGTCGGGCGACATGGCCTTCACCGAGCCGTAGGTGCCCACCGGCATGAACGCCGGCGTCTGCACGCGGCCGTGCGCGAGCTCGAGCTCGCCGCGCCGCGCCGCGCCGTCGCGATGCGTCACGGTGAACTTCATGTTTCGATCAGCATCGCGTCGCCGTACGAGAAGAAGCGGTAGCGTTCATGGATGGCGTGGTGGTAGGCCTCGAAGATGCGCTCCTTGCCGGCGAAGGCACAGACCAGCATGAGCAGCGTCGAGCGCGGCAGGTGAAAGTTGGTGAGCAGCCGGTTTACCGCGCGGAACCGGAAGCCGGGGTAGATGAACAGGTCGGTCTCGCCTTCGCGCTCGCCGCTCAGTGCGTAGCTCTCGAGCGCGCGCAGCGAGGTCGTGCCTGCCGCCAGCACCCGCCGGCCTTTGATGGCTTCGAGGGTCTCCAGGGGGATCGAGAACCGCTCCCGATGCATCTTGTGGCCTTCGATTCGCTCGACCCGCACCGGCTGGAAGGTTCCGGCGCCGACGTGCAGGGTGAGGCGCGCGATGCGCGCGCCGCGGGACTCTATCCGGTTCAGGACCTGCGCGTCGAAATGCAGGCCGGCGGTCGGTGCGGCGACCGCTCCCGGCCGCGCGGCATAGATCGTCTGGTAACGCTCGGCGTCGGCTTCTCCGGGGCTATGGGTGATGTAGGGCGGCAGCGGTACCGCGCCGCAGCGCTCCAGCAGCGTTTCGAGGTCTTCGGAGGACTTCACCCTGTAAAGGTCGTCGACGCGCTCCTCCACCTTGACCACGACCTCGTCCCCGACCACCAGGTCGGAGCCCGCGGCCGGCGGATGGCTGGCGCGGATCAGCGCGAGGGCCTCGCGCGGCCCCAGGAGGCGCTCCACGAACAGCTCGATCCTGCCGCCGCTTGCCTTGCGGCCGGAGAGCCGGGCCCTGATCACGCGGGTGTCGTTCAGGACGAGGCAGTCGCGCGCATCGAGCAGTCCCGGAAGCTCGGCGAAGGCCAGATCCTCGAGGGCACCGTCGGCGCGCAGGCGCAGCAGGCGGCTTGCGCTGCGCTGCGCTGCCGGGTGCTGGGCGATGAGCGCGGGCGGCAGCGCATAGTCGAACTCGGATACGAGCATCCGGCGCAATTATAATTTTTACCCCTCCCGCGAAACGGAGGCCGGAATGGCGGAACCGGTAGACGCAGCGGACTCAAAATCCGCCGGTGGCGACACCATGAGAGTTCGAGTCTCTCTTCCGGCACCAAGTCACAAGTCGTGAAAAAATGGGTCATGCGCGCGCGGGGTTTGCTGGACACCATGGGGGGCGGGGGGTAGGCTCCCCTTCGATACCATGGTTCCCGGGGGGATGATGGCCAAGGCGCAGGTGAGGGTCCTGCCTTCGGCGCGCAATACGGTGATGGTGGTCGACGACCAGTCGACCGGCCGCGCCATCCTCGAGCAGGTCGTGCGCAGCCTCGACGAGCGGGTCGCCGTGGAGGGCTTCGCCCGCCCGGTGGACGCCGTGGTGTGGGCCACGCGGCACGTCTCCGACCTGGTGCTGGTGGACTACATGATGCCGGACATGGACGGCATCGAGTTCGTGAAGCGCCTGCGCGCGCTGCCGGGCTACGAGCACGTGCCGATCGTCATGGTCACGGTGCACGACGACCGAAAGGTGCGCTACGCGGCGCTCGACGCCGGCATCACCGATTTCCTGACCAAGCCGGTCGATGCGCGCGAGTGCCTGGCGCGCTGCCGCAACCTGCTCACCCTGCGGCGCCAGCAGCTCGCGCTGGAGGACCGGCGCCGGCTGCTCGAGCACATGGTGGAGGACGCGACCCGCGAGGTGCGCGAGCGCGAGAAGGAGACGCTGCTGCGGCTCGCCCGCGCCGGCGAGTTCCGCGACGAGGAGACCGGCTATCACCTGATCCGCATGTCGCGCTATTCGCGGCTCATCGCGAGCGCCATCGGCCTGGAGCGCGACGAGGCCGAGACCATCGAGCTCGCCGCGCCGCTGCACGACATCGGCAAGATCGGCATCCCGGACCAGATCCTGCTCAAGCCCTCGAAGCTCGACGACGCCGAATGGCAGGTGATGCGCCGCCACCCGGTGATCGGCCACGAGATCCTCAAGGGCAGCGCCTCCAAGTACGTGCGCATGGGCGCGCTGATCGCGCTCGGCCACCACGAGAAGTACGATGGCTCGGGCTACCCCAACGGGCTGGTCGGCGACCACATTCCCCTGTGCGCGCGCATCGTGGCGGTGGCCGACGTCTACGACGCGCTCACCTCCATCCGGCCCTACAAGGCTGCCTGGGCGAGCGAGAAGGCCTTCGAGTACCTGATGTCCCAGCGCGGCCGGCATTTCGACCCGCGCCTGATCGAGGCCTTCGCCTCGCTGCAGAAGGAAATCCTCGAGATCCAGATCGAATGGCGCGACCCGCAAAGCGGGCCGGCGCAGGGCTGATGGAGCAGCAGGCGCTCCCCGAGCCGGGCGGCGCGCGCCGCGGCGTCCTGGGCGGCCTGCGCGCGCGCCTCAAGGCGCGGCCCGACACGGAGCACGAGCAGGGGATCCTGCGCCTCATCATCAGCTCGCTGGTGTTCCTGTACCTGCTGCCCGACGCGCTGACCCAGCACGACGTGCTGCCGCTGTACGTGATGGGCATCCACCTGGTGCTCGCGCTGATCATCTTCCTGCGCATCGCCTACTCGACCGACATCTCGCCGGCGCGCCGCGTATTCGCGCAGTTCGCCGACGTCGCCGCCATCACCTGGTACATGGCGGTGTTCGGCGAGCCCGCGGGCTGGCTGTTCCTGCTCTACATCTGGGTGACGCTGGGCAGCGGCTTCCGCTTCGGCCCGAAGTACCTCGTGTCCGAGCTGGCGATGAGCGTCGTGGGCTTCGGCATCGCCCTGTACGTGAACGACTTCTGGCGCGAGCACACATCGCTGGGCGTGGGCCTGCTGCTCGGCATGTTCGCGGTCAGCCTGTACGTGCTGTCGCTGGTGCGGCGCATGTTCGACGCGCTGGCGCGCGCCGAGGCGGCCAACCTGGCGAAGCGCCGCTTCATCTCGATGGTGAGCCACGAGATGCGCACGCCGCTGAACGCCATCATCGGCATGGCCGACCTGCTGCGCGACACGCCGCTCAGCCGGGAGCAGGCCGACATGCTGCAGACCCTGCGCAGCTCCTCGCGCGTGATGCTCGGCCTGATCGAGGACGTGCTCGACTTCTCCAAGATCGAGGCCGGCAAGGTCACCCTGGAGAAGGCCGACTTCGACCTGCACGCGCTGGTAAACAGCACCTGCCGCATCGTCGCCGCCCAGGCCGCAGCGAAAGGCGTCGACTTCGTGGTCTCGCTGATGCCCGAGGTGCCGCCCGCGGTGCGCGGCGACCCGCACCACCTGCGCCAGGTGCTGATCAACCTCGCCGGCAACGCGGTGAAGTTCACCGAGAAGGGCAGCGTCACGGTGCATGTGACGGTGCAGGCGGAGACCGACGCGATGGTGCGGCTCAAGTTCTCCATCCGCGACACCGGCATCGGCATTTCGCCCGAGGCCCAGGCCAAGATCTTCGACAGCTTCACGCAGGCCGATGACTCCACCACGCGCCGCTTCGGCGGCACCGGCCTGGGCACCACCATCGCGAAGCAGCTGGTGCAGCTCATGGGCGGGCGCATCGGCGTGGAAAGCGCCATCGGCCTGGGCAGCACCTTCTGGGTCGAGGTCGACCTCGAGAAGCAGGCCGAGCGCGCCGGCGCGGGCGAGGGCAGGATCGCGGGCGCGCGGGTGCTGCTGGTCGGTTTCCCCCCGGCCGAGCGCGCCGCGGTCGAGGAAGCACTCACCGGCTGGGGGGCGCAGCCGGTGGCTGCCGCCACCGTGGACGAGGGCGTCGCGCGCGTGGTGGCCGAGATCAGCCTCGCCCAGCCTTACCACAGCGCGCTGCTGTATGCCTCCGGCGAGGACCTGACCCTCGCGCAGCGCTTCCGCCGCGCCGCGCCCAATCCGGCGCCGCCGACCATCCTTGCCGTGCCGCGCGAGGCCGACGTGCGCCGTTTCGAGGTGCTGTCCTCCGGCTTTGCCTCGGTGCTCGAGCTGCCGTTCGACAAGCGGCGCCTGTTCAACGTGCTGCACTCGGTCACCGCGGGGGAGGAGGTCACCGAAGGCGTGGTCCGGCTGCAGGACTACGCGCGCCGCGGCAGCGCCTCGGTGCGCGTGCGGGTGCTGGTGGCCGACGACAATCCCACCAATCGCGAGGTGGCCGGCAGGATCCTGGAGCGCGCGGGCCACGCGGTCACGCTGGTGAACGACGGCGAGCAGGCGCTCGATGCCGTCGAGCGCGACGCTTACGACCTGGTGATCCTGGACCGCAACATGCCGGGCATGGGCGGCATGGAAGCGCTGCAGGCGCTGCGCCTGATGACGCGCGGGCGCGAGCGCCTGCCGGTGATCATGCTGTCGGCGGACGTGACGCCCGAGGCCAAGCGCGAGGCGCTCGAAGCAGGCGCCGACGCGTTCCTGTCCAAGCCGATCGAGACGGTGCGCCTGCTGGACGAGATCCAGGCGCTCGCCGGCACGAAGGGCGAGCCTGCCGCGCGCAAGCCCGAAGCGCCGACGCCCCTGCACCGCCCGGCGACCCCGGCAGCGCCGGCGGTGGTCAACGCCGAGACGCTCGGCCACCTCGAGGAGCTGGGCTCCTCGCTCGCCTTCGTCGAGAAGCTGATCCGCGTTTTCGTCAGCGACAATACCGCCATCCTCGGCCGCATCGAGCGCGTGTTGGCGGGCCGCGACTACCACGAGTTCCGCTCGCTGGTGCACGCCATGAAGGGCTCGTCGGCGAGCATGGGGACCGACCGGCTCACGCGCCTGTGCAGCAGTCTCGGCAGCCTGTCCGACGCGGAGCTGCGTCTGCAGGCGCCGGCGCTGCAGCGCTCCCTCGGGGACGAGCTCGCGGCAGCACGCATGCAGCTCGAGCGCTATCTCCAGGAAAGGCGCAAGTCGGTCGGTTAGCTTATTCTCGGCAGGTGAACGGTCCGGCAGTTCCAACTCCCACGGAAGTAACGCAGATCTGCCTTCAGGCGGTCGACGGCTACGAGCTCGGCGCGGCGCTCTACGCGCCCCTTGCCGCACAGATCCCACAGCGCGTGGCAGTGCTGCACTCCGGCGCGGGCATTCCTGCAGCCCGCTACCGGCGATTCGCGCGCTTTCTCGCGGAAGCCGGCATCCCGGTTCTCACCTATGACTATCGTGGCATCGGGCGCTCGCGGCCCAACGCCATGCGCGGCTTCCGGGGCAGCTTCGAGGACTGGTCGGAATACGACTGTGCCGGCGCCATTGCCTGGCTGCGGCAGCGCTATCCGGATGCGGAGATGCTGGGAATCGCGCACTCGATCGGCGCCCTGTTGGTCGGCGGCGCGCCCAACTCCTCCGAGCAGCGCAGACTCGTGCTCGTAGGCGGGCACACTGCCTACTGCGGCGACTACCACCCGCGATATCGGCTTCTGATGACGGCGGTATGGCACGGCCTGATGCCGGCCGTGACAGGCCTGCTGGGCTACTTTCCGGCTCGCCGGCTGGGGCTCGGCGAGGATATACCCGGCCAGGTCGCGTTGCGGTGGGCCCGGCGCCGCTCCCCGGAGCTGCGGCCCGCCGCGACAGATCCCTACTACCTCCGCTTCCAATCGATGCTGGACCGCTGCGCTGCCCTGCAACGTCCAGCATTGCTGGTGTCCATCAGCGACGATGCATTCGCCACCGCCGCAGGCACCAAGCGACTACTGTCGTACTACCCTCGTCTGTTCCCTTTGCAACACCTCCATTTCACGCCCGAGGACGCTGGCGTGCGCAGCGTCGGGCATTTCGGCTTCTTCGGCCGCCGTGCAGGTACGGCACTCTGGCCGCGCTTGCTCGCATCGCTCTAGGCCGCCACGCAGGCTTCCACGGGCTCGGCCAGCGGCAGCTCCAGGTCCTCGACAGCGGCATGGGTCGACTCCATGCGCTTCATCTGCGCGCGCACCAGGCGGTTCATCATCTTCAGGTCGCGCTCGCCCAGGCGCAGCGCAGCGTCCACCCATAGCTCGACGATGCCGTCGAGCTCGGCGCGGGTCACCGGATGGATGAATTGACGCGCGCGGAACACCGCCTGCATGCCGTTGCGCCGCTTCGCGTTCTTCGCGATCCAGTTGCGCACCGCGGTTTCGCCCTGGCCGTCGGTCGCCACCACGTCGACCACGCCCATCCTGTGCAGCTCGGCCGCGGTCATAACCTTGCCCGACAGGATAAGCTCCTCGGCGGCGCGGATGCCGATGCGGCGCGCGAGCAGGCTGCAGGCGCCCATGCCGGGGAACAGGTTGAACAGGATCTCGGGCAGGCCCATCTGCGCGCTTTCCTCGGCGACGATCACGTCGGAGGCGAGCGCGCATTCGAAGCCGCCGCCGAGCGCGTCGCCCTGCACCAGCACGATCTTGGTGAGCGTCGGGCTGAAGAAGCTCTGCGTGCGCGGGTAGATGTTGTCGATGCACAGCTTGGCGTACTGCGCCAGCGCCTCGCGGTCTTGCGTCTTGATGAGCATCGAGAACAGCGCCAGGTCGCCGCCGACGTTGAACACGCCGCGGATGCGCGACGCGGTGACGTAGTAGTTCACCCGATGCAGCATGCCGTCGAACTCCACCTGCCCTTTGTTCGCCACCAGCTGCTGGTCGTGCGCGAGGATGTCCTTCAGCAGGCCCAGGCTGTAGCAGGGCGCGCCTTCCTTCGGATTGAAATAGCCCCACACCGTGCCGGTGGCCGGCTCGAACTCCGTTTCGTACTGCGAGTTTTCCCTGCCATAAGGAATGCACAGGCCCATCGCGTCGCGAAGATTGCTCATGTGTTGCTCCTTCCCCAGAAAGGTCGCCCCTTGGGTGAGGGGCTGGTCCTCGGTCCGGGACATGCGTTGGGAGCGGCGGTCCCGGTACCTCCCGTAAGAATTAGATCGAGACGTGACTAATGTGGCAATCGGGGAGTCCCTGAGGCAAGGGGTCTTTTCACGCCACTCGCCTTGTTGCCGCAGCGCCACATGGGGTAAATTCCCCCGGCAGGGGGACTCCATGTACGCAATTGTCTACAAGTCCGATGGCTTTCCGATCTGCCGGCAGGTGCCCGGCGTGACGCCCGATCCGGTGGTCACATGGAACACGGAAGACGCCGCCAAGGCTTTCATCTCCTCTAAGGGCGCGGACGCGGAATTCCAGCCGCTGCAGCTCACCGACGATGCCATGGACAAGCTCGCCAAGACCCTGGGCTTTCCCGTGGAAGCGATGACCTTCGAGCCCTACCCGGGCTAGAACCTAAGTATTAGAACTCGAGGTTGTCGATGAGCCGCGTGCTTCCCAGGCGCGCGGCCCCCAGCACTACGCGCTCTTCGCCCGCGTTTTGCGAAACAGTCAGGTCGGCGCGCCTGCGGACTTCGATGTAGTCGGGCTTCCAGCCCGCATCGGCAAGCTCTTTCACCGCTTCTTCCGGGGACCTTGTCCCGTCCGCCACTTTCCTGAGCACGCGATGCAGCCGCGGCGCCTCGGCACGCTCGGCCGCGGAGAGATAGGCGTTGCGCGAGCTCATCGCCAGGCCGTCGGCTTCGCGCATCGTCTCACCGGCGAGGATCTCGATCGGCAGATTCAGCTGGCGCACCATGTGCCGCACCACCATCAGCTGCTGGTAGTCCTTCTTGCCGAACACGGCGACCGACGGCTGCACCGCATTGAACAGCTTCAGCACGACGGTCGCGACTCCGGCGAAGAATCCCGGCCGGAAGCGGCCCTCGAGCTGCTCGCCGAGCGCGCCCGGGCTGACCATGACGCTTTGCGGCTCGGGATACAGCACGCGCTCGTCCGGCGCGAATACCAGCGCGGCGCCCTGCGCCTCCAGCAGGGCGCAATCGCGCTCGAGCGCGCGGGGGTAGCGGTCGAAATCCTCGCTCGGCTGGAACTGCAGGCGGTTGACGAAGATGCTCACTGCCACCGCATGCCCGCTGCGCCCGGCCAGCCGGACCAGCGACAGATGGCCCTCGTGCAGGCCGCCCATCGTGGGCACGAAGGCGATTTCGCCCAGCCCCGGCGCCGAGGCGCGCAATGACGGGATGTCGCGGACGAGTTTCATCCGAGGTTGAAGAACTCGCGCCGGCTCTTCATGCCCCGCACCCGCGATACCAGCAGCTCGAAATCCGCGTCGCGCTCGACGAAGTTGAGGTTCTCGGAGTTCACCGTGAGCACCGGCGCCGCGGCATAGTGGTGGAAGAACCGCGCATAGCTTTCGGCGAGCAGCGCCAGATATTCCTCGCTGATGCCGGCGCGCTCGAAGGCCGCGGCACGCCGCTTCACGCGCTCGACCAGCACCGCGGGCTGCGCCTGCAGGTAGATCACCAGGTCGGGCGCCGGCGCCTGCGGGCGCAGCGCGTCGTAGATCTTCTGGTAGAGGGCGAACTCGTCTCCCGAGAGCGTCACGCGGGCGAACAGCAGGTCCTTGTCGAGCAGGAAGTCCCCGACCACCGGACGCGCGAACATGTCCGGCTGCTTGAGCGGCTCGATCATGCGCGCGCGCTGGAACAGGAAGAACAGCTGCGTCGGCAGCGCGTAGCGCGCCATGTCCTGGTAGAACCGCGCGATGAAAGGGTTATCGCCCGGCTGCTCGAGCAGCAGGTCGGCCGACAGGCGCGCCGCGAGGCGCTTGGCCAGGCTGGTCTTGCCGGCGCCGATCGGTCCCTCGACCACGAGGTAGCGAAACCTATCCACGGAAGATGAAGTCCGAACACCGCATCGGCGAAGCCGGCATCAGGCGATCCTCTCGACGTTTTGGCCCACACAGGCCCTCAGCAGATCCTGCGCTGCACCGCGGCCGGGAATCATGGCGTCGGGAGCGATCTCCAGCAGCGGCCTCAGCACGAACGCCCTTTCGTGCATGCGCGGGTGGGGAATGGTCAGGCCGGGCTCCGAAAGCATCGCATCGCCGAACAGCAGGATGTCCAGATCGAGCGTGCGCGGCGCATTGGCGAAGCTGCGGCTGCGGCCATGGCGCGATTCGATCGCCTGCAGCGCGGCGAGCAGCGCGGGCGCGGCCAGGCCGGTTTCGAGCTCGGCCACGGCATTCACGTACTCGGGCTGGTGCGCGTATCCCACCGGAGCGGAACGATACAGCGAGGAAGCCTTCAGGAGCCGGGTACCCGGGAGGGCAGCCAGCTCGCTCAGGGCCGCCTCGACCTGGCGGCGGGGCTCGCCCAGGTTTGCGCCGAGCCCGACATACGCCCGCGTCACGCCGCTTCGGGCGCAGCGGAGGCCGCCTGCGGCTTCTTTCGCCGGCGCCGCCGCCGCTTGCGCGGCGCGGTCTCGGGCAGCAGCATGGTCTTGCGCGCCTCGGGGTCCGCGCCCTGGAAAGCCCGCCACCATTCCTCCAGGTCGGCGGGCACCTCGCCGCTCGCGGCGCGCAGCGCGAGGAAGTCGTAAGCCATGCGAAAGCGCGGCGCTTCCAGCAGCCGGAAGGGGCGGCTGCCCGAGCGCTGCTCGAAGCGCGGCTGCATGGACCACACCTCGCGCATGGTGGCGGTGAGCTTGCGCGTAATGGCGAGCTTCGCGCACTGCGTGTCGAGCACCTCGTCCATCGCGTGCTCGAGGGCCATGACGGGGCGCTCGCCACGGGCATGCCGCGCCTTGGAGGCCGCGAGCACCTCGTGCCACAGCAGCGCCGCGAACAGGAACGCCGGCGATACGGGCCGGTCGGCGAGCACGCGCTCGTCGGTCTGCGCGAGTGCCAGGGTGACGAAGCGCTCGCCCAGCGGCTGCTCGAGGATCACGTCGAGCAGCGGCAGCAGCCCTTTATGCAGCCCGACGTCGCGCAGCTGGCGCAGGCACGCGCTGGCGTGCCCGGAGAGCAGCAGCTTCAGCATTTCGTCGAACAGGCGCGCCGGGGGCACGCGGTCCATGAGCGGCGCCATGTCGCGAATCGGCGCGCGCGTGGCGGCATCGAGCCTGAGGCCGAGCTTGGCCGCTAGGCGCACCGCGCGCAGCATCCTCACCGGGTCCTCGCGGTAGCGGGCCTCGGGCTCGCCGATCACCCGCAAGGTGCGCTTCTTGAGGTCGGCGAGGCCCCCGTGGAAGTCCACCACCTCCTCGGTGGCCGGGTCGAAGTACAGGGCGTTCACCGTGAAATCGCGCCGCCGAGCGTCCTCCTCGATGGTGCCGAACACGTTGTCGCGCAACACGCGGCCGTGCTCGTCCTTCTCGGCGGTCTCGGTGTCGGCGGCGCGGAACGTGGAGACCTCCACGGTCTCGGGTCCCATGAGCACGTGCACCAGGCGAAAGCGCCGGCCGATGATGAGCGCGCGGCGGAAAAGGGGCTTGATCTGCTCGGGGCGCGCGTCGGTAGCGACGTCGAAGTCCTTGGGCGCGATGCCAAGGAGCAGGTCGCGCACCGCGCCGCCGACCACGTAGGAGGAGAAGCCCGCCTCGCGCAGCGCCGCGCACACCTTGGCGGCGGCTGGGCTGAGGGCGGCGCGCGACAGGCCATGCCTTTCGCGCGGCACGCGCAACGCGCCTTCGGTGGGCAGCCCGAGTACTCTGCGGATGAACCTTTTGATCATTAAGGGCGGGGATTCTACCTGCGCAGGGAAATCACTTCCCAATTGCGCTGCCGGGCCCTTGTCAGGAGTTCATCGTCCGGATCCACCGCCACCGGCCGGCTGACGCGCTCGAGAAGCGGCAGGTCGTTGTGCGAGTCGCTGTAGAAGCAGCTCTCCTCGAACGCGCCGAGCGTCCGTCCCTGGGCGGAAAGCCACTCGTCCAGGCGGCGTACCTTGCCTTCGCGGAAGCAGGGGGTTCCCGCTACACGCCCGGTGAAGCGGCCGTCGCGCGACTCGGGCTCCGTGGCGATCAGGTGCGATACGCCGAACTCGCGGGCAATCGGCGCCGTGACGAAGCTGTTGGTAGCGGTGATTACGGCGCACAGGTCGCCGTGGTCGAGATGGCGGCGCACCAGCCCGCGCGCCGCGGCGCTCACCATGGGCAGGATGCGGCTTTGCATGAAGTCGGCGTGCCAGCGCGCCAGGTCCTGCGGGGAGTGCTGCGCGAGCGGGCGCAGCGCGAATCCCAGGTACTCGTGGATGTCCAGGGTGCCGGCGACGTACTGCTCGAAATAGGCGCGATTCTGCGCCTCGTAGCTCTCCCGCTCCAGTATGCCCCGGTCGACGAGGAATTGCCCCCACTCGTAGTCGCTGTCGCCAGCGAGCAGCGTGTTGTCGAGGTCGAACAGGGCCAGGCGCATAAAGCGCCCGAGTGTAACTTCAGAAGCTGCGTTGCACCCCGATGCGGAAGTCCTGCAGGCGCAGGCCGGAAGTCTCGCGCGAAATGGCCTCCGCGCTGAGGGCCCAATCCGGCGCGAACCAGTAGCGCCCGTAGAGCGAGAACTGCCGCTCGTACTCGTATTCGCGCACGCCGCCCAGCGACAGGCCCAGGCTGTGCCGGTTGCCGAAGGTGTAGGACCAGTTCATGCGCTGGCTGGGCGCGAAGCCGAGGGCATCCTTCCAGTGCGTGCTGGCGAAGCCGAAGCGGTCGAAGTCCGGCGCCAGCCAGCCGCGGGCGAAGGCCGGGTCGAGCCCGGGCTCGCCGCGCTCGGGCACGCGCAGGCCTGACTGGGCGAGGGCCGGCAGGGCGGCCCCAAGGGCCGCGATGAGAGCGAGCTGGCAAATGATCCGGGATGGCATTGCGCAACCTCCGGTTATGAAACTCAAATCTATGCCGCGAGGATTGGCTTGTCGAGGCAGGAATCCCCGGGTGTTGTTTTTAGCCGTCGTTTTCTTCTGACAAGGCCTCACGAATCAACGGCAGGGTGATGGGGCGCTGTCGGGCGAGCGAGTGCCGGTCGAGCAGCTCGAGTGCCGCGTTCAGGCTGGCGACGTCCCGGGGGAGGCGGTGGAGCAGGTACCAGACGACCTCGTCCGTGAGCCGCAGCCCCCGCCGAAGCGCTTCGGCCCGCAAATGCACGGCTTTCTCCGCATCGGTGAGCGGCTTCAGGTGGTAGACCAGCCCCCAGCCCAGGCGCGTCCTGAGATCCTCGCGCAGGGCCAGGCCGGCCGGCGGGGCGCTCCCGGCCGCCAGCACGGCGGCCTGGCCCTCGCGCGCCCCGTTGATGGCGACGAACAGCGCCTGCTGGGCGGCGGCGTCGAGCGACTCGACATCATCGGCGACCACCAGGCCTGAATGGGCGCGCGCCGCGGCGCGCAGCAGGTGGCTGCGGCCGCTCCCCGGCTCGCCCCACAGGTACACGATCGACTCGTGCAGGTTGCCCGCCGCCAGCGCGCGCACGCGCTCCAGCGCCTCGGCATTGGCGCCGGCGATGAAGCTGTCGAAGCTCGGCTCCGCGGCCGGCGAAATGTCGAGGGGTAGTTGACGCGGCATTAGAATGACGCAAACCGTGGGGAACTCTAGCATGTCGAAAGGACTGTCCTACCGCGACGCCGGCGTCGACATCGACGAAGGCGACGCGCTGGTCGAGGCGATCAAGCCGTTCGCGCGGCGCACCCTGCGCCCCGAAGTGCTCGCCGGCATCGGCGGCTTCGGCGCGCTGTGCGAGATTCCGAAGAAATACCGCCAGCCGGTGCTGGTTTCGGGCACCGATGGGGTCGG
>DASUUN010000012.1:0-6231 GCA_036374055.1 Burkholderiales bacterium
CGCCGACGCGGCTGTTCCAGCGCATGATCCTGGTGTAGTGGCGCGAGCCCAGCCGCTTCTTGCCGAACAGGTACTTCCGGAAGAAGCCGTTCTGCGCGAACACGTTCTTCGAGCACCAGAACCAGTCGGTGTCCCAGCGCCAGATGTAGTCGTGCACGCTGAGGAAGTCGTCGCGGCGCGCGGGGATGGAGCGGTAGTAGATCTTCTCGAAGGTGTAATCGCTGGTGTAGGGCGCCTTGTCGGTGAAGCGGCCCAGGGTGATGAACATCTTCTTGGGCGAGAACACGGTGCCGTCGACGAAGTCCGCCTCGCCGGCGCGCAGGCGCCTCTCGAGCTCGCTGAAATAGATGCCGGCGTCGAAGAAGTCCAGGTGCTCGAGGCGCACGTAGGGCCTCACCGGCACGGTCTTCGCCTTGACGCGCAGCGCGTAGCCCAGCGTGCCGTAGGAATTCGGAAAGCCGTAGAACAGATCGGCGTGCTCGTTGTCGCGCGTGGCGGTGACCACGCGCCCGTCGCCCAGCAGCACGTCGATCTCTAGCACGGTGTCGTGCACCAGGCCGTAGCGGTGCGAGGACGACTCGATGCCCACGCCAGCCACCGCGCCGCCCAGCGTGATGGTCTTCAGCTGCGGCACCACCGCGGGCATCACGCCGCGCGCCAGGCACGCCGCGGTGAGCTCCTCGTAGGTGACCATGCCCTCGGCCTCGACCCAGCCGGCCGCCGGATCGACCGCCAGCACATCGCGGAACGCGCTGACGTCGAGCCTGCGCCGGGGCGCGCCGACGCGGTCCCTGAACAGATTCGAGGTCTCTTTCGAGAGGCCTACCGCCCCCGTGCCCAGCCTAAGCTGCGCGGCCAGAGCTTCTTTTTTCCTGGTATGCGGGTTCGGGTTCGTAGAGGAAGTCCCGGGTCATCGGGTAGCTGGTCATCGAGACGTTGCCCTTGGAGAACACGATCTGGAACAGATGCGTGCGGCCGTTGGGCGAGCGGAACATCTCGGCGCAGCCGTACAGGTACACGCGCCAGATGCGGCGGAAGCGCTCGTCGAAGCGCTTCGGGTCGAGCGCGCGCGCCTTCTCCCAGTTGCGGTCGAAGCGCTCGCCCCAGTGATCGAGCGTCAGCGCGTAGTGCCGGCGCAGGTTCTCGATGTCGAGCACTTCCAGCCCGCACTTGTCCATCTCGACGATGACGTCGGCGAGGCTCGGGATCCAGCCGCCGGGGAAGATGTACTTGCGGATGAAAAAGTCGGTGTCCATGCGGCCGACGTGGCCGATGAAGTGCAGCAGGCCGATGCCGCCCTTCTTGAGGTAGCTGGCGTGTGCCCGGATCACCTCGCCGAGCTGGTCGCGCCCGGCGTGCTCCAGGCAGCCGATCGAGGCCACCTTGTCGAACTCGCGGCCCGCGTCCCGGAAGTCGCCGTGCATCTGCAGCGACGCCCCGAGGCGGCGGCGCTCGATCTCCTTGCGCGCGTGCTCGGCCTGCGAGCCGGTGGTGTTGATGGCGGTGACCCGGACGCCGTAGTGCTCGTGGGCGTAGAGCATGAAGCCGCCGAAGCCGCTGCCCACGTCGACCACCTCCTCCCCGGGCTTGAGCAGGAGCTTCCTCGCCACGTGCTCGGCCTTGTTGCGCTGCGCCTCCTCCAGCGTGCGCGTGCCGTCCTTCCAGTAGGCGCAGGTATAGAACATCAGCGGATCGTCCAGCCAGAGCTTGTAGAACTCCGGCCCCAGCGCGTAGTGGAACTCGGCGTTCTTCTGCGCCTGGCTGCGGCTCGCGTTGTTGTGCAGGAACTCGTGCCAGCGGTTGAGCAGCTTTACCGGCAGCTTCGCCCGGTCGATGCCGCCTTCCATCCCCGCCGCCAGCGCCTTCTGCAGGCTGCCGTCGATGTCGATCTCGCCGTCGAAGTAGGCCTCGAGCATGCCCACGTGGCCGTACAGCGCCGCGCGCCGCTCGGCGCGGACCGTGTTGAAGATCAGGGTGAACGCCGGCGGCTCGTCGGAATTGCGGTACTCCCGGCCGCTGACGAAGCGCACCCGGAAGGGAGTGTCGGTCGCCTGACCGACGCGGTCCAGCAGGGCATCAAGGGCGCCTGGCATGGGAAGATTTTACCGTTTCGATTGCGTCGAGGATTCTCTGTTCCGTTTTCGCCCCGAACCCGCCCAGGGCCCGCAGGCGCCCGGCCCGGACGGCCTGCTCCAGCTCGGCGAGCGACCCCACCCCCAGCCGCTGGTGGAACAGGCGCACCCGCTTGGGTCCGACCCCGGGCAGGCGCAGCAGCTCGGTGATGCCCGGCGGGTAGGCCCGGCGCAGCTTCTCCAGGGTGGCCGAGGTGCCGGTGGCGAAGATCTCCCGCAGTTTCGCCTCCAGGTCGGCGCCGATGCCCGGCATCTTCGGCAGGGGCTCGCCGGCGGCGAGCAGGGCCGGGATGTCGTAGCCCGTGCCGCTCAGCTCGCGCGCGGCGTTGCGGTAGGCGAGCACCCGGAAGGCGTTGTCGTCCCCGAGCTCGAGCAGGTCGGCAATTTCTGCGAACACGCGCGCGAAGTCTTCGTTCGTGAGCGACGCTCCGACAGGAGGATGGGCGCCCGGTTCAGGCATCACTACAGCGGTGCTGGAATACGCGGCATGAAAAAGCCGGTCAATTTTGCCAGTGTTCTGTTCATCGCGGCCGCCCTCGGCCTGTGGGCCTGGCAGCAGGCGCCGGCGTCCGCCACCGCGGCAAGCTCGTTCGCCAGCGCCGCCCAGCACACCACCCTCCCTTAAGACCCTGCCGAACGGCGCACGACGCCCGGCCCTCTCCTTGCATGGTTCCGGTCGAGAGGATCGGCGTCATGAAGATTTGCGTGTACGGATGTCCGGGTCGGGGCGGCGAGAGCGAGCCGCACGTGTTCTATCTGGGTGCGCGCCGCCTGCCGGTGATCGCCATCCTGGACCGCTGGCGCGACACCGGCCACCGCTACTTCGAGGTGAAGGCCGAGGACGGCCGCTGCTTTGTCCTGCGCCATTGTCCGAGCTCCGACCAGTGGGAGCTCGCCGGGGTGTACCGGGCTCCGCGGCGCCGCCTCACGGTGGGGGTGATTCCAAGCAGGACGTAAAATCGGGCTCTGACCCCCGATTCTCTTCCCACCCTGTCCCATTACCTGGCGCCGCTGCTCGCGCCGCGCAGCGTGGCCCTGCTGGGCGCAAGCGAGCGCGAGGGCTCGCTCGGCAGGATCGTGTGGCGCAACCTCGCCGCGGGCGGCTTGCGCGGCGGGCTTTACGCGGTCAACCCGAAGCACCGGACGGTATTCGGCACGCCCGCCTATTCCTCTCTTTCGAAGCTTCCTGAAAAGCCCGACCTTGCCGTGGTCGCGACCCCGGCGCGCACGGTCCCCGGCATCATCGAGCAGGCCGGCGCCGCGGGAATCAAGGCCGCGATCGTCCTTTCCAGCGGCTTCGGCGAGTCGGGCGAGGCCGGCCGCGCGCTGCAGGACGAGATGCTCGAGGCGGCCAGGCGCCACGGCGTGCGCATCCTCGGCCCCAACTGCCTGGGGGCGATGCGCACCGACGCGGGGCTCGACGCCACGTTCGCGCGCACCCCGGCGCGCCCCGGCAGCCTCGCGCTGGTGTCGCAATCGGGCGCCATCTGCAGCGCGCTGCTCGACTGGGCGCGCGGCGCGGGCGTGGGCTTCACCAGCGTGGTGTCGCTCGGCGCGGCGGCCGACGTCGACTTCGGCGAGATCCTCGACTTCCTGGTGGCCGACGCGGCCACTGAGGCGGTGCTGCTGTACGTGGAGGGCATCCGTGACGCGCGCCGCTACATGTCGGCGCTGCGCGCCGCGGCGCGGGTAAAGCCGGTGGTGGCGCTCAAGGTGGGCCGCTATGCGAGCGGCTCGAAGGCCGCCTCCAGCCACACCGGCGCCCTGGTCGGCGCCGACGACGTGTTCGACGCCGCGCTGCGCCGCGCCGGCACGGTGCGCGTGAAAACCTACACCCAGCTGTTCGCCGCCGCGCGCATCCTCGCCACGCCGCGCATGCCGCTCGGCGAGCGCCTCGCCATCCTCACCAACGGCGGCGGCCCGGGCGTCGTGGCCGCCGACAGCGCGAGCGAAAACGGGGTTCCATTAGCAACGCTGTCGGAGACGACGATCGCGGTACTGAATAAAAAACTCCCCAGCCAGTGGTCCCGCGGCAATCCGGTCGACATCATCGGCGACGCGCCGGCGGAGCTGTTCGGCGCGGCGACCGCAGCGCTGCTCGCCGACCCGGAGGTGGACGCGCTGCTCGCGATGTACTCGCCGGTGGCGGTGACCGCGCCCGAGGCGGCCGCGCGCGCGGTGGCGCAGGCGGCCGCCCACAGCCCGAAGCCGGTGCTCGCCGCGTGGCTCGGCGACCTCGAGCAGGGCGAAAGCCGCGCCAGCCTGGAGCGCCAGGGCATCGCCAACTTCTACACGCCCGAGAACGCGGTCGAGGCGTTCTCCTTCCTGTGCCGCTACCGGCGCAACCGCGCGCAGCTGATGGAGGTCCCGCTCGCCCGGGAAGCCGACGAGCCCGCGCCCGACCTGAAGAAGGCGGCTGCCCTCTTCGACGAGGCGGTGAACCAGGGCCGCACGCTGCTCACGGAGCACGAGGCGAAAGCGCTGCTGGGCGCCTTCGGCCTGCCGGTTCCACCTTCCGTCATCTCGAAGACAAAAGAGCAAGCGGTGCAAGCGGCGCGCGGCATCGGCTTCCCGGTGGTGGTCAAGATCCACTCGCCCGACATTTCGCACAAGAGCGACGTCGGCGGGGTGCGCCTCAACCTGCAGAACGCCGAGATGGTGGCTTCGGCGTTCGACGACATGATGCACCACGTGCGGCGCCTGCGCCCGCAGGCCCGCGTCGAGGGCGCGATCGTGCAGCCGATGCTGCGCTTCGCGCATGCGCGCGAGGTGCTGGTCGGCGTGTCGACCGACCCGGTGTTCGGGCCGGTGGTGTCGTTCGGCGCCGGCGGCGTGTCGGTGGAGGCGGTGCGCGACACCGCGCTCGCGCTGCCGCCGCTCAACGCGCCACTTGCGCGCGAGCTGATGGCGCGCACCCGCGTGCATCGCCTGCTCGCCGGCTACCGCGACGTGCCGGCGGCGGACCTCGAGGCGCTGGCGGCGATCCTGCGCGGCGTGTCGCGCATGGTATGCGCGCTCGCCTGGCTTAAGGAGATGGACCTCAACCCGGTGCTCGCGCACCCGGGCGGCGCGGTGATCGCCGACGCACGCGTAGTGGTCGACCCGGCGCGACGCGTCGCCCCGCCGCGCTACGGCCACATGGCGATCCATCCCTACCCGACCGAGATGGAGGGCGAGATCGCCCTGCGTGACGGACGAAGGGTGCGCGTGCGCCCCATCCGCCCCGAGGACGCCGAGCGCGAGCTGCGTTTCTTCGCCGGGCTGTCGGCGCGCTCGCGCTACCACCGCTTCATGCAGCACCTGCCCGAGCTGTCGCCGCGCATGCTGGCGCGCTTCACGCAGCTCGACTACGACCGCGAGCTTGCGCTGGTCGCGCTGCACGACAGCGAGTTCGTCGCGGTCGGGCGCTACGCGCCCAATCCCGACGGCCGCAGCGCCGAGTTCGCGCTCACCGTGGGCGACGCCTGGCAGGCGAAGGGGCTGGGCCGCGCGCTGCTGCAACGCCTGTGCGAGGCCGCGCGCGCGGCCGGCTACGAGGCGCTCTACGGCCACGTGCTCGCGGAAAACCGGGAGATGCTCGACCTCGCCGCGCGCATGGGCTTCGTCGACGCGGCGCGCGAGGGCGCCGAGACCACGGTGGTGCGCCGATTGACGTAGGCGATGGACCGAATTGCGAATTTCGATTTGATCTATTGCGCGCCCCGGACTAGGCTGCCGTTTCTCAAAGAAGGAGGACCCTCATGAAAGCTCTGAAAGGTACCAAGACGCACGACAATCTCAAGGCGGCGTTTGCCGGCGAGTCGCAGGCGAACCGGCGCTACCTGTACTTCGCCGCGAAGGCCGACGTCGAGGGCCAGAACGACGTCTCGGCGCTGTTTCGCTCGACCGCCGAGGGCGAGACCGGCCACGCGCACGGCCACCTGGAGTACCTGGAGGTGGTGGGCGACCCGGCCACCAACCTGCCGATCGGGCGCACGCGCGACAACCTGAAGGCGGCGGTGGCCGGCGAGACGCACGAGTACACCGACATGTACCCGGGCATGGCCAAGCAGGCGCGCGACGAGGGCTTCGGCGAGATCGCCGACTGGTTCGAGACCCT
>DASUUN010000013.1:0-5255 GCA_036374055.1 Burkholderiales bacterium
AACGTGAACGCGCAGCGCCGCGACCCGGACTCGTTCATGAACTGGCTGGTGCGCCTCATCCGCACGCGCAAGGAGTGCACCGAGCTCGCCTGGGGCGAGTGCGAGGTGCTCGAGAGCGACGCGCCGCAGGTGCTCATCCTCGCCTACCGCTTCCGCAAGGGCGCGATGGTCACCGTGCACAACTTCAGCGACGCCGCGCAGACCGTGCGCCTGCGCGTGGCCGACCCCGGCGGCGAGCGCCTGGTCGACCTCCTCGCCAACGAGCACAGCGCCGCCGGCGAGCGCGGCTCGCACGAGATCACGCTCGACGGCTACGGCTACCGCTGGTTTCGCATCGGCGTCGCCGACGAAACCCTAACGCGCGCGTCGTACTGAAAAACAGGGACAGACCCATTTCCGATCGGGGTCAGAGCCCGAATTCGACTACGTCCTCCAGTCGTCGCCCGGCATGATCCGATGCATGAATTCGTCGAAAAGCGGCACCGTAAAAGCGGTGTCGCCATGGCTGGGGCTCCAGATCATGCCCTTCGCGATGAGTTGATTGCGAGTCGGCCCGAGCGAGGTCACCTTTCGCTTGAGCTGTTCGGCGATATCGCCTGAGCGGTGCGGACCAGGTCCGAGCTCCGCCATTGCGCGCAGGTATTTCTTCTCCACGGGTGTGAGCCGATCGAAGCGCACGCGAAAGAAACTCTCGTCGAGTGCGGCAACCGCCGCCTTGGATGCCACCTCCACGTGCTTGCGGGTAATAGGCGACGCGTCCGCAACGTCCCACGCATGCTTTCCCCATTCCTGCAGGAAATACGGATACCCGTGGGTCTGCCGCAGGATCAGCGCCAGGGCATCCTCGCGCACCTCGACGTCTTGCTCCTTGGCAGGTTTGGCGATCGCGATGCGCGCAGCGGCCGCCGGCAAAGGCCCGATCTCCGGGAAATCGAACAAGCGCTCCGCGTAGGACTTGGCGCGGCCCATCTGCCCCCGCAGTTGCGGCAGGCCCGCGCCCACCAGCACGACCGGCAGGCGGCGTTGGGCCGTGCGATGCAATGCCGTGATAAGGGCCGCCAGTTGTTCTTCCTGGACGTATTGCAGCTCGTCGATGAACAGCACCAGCGCGGTGCCGGCCTTTTGGGCAGCGGCGCCGACAACCTCGAGCAATGCCTGGAGGTCATGCTCCAGATCGCCGTTGTCGGCAAGGCCCGGCTCCGGCTCGAAATCGAGGCCGACCTCGATGTCCTGGTACTTGACCTTGAGCGCGCGCGCAAAACCCGCCAGACCTCGGAGCGCGCGCTGCGCCAGATCTTTTGCCTTTGCGTTCCGGGATAGCCGCAGCAGGGCTTGCCGCAGCTGCGGCGCCAGCATGGAGGGCAAAGATCGGCCTTCGGGCGCTTCTATGCGCACGGTCTGAATGCCGCCCGCTTCGGCATCGTCGCGCATGCGATCGAGCAGTACGGTCTTGCCGACACCCCTTAGTCCGACCATCAGAATGCTTTTCGTGGGCAGGCCGCGCCGCACTCGCTCAACCGCCACCCGGACGGTTTCACGCAACTCGTCCCGGCCCGCCAGCTCGGGCGGAGGCGTGCCTGCTCCGGGGGCAAAGGGATTTCGTACCGGGTCCACCGCCGAGAATTATAGCGATATTAGTCGATTTACAAAGAACTTATAAATCACCTAATTTCCGTCAATCCCCCAGCCCGACGCCCCGCACGTCTGACCCAGATTTTGACTTTGCCTCCCGACACGCCCCCGAAACAATCCAGCAACAACAACGCAACCCTCTCGGCGCGCGGGCGCTGGAATACTCCCGCGCACCATGAAGACCCCCCACGCGATCGTCCTCCTCGCCGCGGCCCTGGCCGCCTCCCCAACCTTCGCCGACGAGGCGCTGCGCCGCGAAGCGCAGCAGCGCTTCGGCGCGCTCGAGCCGGCCCCGGCGCAAGGCAACGCGCCGATGGTCCAGCTCGGCCGCGCGCTCTTCTGGGACGCACGCGTGTCGGGCGACGGCAAGACCGCCTGCGCGAGCTGCCACTCCGCCGAGGACGGCGGCGCGGACCGGCGCCCGGTCCCGGTGGACGCGCGCGGCAAGCCGATGCCGCGCAATGCGCCTACCGTCTTCAACTCCCTGCGCCAGCCCGCGCTGCGCTGGCTCGCCGACCGCAAGAGCGGCGCCGAGCTCGCGGAGGGACTGATCACCGGTCCGATCGGCTTCGCCTCGAAGTCCGAAGCGGTCGACCGGCTCCACGCGCTCGGCTACGAGGGCGCCTTCCGCGCCGCGTTCCCGCAGGATGCCCAGCCGGTAAGCGCCGCCAACTATGCGCGGGCGCTGGAGAGCTACCAGGCCACCCTGATCACGCCCGCGCCGTTCGACCGCTGGCTCGCCGGCGACGAACAGGCGCTAACGGCGCCGCAGAAGGCCGGCCTGCGCCAGTTCATCGCCTCGGGCTGCGCCGGCTGCCATAGCGGCCCGCTCCTCGGCGGGACCAGCGTGCAGAAGTTCGGCCTGGCGCGCGACTACTGGACCGAGACCGGCTCGGCGCACGTCGACCCGGGCCTGTACGCCGTCACCAAGAAGGAAGAAGACCGCTACCGCTTCCGCGTGCCGATGCTGCGCAACGTCGCCCGCACCGCGCCGTACTTCCACGACGGCTCGGTGGCGCGGCTCGAGCGCGCGGTGCAAGTCATGGCCGCCACCCAGCTCGGCCGCACCATGGACCAACCCACCGCCGCCGACATCGCCGCCTTCCTCGAGTCGCTCACCGGGACCCCGCCCGCGAACTTCTCGCCGTCAGGTTTCTAGGAGCCGACGGGCGCCATCTCCGAAGCCGGCCGGGCCTGCCCGTGGGCACGGGGCGCCACGTCGCGGCACTTCTGATCGAGCTGATGCACGATCTGGCGCACCAGCTGGGCGGTCATTTCCGGCTGCTTGGGACGCGAGGAGAAATAGCCCTGGATCTCGCCGACCGCCAGCACCGGGATGGAATGCGCATTCGAGCGGCGCACGAACCACCCGGGTAGCGCGACGACCGGCTGGACCGGGAGCGGCTGGCCCACGGCGCTGGACAGCCACTTCTCCAGCCACTCGGCGTTGCGGCGTGCCTGGGCGAGCGGCTTGGTCTCGATCCACCCGGGAAACTGCAGCACTTTGCCGTCGTACTTCACTTCCCAGGGCGCTTCGGCGGTCGCCTGGGGCCCCGGCTTGGAACGCCCCTTGGTCTCGATCAGGTACACGCCCCCCGGCCCGACCACGATGTGGTCGATGTTGAAGCCGCTGCCCGCGGGGAAGTCGTGGAACATGCGGTAGCCGGCGCCGCCGAGCTCGGAGAGCTCCTGGCCCACGGCGAGCTCCGCTTCATGGCCGAGCCTCAGGCGGCGCAGGAATGCCAGGCATTTCCACAGCTTCCAGCCCAGCCAGAGCTGCGCCAGCAGCGCGGTCGTCGCGAAGAAGGAGGCGACCATGAGGCTGGGCGGCCCGCCGGCGGCGACCCAGGTCGCGAAATACAGGCCCAGCACCAGGGGCATGGGCAGCGTGCCCAGGGCGAAGAAGGTCGCGATGTCCCATTGCACCTCCTCGATCCGGGAGCGCAGCGACTCGCCCGGACTGCGAAGCAGGCGCCGCGTCAGCGGCGAGCGCCTGCCCGAGCGCTGGGTTCGATACCGCCAAAGGAGAATGATGGCCCCCATGAAGCAGATGCCGCCCAGCACGAACACGTCGAAGAGGAGAACCAGGAGGTGTGCCATCTAGCCTTGCCGTTGGTTGTTTTATGTGTCGCACCGCCATCGTAACAACGCTGCGCGCGCCGCTCCTGCGAAGTTGCATTCGCACAACGATTTTTTCACCCCGGGGTGTGGGCGAAGGTGTACTCGCCGAGCGGACGCTCGCCTGCCTCGTCCACCGCGACGAGCCGCACCCGCAGCGTGTTCGCTGGCAGTCCCCTGACCCAGGCGGCCGAAGGCAGGTGCAGCACTTCGCCCGCCGCCGGATCGAACGGCACGTCCTCGAGGCGCGTCTCGGTCACCTCGCCGCCGACCTCCATGCGCCGCAGCGCGTCGACGCGCTTCACGCCGGCGAGCGGCGCCTGCATGCGGCTCACGACCGCATCCTCGTCGGCGCGCAGCGTGCAGTCGACGCGCCCGCCCGGCGGCACGCGGTACTCGCGGATGCGCAGGCCCTGGCGCTTCAGCATCTCGAGGAACGGCACGGAGATCACCGCCGCCACGCGGCCATCGCGCACCGTGGCGCGGATGCCGGCGGCGAGCGCCGCCAGCTCCTCGAGCCGCGCGCTGCACTCGGCACAGGCGAAAAGATGCTCCTCGAGCGGGGCCTCCTCTGCCGCAGGCAGCTCGCCCAGCCAGTAGGCGATGAGCTTTTCTAGGCTGATTCCATGCATTCGCGAAGCCTTCCCAGCGCGCGATGGCGGATCACCCTGACGTTGCCCGCCGAAAGGCCGAGCTCCGCGGCCACCTCGTCGGCCGCCTGGTCGGCGAAGAAGCTGAGCAGCACCACCGAGCGCTCGCGCTCGGCGAGCGCCTCGAGGCAGCGCGACAGCCTCTTCGGGTCGAGCGCCAGCGGCTCGGGCGCCTGGTACGCCTCCTCGGTGTCGCCGTAGGCGGCGAGCAGCGCCTCGCGCCGCCGGGCCCCCCGCCGCATCTCGAGCACCGTCATGCGGCACATCCCGAGCACGAACGAGGCGATCTTCTCCGGCTCGCGCACCTCGCCGGCGCGCAGGCGCTCCAGCGTCGTGAGCAGCACCTGCTGCACCAGATCCGCCGCGCCCGCCTCGTCGCGCAGGTGCCGCAACCCGTAGAGCCGCACGCGCTTCGCAAGGCGCCGGTAAAGCTCTGACTCTGCTTCGGAATCGACCCGCGCGCCGGCCGCCGCCACGCGGCGCGCGAGCGCCGCGTCGTCCAGCGCCCCGATTCCTGACTCCGGTGCCATGCCGTGAGCATAACTTCTATGTGTAACGACCCGCCCGCCCGTTACACCGCCTGGTTCTGACCCGCTGACAAGGGGGTCGCGAGCGGGGCGAGCGGGGGGTTTCGGCTTTTTTTGCTGTAACGCTTTTCCGCTTCGCCCGACTACCGCGTATATCCACCCGCAAGGGCTTGCCATGCTCCCCATCCGATACGTCTTCGACGCCTCGATCGCGCTCGCGTGCCTCACGCTTCTCGGCCTCGCGCTCTGCTCGCCGCTGTAACGCTTCCTCGCCTCGCCCCACTACCTCGTCATCTCAACCAGCGAGGCTTCCCATGATCACCAACGC
>DASUUN010000014.1:0-22328 GCA_036374055.1 Burkholderiales bacterium
CGGTCGCCGGCGGCAGCTCGCGCTCGAGCAGCTTCACGAAGCCGTCGATATGGCGCACCGGGGCGCGCAGGTCGTGCGACACCGAATAGCTGAACGCCTCCAGCTCCTTGTTGGCGGCCTCCAGCTGCTCGGTGCGGCTGCGCACGCGGTCCTCCAGCTCGCGGTTGAGCCGCTCGAGCTCCTGCTGCGTGCGGTTGCGCTGGGTGACGTCGTTCAGCATCACTAGGCGCGCGGCCCGCCCGCGCCACTTCACCAGGTGGCCTACGCCCTCGATGTCGATCTGGCGGCCGTCCTTCGCGACATGCCGGAACGCGCCGCGGATTACTTCGCCCGCCTCGCGCCGCACCAGCTCGCGGATCGCGTCGCCCTCCTCAGGCAGCCGCACCTGCGGCACCGACATGCCGAGAAACTCCTCGCGCGAGTAGCCGTACAGCTCGATCGCCGCCTGGTTCACGCCGAGAAAGCCCAGGGTCTCGATGTCGACCACCCACATCGGCAGCGGGCTGTGCTCGAACAGCATGCGGTAGCGGCCCTCCTGCGGGTCCATCTTGTCCACGAGGCGCTGCAGCGCCGCCGCCAGGAACCGAAGCGCGTTCATCAGACGGCATGTTAACGTGGCACGCCGTTTGCAGCCTGCAGGCGGTGGCCCCGGGCAACGGCAGGAATTACAGCGAGCAATCGGCGAAAGCGGCCGGCCTGCGCTATGTCGCCGACGACGTTCCGGGCATCCGTCGGCGCACGTCCGGCAAGACTTTCACGTACGCCCGCCCCGAGGGCGGCCTGGTCCGAAACCCGCAGACGCTCGGCCGGATCCGCGCACTTGCCGTTCCACCGGCGTGGCGCGACGTCTGGATCTGCCCGCGCGAGGACGGCCACCTGCAGGCGACCGGCCGCGATGCACGCGGGCGCAAGCAATACCGCTACCACCCGCGTTGGCAGGCGGTGCGCCACGAGACCAAGTTCGGGCGCATGGCGGCGTTCGCCAGGGCGCTGCCGCGCCTTCGGCGCCGCGTCGGCCGCGACCTCGCCCTGCCGGGACTGCCGCGGGCGAAGGTTCTGGCCACCGTGGTACGGCTGCTGGAGACCACCCTCATCCGCGTGGGCAACGAGGAGTACGCACGCGAGAACGATTCGTTCGGCCTCACCACGTTGCGCGTGCGGCAGGTGCGCGTGCGCGGCGCGCGCGTGCGGTTCCGGTTCCGCGGCAAGAGCGGCGTGCGCCACGAGATCGAGCTCGCCGACCCGCGGCTGGCGCGCATCGTGCGCCGCATGCAGGACCTGCCGGGCGAAGAGCTGGTGCAGTACGTCGACGATGCGGGCGAGACCCGGCGCGTCGAGTCGGGCGACGTCAACGCCTACCTGAAGGAGATCACCGGCGAGGACTTCACCAGCAAGGATTTCCGCACCTGGGCCGGGACGCTGCTCGCGGCGCGCGCGCTCGGCCGGATGGGCAAATGCGCCGCGGCCGACGAGGCGCAGCGCAACGTCGCCCAGGCGATCGAGGCGGTCGCCCTGCGCCTGGGCAACACCAAGGCCGTTTGTCGAAAGTGCTACGTCCACCCCGCCGTCATCGACGGCTATCTCGAAGGCAGGCTGCCCGAAGCGATGCAGGAGAAAGCGCTGGTCGCGTTCCTGAAGCCGCCGCGCGGCCGCCGCGCGCCGCGATCGCTGGTGCCGCTGCTGCAAGGCTCGCTGACGGCACGCCGCTTGCGTGCCACCCCTATGATTACCAGAGGAGCATCCCCATGAAACTGAAGCTTCTTTTTGCAGCGACCGCCGCGGCTCTGTTGTCGCTGCCGGCCCTTGCGCAGCTGCAGTCCGGCTCGAACATCGGCGCGCGTGGCCCCTCCACCGGCACCAGCGGCGATACCGCCGGGATGGCCGGGACGACCGCGCCGCGCTCGCCCGCGACGCAGGCGCCCGCGGAAACCAGCGTCGGAACGAGCGGCGCGACCACTCCCGCGGCACCTGCCCGCACCAGCGGGCTTTGCGACACGCTCACCGGCGATGAGCGCATCCGCTGCCAGCGAGAGCAGGCCGCTACCGGAACGCAGGGCGGCGGCTCGGCCGGCGCCGGCAGCACGGGAGTGGGAACCGGCGCGGGCAGCGGAAGATAGCAGCGTATGTGCGGCAGCGCACCGCCCAGGGATTTGGGCGCGCGCAAGCTTGCGTGCCAGCCCACGTAAGGAAAGCAATTGGACCACCATGCCAGACACCCCTCGCCCGAGCGCCGGCAAACCGACGAAAGCCTGCGCAAGGAACGGCAGAAGACCGACCAGGCATTGGCGGATCGACAGACGACCGTCGAAGAGGACGCCGACATGGTGGTGCATCGCGCGCGGGAGAATGCCGACGCGGTGTTGAACGTGGCTCGGGAGAATGCCGACGCCTTCCTGATTGCGAATCGCGCCGTCTCCGAAGCCAGAGTACGTGAAGACGAAGCCCTCAAGGATGAGCGCGGCTGCGCCGACGAGAGCCTGCGCCGGGAACGCGACGACGCGGCCGGCGCTGCGCTGGCGAGGCTGCTGCCTCTGGAGCGAGAAAAGACCGACAGGTACCTGCTCACGGAGCGCGCCCGTTCCGATGACGCCCTCTCGAATCGGGACGATTTTCTGGGCATCGTCACGCACGACCTGCGCGATCTGTTAAGCGGCATCGTTACGAGCTCGGCGCTGCTCGCAAGGCGCGCTACGGACGACGAGGAGGGACAGCAGACCCTCGTGGAGGCGAAGCGCATTGAACGCTACGCCGCCCGCATGAACCGCCTCATCGCAGACCTGCTTGATGTCGCAAGCATCGACGCGGGCAAGCTGGGGGTGAAGCCCGAGCCGGGGGATTGGACCGAGCTCATCACCGAGGCCGCCGATACGTTCAGGCCGGCTGCGTCCGGCAAGGGAATCTTCCTGGAAACCAGGATGGGCGCGCACCCCGTGCCCGGGGAATTCGACCATGACCGCATGCTTCAGGTGCTGGGCAACCTCATCTCGAACGCGATCAAGTTCACCGGACCGGGCGGCAAGATCGGCGTTCGCGCCGAACGCGCGGGCGATGAGCTGCGCTTCTGCGTCAGCGATACCGGCGCGGGCATACCCGAGGACTCGCTGGAGGCCATTTTCGAGCGGTTCTGGCAGGTGGGGCGCAATGACCGCAGGGGCTTGGGCCTAGGTCTTTACATCTCCAAGTGCATCGTCGAAGCCCATGGCGGCCGCATCTGGGCGGAAAGCACGCGCGGCGAAGGAACTACGGTGTGCTTCAGCATCCCGGCCGCTGCCGGCATGTCAGACCGTCAGGGGTAGCCGCCCGGACCGCTCTCCGTTTCCCGAGCTTAGGGGCATAATCGCCTTTGCAGCGCAGCCAAGAACGCAGCCCCGGGGACATGACCAGCAAGGGACGCAGCTACCTCCTCACGACTGCAGGCCGCCAGGCCTGGGAGAGCCAGGACCTGTCCGTGCCCGAGGACTACCGGCGAATCCTGTGGCTGATGGACTTCCACGGCAAGGAGGCGGTGGTGGGCGAGCTGCTGCGCCGCTACCCGTCGAAGGTGCTCGACGAATGGCTGCTAGAGATGGAGCAGCTCGGGCTCATCGAGCCGGCGGTGGAAGGCGCGGAATCGGCGGCGTTCTCGGCGCGGGCGGCCGACCGCACGGGCAGCATGGACGAGGCCGTGTTCAGGCGCAGCGGCCAGGCGGCGAGCGAGCACCTGACGCACACCGGCGCCTACATCGCGGCCGACCGGCTGAACGAGCGCCCCGCGCACCGCAAGCGCCCGACCGACTGCGTGGTACTCATCGTCGAGGACGATCCCGACCAACTCGCGCTTGCCGAGCTGCGCGTCAGCATGGCCGGCTACAAGGTGCGCGTCGCGACCTCGGTAAACGCATTTCTGCACAGCATGCTCGACGACGGCGCGCCCGACCTTCTGCTGCTCGACGTGTTCCTGCCGGACGGCAACGGCTTCGACCTGCTCTCCAAGCTGCGCCGCCACGCGGTCCTCGGCTCGCTGCCGATCGTCATGCTCACCGCGGAGAACAAGCCCGAGTCCATCGGTCAGGGGCTGTTGCTAGGCGCCGACGGCTACATCATCAAGCCTTATACCAAGAACATCGTCGCCGACATTATCCGCAGGGTCCTGAAACAGGACGACAGCAGCTAGTGCGAAAAATCCTGGTGGAGTGGAGGAGGATCGAACTCCCGACCTTCGCATTGCGAACGCGACGCTCTCCCAGCTGAGCTACCACCCCGGAAGGGGGGTGATTTTACCTTAAGATGCGCGTATGCAGATCGCGCCGCCGTACGGCTACACCGAGGTCGTCCCATTCCTGAAGACGCAGAAAGTGCGCCTGCTGGGCGCAGGCGAGGTGCCGGAATTCGCTCAGCGGGGAAACGCCATCCCCGTCAGCTTCACCGAGTTCCAGCCAGCGTCGCGCGACTACCCGCTGGTGTTCACCAGCGGCGACGGCGGCAAGACGTTCGCCGTGGTCGCGGTGCTCGGGGTGGCGGCGGGCGAGAACCTGTACTTCGAAGGCGGCGCCTGGGCGCCGAAGGTGTACGTGCCCGCGTATGCGCGGCGCTATCCGTTCTGCATGGCGCGGGTGCGGGTAGACAAGGTGGAGCGCAAGGATCGCCTGATCTGCGTCGAGAAGTCCAGGCTCGACGATGCCGCAGGCGAGGCCCTGTTCGACGCCGAGGGCAAGCCGGTCGAGAAGTGGGCCACGCTGGAGAAGCTGCTCTCCGAGTACGAGGCGGACCTCGAGCGCGGTCGCGAGCTGTGCGCGCTGCTCGCCGATTACGGCCTGCTCGAGGCGTTCACCGTGCAGGCGACGCCGAAGGGCGGCGGCGGCCCGCTGCAGGTGACCGGCATGCATCGCGTGGCCGAGAAGAAGCTCGAGGAGCTCAACGCCGCTCAGCTGAAGAACCTGATGCGCAGAGGCGCCCTGGCGCGCATCTACATGCACCTCCTTTCGCTGAGCAATTTCGCCCGCCTGCTGGAGCGCAAGACCGCCCGGACGTAGGCGGATCCGCTACACCCCCGGCCGGGTTCCCAAGAGCGCATAATTTGTCCATGAGCCAACAGCACAACCGCCGTATCGACGACATGTCGGCCGCCGAGGTGAAGGAGTTCTGGCACGGCTTCTGCGAGCGCAAGGGCGTCGACGAGGCGACCCGGGCGCGGGGCGACGCGAAGATCGACCGCGACCCCAACTACTGGGCCGACCAGACCATGGTGCGGCTGCTCGACTCCCTGTCGAGCTGATCTTTTGCGGTTCGCCCCCGCCCCGTGTAATCTCCCGGGGGCGGGGGAATGAATAACAACAAGAATCAGGACCTAGAAGACCTGAAGGCTGCGCTCCAGGCGAGCGAGCAGCGCTTCCGCACGTTCGTGCAGCTGTCCTCCGAGTTCTACTGGGAAACCGACGCCGGGCACCGCGTCGCCGAGCCGCGCGACGAGATGCTCGCCGCCGCGTGCCGCGCGCACCGCGCCGTGCTGGCGGCGCAGCTGCCGTTCCGCGGGCTCGAGTTCGCGCAGCCGCAGACCGACGGCGAGATCCGGCACTACATCCTGAGCGGCGAGCCGGTGTTCGATGCCGCCGGCGCCTTCCAGGGATACCGCGGCGTCGGCCGCGAGATCACCGAGCACAAGCGCGTGGAGCAGACGCTCTCGCGCCTCACGCACTACGAATCGCTCACCGGGCTGCCGAACCGCGCGCTGCTGGGCGACCGCCTGGCCCATGCCATCACGCGCGCCGACCGCACCGGCACCCTGCTCGCCGTGATGATCCTGGACCTGGACAATTTCAAGGAGATCAACGACGCCCTGGGCCAGGCGGTGGGCGACCAGGTGCTCACCGAGGCGGCGCGGCGCCTGCAGGCCTGCCTGCGCGGCAGCGATACGCTGGCGCGCCTGGGCGACGACGAGTTCGCCGTGCTGCTCGAGGGGGCGCCGGACTTCGAGGAAATCTCGCTGGTGGCGCAGCGGCTGCTGACGGCACTCGCCGAGCGCGCCGACGTCGCCGGGCACGAGCTCTACCTTTCGGCGAGCATCGGCCTGGCGGTCTACCCGGTGGACGACCACGAGGCCGAAGGACTGCTGCGCAACGCGCACCTCGCGATGCACCACGCCAAGCGCGAGGGCCGCGACAATTTCCAGCGCTTCTCGCACGACATGGCCACGCGCACCGAGCGCCACGCGGAGCTCAAGATCCGGCTGCGGCGCGCGCTCGAGCGGGGCGAGTTCACGCTGCACTACCAGCCGCTGGTGGCGCTGGACGACGGCCGCATCATCGGCGTGGAAGCGCTGATCCGCTGGCTGGATCGCGACCGGCTGGTACCGCCCACCGACTTCGTGCCGATCGCCGAGGAAAGCGGCCTCATCGCGCCGATCGGCGACTGGGTGCTGCTCGAAGCCTGCCGTCAGTGCCGCGAGTGGCTCGAGATGGGCCACGCCGCCATGCAGGTGGCGGTCAACCTGTCGCCGCGCCAGTTCCGCCAGAAGGACATCGCCAAGTCGATCGAGGCGGTGCTGCTGCGCACCGGCCTGCCGGCGCGCTGCCTGGAGCTCGAGATCACCGAGACCTCGATCATGCACAGCACCGCGCACACGATCGGCGCGCTGCACGAGCTCACCGCGCTGGGCGTGCGCATCTCCGTGGACGACTTCGGCACCGGCTATTCCTCGCTCGCCTACCTGCACCGCTTCCCGGTGCACAAGCTGAAGATCGACCAGTCCTTCGTGCGCGACATCGCCGCCGACCGGGCCGACGCGGCGCTCGTCGGCACGATGGTGGCGCTGTCCAAGCAGCTGAAGCTCTCTTCGGTCGCCGAGGGCGTGGAAACCGAGGAGCAGCTGCGCTTCCTGGTCGACTCGGGGTGCGACGCCTGCCAGGGCTTCCTTTTCAGTCCGCCGCTGCCGGCGGCCGAGATCAGTCCCCTTCTGGGGAAGCCGGCGCCGCGCGCGGCAGCGGCGAGCCTGCCGCCCGGGATACTGCGCGTACAGTTCCGTTCTTAGCCGCCGGCGCCGATCCCGGCGCCTGGAAGAAGCGGTAGCCGTTCTTGCCGGCCTGCTTCGCCGAGTACATCGCGATGTCGGCGTTCTTGATGAGGGCGCCCGCGTCGTCGGCGTTGTCGGGGAACAGGCTCACGCCCATGCTCGCCGACAGGCGCGCCTGGGCGCCGCCGGGCAGGTCGTAGGGGCGCAGCACCTCGCCCAGCAGCTTGCGGATCACATTCTCGATCGCCACTTCGTCCTGCACCTCCTCGAGCAGCACGAAGAACTCGTCGCCGCCCAGGCGCGCCACCACGTCGCTCGCCCGGACGCTCGCGCGCAGGCGGCGCGCCACCTCGATCAGGCAGCGGTCGCCCGCGTCGTGGCCGTAGAAGTCGTTGATCTGCTTGAAGCCGTCCAGGTCGATGAACACGCCCGCCAGCTTGAAGCCGCGCCGGCGCGCGCGCTCCACCGCCTGCTCGAGCGCCGGCCCGAGGCTGGTGCGGTTGGCCATGCCGGTGAGCGGGTCGCGGTAGGCGAGCGAGGCGATGCGCTCGCGCGTCAGGGCGCTCTCGGTGACGTCGCGGCCCACGCCGCGGTAGCCGAGGAAGCTGCCGTCGGCGGCGAGCTTGGGCTCGCCGCTCAGCGCGAAGTAGCGCGTCATGCCGTCGGGCATGACGCGCGCGAACTCGAAGTCGCGGAACGGGATGTGGCTGTCGAGCACCGCCTTGTGCGCCACCCAGCCCGCCTCGTCCGGGCTGACCGAGGGAATCTCCCAGGCCGTCTTGCCGGTCATCCCCTGGCCGATCTCGGCGGCCGCGTAGTTCGGCCCGTGCACCAGGGTGACGAAGCGGTGGCCGGGGTCGGTTTCCCAGAAGAAGTCGCTCGACATCTGCGTCAGGCTGCGGAAGCGGGCCTCGCCCTCGCGCAGGCTCTCCTCGGCCTGTTTGCGCTGCAGGAACTGGCCCACCTGGCTGCCGATGACGCGCGCCGCCTGCTGCAGCCGCTCGTCGGGCGCGCGCACCAGGCTGCCGGAAAACGCGAGCACGCCTATAGCCTTGCCCCCCGAGAGCACCGCGAAGGCGAAGCCGCCCTGCCGCGTCTCGATCTCGCCCGACCACACCGCCTTGCCCGACTGCCAGACCATGCGCGAGCGCTCGACGAAATGGTCGATCGCCGGCTCGTTCACGCTCCAGCCGTCCACGAAGCGCAGGCCGCCGGCCGCCTCGTCCACGCGGAAGTAGCGGCCGGTATCCCAGCCTTCCGAGGCGCATAGCCCCAGGATCACGGTCTTCAGGCCGCTGGTGACGTCGTCCGCCGCCGCCAGGGAGCGAGCCACCTCGTGCTCCAGGCGCAGCAGGTGCTCCGCGCGCTTCTGCTGCGTCACGTCGCGGCCCACGCCATGGTAGCCGGCGAAGCTGCCGTCGGCGGCGAAGAACGGCTCGCCGCTCACGCTGGCGTAGCGGGTGCGGCCATCGGACATCGTGCGCCACATCAGCACGTCGTAGAACGGCTTGCGTGCATCAAGCAGCGCCCGGTGCGCCTCCCATCCGCCCTCCACCTCGAGGCCGCTTTCCCAGCGGCGGATGCCGATCAGGCGGCGCGCGAGGTCCTTGTCGCCGCCGGCCACGTGCCGGCCTTCGAGCCGCGTGAAGGAATAGCTGGCGTCGAGCTCCCAGTACCAGTCCGAGGACAGGTTGGTGAGGCTGCGGAAGCGGGCTTCGCTTTCGCGCCGCGCCTGCTCAGCCGCCGCGCGCTGCAGGAGCGGGCCGATGTGGTTGCCGATGGCGCGCAGCGTCTCGAGGAAGCGCTCTTCAGGCGCCCTCACCGCCCGGCAGCTCAGGTCCAGCACGCCGACGATGCGCCGGCCGTGGCGCACCGGGAAGAGCAGCACGGCGCGCAGGCCGGTCTCCTCGTGCATCAGCGCGTTGCGCGCACGCGGGTCCTGCGCCGCGTCGGCGATCCACAGCGGCTCGCCGGTCTGCCACACCGAGCCGGCGAGTCCCACGCCGGGGCGCAGGGTCACCTCGCCCAGCCTGCCGACGGCGCTCATGGCCGCCTCGATGCCCGGCGCGCTCCAGCGCTCGGCGAGGCGCAGCACCCAGGCGGCCTCGTCCACCTTCCAGAAGTCGGCGCTGTCCCAGGCCTCGGCCTCGCCGATCGCGCGCAGCGTCGCCTTGAGGGCCTCGGAAGGGCTCGCCGCGTCGGCCAGCGCGTTCGCCACGGCGTGCTCGAGCCGCAGCAGCGCTTCGCCCCGCTTCTGCGCGGTGATGTCGCGCCCGACCCCGAGGTAGCCACTGAAGCTGCCGTCATCGTTGAACAGCGGCTGGCCGCTGAGCGACAGCCACACCGTCCGGCCGTCGTCGGCGCGGCACTGGATCTCGAAGTCCTTGAAAGCCTCCCGGCGGCGGACCTGCTCCCGGTGGCGGTCCCAGTCGGCCTGGGTGAGGTTGAGGGCGGGCTGGTCCCAGCGCTTTGCGCCCAGGTAGGCGGCCAGGTCGAAGCCGGTCTTGTCGCCAAGCCGGCTTGACAGGTAGGTGACGCGCAGCCGCGCGTCCTGGACCCAGAACCAGTCGCCGGACAGGGCCGTGAAGCGGTGCAGCGGATCCCTGGCGAGCGGCGCAGCTTCCTGCGCGGATGTTTTAGTCGTTCTTCCCGGTAGCTTTCGGGCGCCCAATATTCCCCCCCGACGCCAATTTACTGGACGGCTATTCGCGCGTCCAGTTTTCGTGAACTATTCCACACATGAACCGCGCACGCCGCCGTCTGCTGCTCGCCGCCGCCGCCGCCGCCGCCCCGGCATGGGGCCAGGCCGCGCCACTGCGGCGCAAGAAAATCCTGTCGAGCGGGGAGGAGATCCCGGTCGTCGGCTTGGGCACCGCGCGGCGCTACGAACGGCCCGCCCCGGGACTGCGCGAAACGTTGCAGCGCTTCGGCGCCCTGGGCGGCACGGTGGTCGACACCGCGCCGGTCTACGGCCAGGCCGAGGCCGTGGTCGGCGACCTGCTGGAGGAGCTGAAGCTGCGCCCGCAGCTGTTCCTCGCCACCAAGGTCAGCATTCACGGCCGCGAGGCTGGAGTGCGGCAGATCGAGCAGTCGTTCCAGCGCCTGCGCACGCAGAAGATCGACCTCATCGCGGTCCACAACCTGCGCGACACGCAGGTTCACCTGGCCACGCTGCGCGAGCTCAAGCGACAGGCGCGCATCCGCTACGTCGGCATCACCACTTCCTCCGACCGGCAGTACGCCGATTTCGAGCAGACCATGCGGCGCGAGGCGCTCGACTTCATCCAGGTCGACTACGCGCTCGACGACCGCGGCGCCGGCGAGCGCATCCTGCCGCTTGCCGCCGAGCGCGGGATGGCGGTGATGGTGAACCTGCCCTTCGGCCGCGGGCGCCTGTTCGACGCGGTGCGCGGCAAGGCGCTGCCCGCCTGGGCGGCCGAGATCGATTGCGCGAGCTGGCCGCAGTTCTTCCTGAAGTACATCGTCTCGCATCCCGCGGTGACCTGCGCCGTGCCGGGCATGGCGCGGCCCGAATATGCCGCGGACAACCTGGGTGCGGCGCGCGGCCGCCTGCCCGACGCGTCCCTGCGCCGCCGCATGGAAAGCTTCATTGACGCCATTTGAGGTCAAGCCGCAGGAGCGCCGGGCGCTCGGCTGGTCGCTGCTTTACGTCTTCGCGGTCCTGTCCGCCTACTACGTGCTGCGCCCGATCCGCGACGAGATGGGGGTGCAGGGCGGCGTGGAGAACCTGCCGTGGCTGTTCACCGGCACGCTGCTCGGCATGCTCGCCCTCAACCCACTGTTCGCGGCCCTGGTCAGGCGCCTGCCGCGCGAGCGCTTCATCGCCTGGAGCTACCGCTTCTTCGCCGCCAATCTGGTGCTTTTCCTGGCCCTGTTCCACCTCGCGGACGCGGCCCAGAACGTCTGGCTCGGCCGGGCGTTCTTCATCTGGCTTTCGGTGTTCAACCTGTTCGTGGTGTCGGTGTTCTGGGCGTTGATGGTGGACGTATTCGACGCCGGGCAGGGCAAGCGCCTGTTCGGCTTGCTCGCCGCCGGCGCCACCGCCGGCGCCATCGCCGGGTCCGCGATCACGGCGTCCCTCGCGCGCGAGGTAGGTGCCACCAACCTGTTCATCGCCTCGATCGTGCTGCTCGAGGTGGCCGTATTGGCCGTCAAGAAGCTGTCTTTCAAGGAATCAAGACAGGAAGAGGCCGCGATCGGCGGCAGCGTCCTCGCCGGCATCTCGCATACCTTCCGCTCGCCGTATCTGCTCGGCGTGTGCCTGTTCATCCTGCTGTTCACGGTGACCTCCACCTTCCTCTACTTCCAGCAGGCCACCATCGCGCGCGATTACTTCGTCGACCGCGCCTCGCGCACCGCCTTCTTCGCGCAAGTGGATCTGCTGGTGAACGTGCTCACGCTCGCCGTCCAGCTCTTCTTCACCGCGCACATCCTGCGCAAGCTCGGCGTGGCGCTCACCCTGGGTATCCTGCCCCTCTTCACCCTTTTCGGCTTCGCCGCCCTCGCGGCCGCGCCGGTCATCGCCGTGCTGGTCGCGTTCCAGGTGCTGCGGCGCGCCGCCAACTTCGCCCTCGCCCGCCCTACGCGCGAGCTGCTCTTCACCGTGCTGCCGCGCGAGGACAAGTACAAGGCGAAGAGCTTCATCGACACCGTGGTCTACCGCGCCGGCGACCAGGTCGGCAGCTGGTCCTACCTCCTGCTGAGCTCCTTCGGGCTGGGCATCGCCGGCGTGGCGGTGGTGGCCATTCCGCTCTCCGCCGGCTGGCTGGCGATCAGCCTGTGGCTCGGCCGCCGGCAGGCAAAAATGGCGCAAGCTGAGGAATTTTGACGCGGCCCGGCGACCGGCTGCGCCTATAGTGGACCGCCATGAAGACACTTCTCGTACTTGCCGCAGTGGCTGCCCTTGCGGGATGCGGCGTAGAAACTGCCGCTACCGCCGCCACCGCCGCCCAGATCAAGAAGCAGGAGATCGAGCAGGGGCAGAAGACCATGCATCAGGCGCAGCAGAAGATCGACGGTGCGATGCAGCAGATGCAGAGCCGCGCCGACTCAGCGGGGAACTGATTTCCTCAAGGCCGTGACGGCCTTCTCCATCGAGCGCGCCGCCCTCTGCCACTGCGCCGCGGTATAGCGCTCGTTCACCGCCGCCATGGTGAGCGCCAGCGCCACGCTCATCGTCTCGTGGTCCATCCCCTCGACGTCCCGCAGCGAATAGATCTCGTCCCTTCCCGCCAACCCCCGGATCAGCCTCAGCAGCAGCTGCGCGTTCTTCCTCGGCCAGTCGGAGATGACGATCTGCCTCGCCTTAGGCAGCGGGTCCCGGATACGCCGCGGCGTCCCAAGATCCGCCCGCAGTGAGAGCAGCGCAACGAACTTCGCTGTGGAAAGCGACCTGGTCATCGGGCATAGATTGAAACGAATCGACAGAATCGCCAACTAGTCCGTTCGCCTTCGCCCGCGGCTTGCCGGTAAGGTCGCCTGGCTCGTGGCATGGAGACTAGTGGGCTTGGCAGCACGGTGTTAGAACCAAGGTTCTAGACCGTGCCGAAAGAATCGTATGTTCGAGGAAATCGGGACTAGTTCGCGCGCAGCCGTAGGCGTATACCTTTTGCCGTGGGAACGGATTCCAGACACAAAATTTCTACAAGAGCCGACGAACAGGAGCGCATCGACGTTGATGAGCTCCTAGCTGCGAGTAAGCGCCTAATCGATAAGATGACGATGCTTATTGAGGATGCGCAGAGGGTGATTAACCAAAGGTTAGACGCCACGAATCGCAGCGAACAATAAGCTGGCCGCCGCACCCGCGAAAGTACCTAAGTGCCGCTGCGTATGCGCGCGTACATGACGACCACCCACCATCGCGCGCGATTACTTCGCCGACCGCGCCGCGCGCACCGCCTTCTTCGCGCAGGTGGATTTGCTGGTGAACGTGCTCACGCTCGCCGTCCAGCTATTCTTCACCGCGCACATTCTGCGCAAGCTCGGCGTGGCGCTCACCCTGGGCATCCTGCCCCTCTTCACCCTTTTCGGCTTCGCCGCCCTCGCGGCCGCGCCGGTCATCGCCGTGCTGGTCGCGGCGCGGTAGACCACGGTGTCGATGAAGCTCTTCGCCTTGTACTTGTCCTCGCGCGGCGGCGACCAAGTCGGCGACGAATGATGCGCTGCGGTGTCGTGCTCTTGCGACACCTGCAGGTGCGGCAGACTGCAATTGCCATCCCGGGTACTATCCCCGCGGTTGCTCAGGGATCAAGACTAGACCAAGAAAGATATGTTTCCCTCCTTGCAATTCTTGCCGCGCGTCCCGGAGCGCAGAGTGAAGCCGCGCGCCTCGCGGAGGCATTCCGCGCGCGAAGCCGTCCGTTCCCGGCGCGTCCTGGTGGTCGAGGACAACCTCGATGCAGTCCACAGTCTCGCCGTACTGCTGAAGAACGAGGGCCACATAGTCGAGTTCGCGATCAACGGCTATGTGGCGCTGGATATCGCCAGGCAGTTTCGGCCCGACATCGTGCTGCTCGACATAGGACTGCCGGGCCTTGACGGCTTCGAGGTCTGCAACCTTCTGAAGCGGGAACCCGGTCTTAAGCACATGCGCGTCGTCGCGGTAACCGCGTACAACACCGACGAAGACCGCGCCAGGAGCCGCGCCGCCGGCTGCGACCTCCATGTAGCCAAGCCCTACGATCCGGTGCGTCTGCTCGACATCGTTCGCAGCTTCGAGTAAAGGCGTGGGCCGGCTTGGATTCGAACCAAGGACCAAGGGATTATGAGTCCCCTGCTCTGACCGGCTGAGCTACCGGCCCATAAGGGAAGCTTACTTCGCCAGGGCGCGGTCGAGGAACTCGAGGCGGTCCTGGCCCCAGAAGATCTCGTCGCGGTAGACGTAGCTCGGGGCACCGAACACGCCGCGCTCGAGGGCTTCCTGGGTGAAGGCTTTGTACTTCTCCTCGTCGCCCTGCGCCACGCCGTATTTCGAGCTGATCTCTTTCAGGACTTCCGGATCTGCAATGTTGCGGTCGTCTTTCCACAGGGCGGCGAGGAAGTCGCCCGCGATTGCCATGCGCTTGTCTTCGGGCGCGGCGCAGATGACGTGGCAGGCGGGATTCGCGTTGACCGGGAAGTGCTTGGGCTGGATAACGAGCGGCACGCCGAGGTGCTCCTTCCAGCGCTTGAGCTCGACCAGGCGGTAGGCCTGGCGCTGTGGCGCGCGCTTGGGAAGCGGCAGGCCGCCCGACTGGGGAAAGATCACGCCATAGTCGACGGGCTTGGCGTTCACCGCGGCGCCGTGCTTCCGGGCGACTTCGGCTAAGCGGGCGTGGCCGAGATAAGTCCAAGGCGAAGCCGGAGTCAGGTAGTAGTCGATGGTCTTCATGAAAATAAAAGGGCCGCTTGGCGCGGCCCTGAAAAACGTGGTCTGTCCCTGATTAGCCTTCCTGGTCCAGGAAGCTCTTGAGTCTTTCGGAGCGCGAGGGGTGCCGCAGCTTCCTCAGCGCCTTGGCCTCGATCTGGCGTATGCGCTCGCGCGTGACGTCGAACTGCTTGCCGACCTCTTCCAGCGTGTGGTCGGTGGACATCTCGATGCCGAAGCGCATGCGCAGCACCTTGGCCTCTCGCGGGGTAAGCGTGTCGAGGACTTCTTTGGTGACATCTCGCAAGGAGGCAAAAGTCGCGGCGTCGGACGGTGCGAGCGTCGACTGGTCCTCGATGAAGTCGCCGAGGTGCGAGTCGTCGTCGTCGCCGATCGGCGTTTCCATGGAGATCGGCTCCTTGGAGATCTTGAGGATCTTGCGGATCTTCTCCTCGGGCATCTCCATGCGCTGCGCGAGCGTGGCCGGATCCGGCTCCTGGCCGGTCTCCTGCAGGATCTGGCGGCTGATGCGGTTCATCTTGTTGATGGTCTCGATCATGTGCACCGGGATGCGGATGGTGCGCGCCTGGTCGGCGATCGAGCGCGTGATGGCCTGCCGGATCCACCAGGTGGCGTAGGTCGAGAACTTGTAGCCGCGGCGGTATTCGAACTTGTCCACCGCCTTCATCAGGCCGATGTTGCCCTCCTGGATGAGGTCGAGGAACTGCAGGCCGCGGTTGGTGTACTTCTTGGCGATCGAGATCACCAGGCGCAGGTTGGCCTCGGTCATCTCGCGCTTGGCGCGGCGCGCCTTGGCCTCGCCGGTGGACATCTGCTTGTTGATCTCCTTGAGATCCCTCACCGGGATGCCGATCTTCTGCTGCACCGCCTGGATCTTGCCCAGCAGCTCCAGGATGGAGGGCTCGACGCGGCGCAGCTGCTCGCTCCACGGATGCTCGGCGTTGATCTCGGCGCTGAGCCAGCGGCGCGAGCCTTCGGTGCTCGCGAACACCTTGATGAAATGCTGCCGCGGCATCTGCGCCTTCTCCACCGAGATGTCGTGGATGCCTCGCTCGTAGCGGCGGATTTCGTCCACCAGGCTGCGCACGCTGTCCGAGAGCCGCTCGACGGTGCGCGCGGTGAAGCGGATCGCCATCAGCTCGTGGGTGATCTGGTCGCGCGCGCGCAGGTAGTCCTTGTCCCTGGAGCCCTTGTGCTCGAGCGCCTTGGCCATCTTCTCGTACAGGCGGCGGATGCGCGCGAACTTCTCCAGGCCGGCGGTGCGCAGGGCGAGCAGGCTGGCGCGCTGCGCGGCGCCGTCGTCGTCCTCGCCTTCGCCCTCTTCCTCCTCGATCTGCGCTTCCTCGTCGTCCGAGGAGGAGGCCGCCTCGGCGGCGGCGGCCGCCTTGCGCGGATCGAAGTCGTCCTTGGCGTTCGGGTCGATGAGGCCGTCCACCACCTCGTCGATGCGCAGCTCGTCCTTCTCCACCTTGTCGGCGAGGTCCAGGATCTCCTGCACGGTGGTCGGGCAGGCGCTGATCGCCTGGATCATGTGGCGCAGGCCTTCCTCGATGCGCTTGGCGATCTCGATCTCGCCCTCGCGCGTGAGCAGCTCGACCGAGCCCATCTCGCGCATGTACATGCGCACCGGGTCGGTGGTGCGGCCGAACTCGGAGTCGACGGTGGAAAGCGCCGCCTCGGCCTGCTCCTCGACGTCCTCGTCGGGCTGCGCCACCGGCGCGGCGTCGGCCGCGATCAGCAGCTGCTCCTGGTCGGGCGCCTGGTCGTAGACCTGGATGCCCATGTCGCCGAAGGTCGAGATGATGGCCTCGATCTGCTCGGCATCCACGAGGTCGTCGGGCAGGTGGTCGTTGATTTCGGAATAGGTGAGGAAGCCCCGCTCCTTGCCAAGCTTGATCAGGTTCTTGAGGCGCGTGCGCCGCGTCTCGGCGTCTTCCTTGGGCAGCTCGGGCGGAATCAGCCATTCGCTGCCGCGGCCGCGGCGGCCGCCGCGCCCGCGCCGGCCCTTAGCCTTGACCTCGTTCACCTTCGCTTCGAGGAGCTCGAGCGCCTGCTTCGCGCTCTTGATCGGAGTCTTCGGCGCGGCCTTGTCCTCGGGCTTGCCAGCGACCGCCTTGGCCGGCGCGGCCTTCGGCGCGACGAGCTTCTTGGCCCGCGCAGGCGCCTTCGCGCGGAGCGGCCTCTTCGCCGCGCGCGGCTTGCGTGCCGCCGATTTCAGCCGCTGGTTCTTGACGGCCTTCTTCTTCGCCGCGTGAACCTTCTTGACCTTGGACTTGCGCTTCGCCTTGACCATCTAACCCCCGCCCGGAACAACGACTGCGTGAAAAAAAGAACCGCGCATTATAGGAGACCACTCAAGGGCTTGGAAGTGCCCCTTGGAGTTTTTTCTGGTGCCAGAACCCTCTAGATGGGGGCGGCGAGGCTGCTCTGCAAGAACTCTGCCAAGGCCGCTACTTCGCAGCCGATCCGCCGGCGGAGCGCAGGCGCATCTCCAGCGCCTTTACCTCGGAGATCATTCTTGCGTACTCCCGATGCTCGTCCTTGCTCAGCATGCCTCGGCCGAGGCGCTCCTCGTAGGTCTTCAGTTCCTCGATCTTGCGGGCGATCTGCAGGCTCCCCAGCGTGTGGCGGACGAACTCCCGAGACTCGTCCTCGGTTTCCTTCAGCTCAAGCGCGTGCGCCTGAGCCTGAAAAATGAGCTCTGCATGCGGCGTGTTCTGAAACCGCTCGATGATGAGCGCCTGCGATACGTGACCAAGGTCGTCCGCAGACGCCTGGACATAAGTGCAGACCTCCCGCAGCGCCCGCGATTCCTCGAGGCTCGCATTCATCGCCGCGAGATCGATCTCCGCCGCGAGGTCTGGGAAAGCCGCGACTCGCGAAAGTAGCTTCCATTCCGTGCTGGAAGGGGGCTGGCGAAGCCTGGGCCGCGCCGGCGCCGGTGCCGCAGGGCGGGACGGCGCGCTTGCGGGAGCGAGCAGCTGCCGCGTGTCCTCCTCCGAGAGGCCGGCAAGGCGCCCAAGCTCATTCGTGAGCTGCACTTTGAGGGCAGAGGCGGGGATCCGCTCCAGGTGCGTTTTCGCCAGGGACACGAGCCGCGCGCGCCCCTCCGCGGTGGCGAGATCGCACTCGGATCGCAACTGCGCGAGCAGGAACTGCGAGAGCGTTTCGGCCTGGCGCACCCGGTCCTCGAACCCCTCTTTGCCGTTTTTTCTGATGTACGTATCCGGATCCTCGCCTTCGGGAAGGAACAGGAAGCGGATCGGCTTGTTATCCGGGGCGAGTGGCAGGCTCACCTCGAGCGCGCGCCACGCGGCCTTGCGCCCGGCGGCGTCGCCGTCGAAGCTGAACACCAGCTCGTCGGCGAGGCGCAGCAGCTTTGAAACATGCACCGGGCTGGTCGCGGTGCCGAGCGTCGCCACGGCGTAGCCGACGTCGAACTGCGCGAGCGCCACCACGTCCATGTAGCCCTCGACCACGAGCACGCGACCGGCGTTGCGGATTGCCTCGCGCGCCTGCACCAGGCCGTACACCTCGCGCCCCTTCTCGAAGAGCGGTGTCTCCGGCGAGTTGAGGTATTTCGGCTCGCCCTCTCCCGTCACACGTCCGCCGAAGCCGATCACCGCGCCCCGCGCATTGAGGATCGGGAACATGATGCGGTCGCGGAAGCGGTCATAGCGCTTTCCGTCGCTGTCGATAACAAGGCCTGCCTCAACCAAACTCTTGTCCTGATACTCGGGAAAAGCGCCTTTCAGGCCTTGCCAGTCATCAGGCGCATAGCCGATGCGAAAGCGCGCCGCGATTTCGCCGGTGAGGCCGCGGCCCTTGAGGTAGTCGATGGCGCGCGGCGACTTCTTCAGCTCGGCGCGATAGAACTCCATCGCCTTCTCCATCACCGCGTAGAGGTCGGGCTCGCGCTCCTTCTTCGCGGCGTCCTCGGGGCTGCGCGGGTGCGATTCGGGCACCTGCATGCCCGCCGAGGCCGCCAGGTCCTTCACCGCGTCGACGTAGCCCATGCCGGCGTAGGCCATGAGGAAGCCGATGGCGTTGCCGTGCGCGCCGCAGCCGAAGCAGTGGTAGAACTGCTTGGCCGGGCTGACCGAGAACGAAGGCGTCTTCTCGCCGTGGAAGGGGCACAGGCCGACGTAGTTGGCGCCGCCCTTCTTCAGCTTGACGTAGCGTCCGACTACGTCAACGACATCGACCCGATTGAGGAGGTCTTGCTTGAACGAATCGGGGATCACGCCCCCGATTCTGACTCAAAAATTCATTCCGAAAGCCTGGTCTTGACCAGGCTGGAGACCTTGCCCATGTCGGCCTTGCCAGCAAGGCGGGACTTGAGCAGCGCCATCACCTTGCCCATGTCCTTCACGCCGGCGGCGCCGGACTCGGCCACCGCGGCGGCAACTGCTTGATCCAGCTCGGCATCGCCGAGCTGCTGGGGAAGGTAGGCCGACAGCACGGCGAGCTCGGCTTTCTCCGCGTCGGCGAGGTCCTTGCGGCCCGCCTGCTCGAACTGGACGATCGACTCGCGGCGCTGCTTGATCATCTTCTCTAGCACCGCCGCCGCCTCGGCGTCGCCGAGCTCGGTGCGGGTGTCGACTTCGCGCTGCTTGATGGCGGCGAGGGCGAGGCGAATGGTTGACAGGCGCGCCGCTTCCTTGGCGCGCATCGCCGCCTTCATGTCTTCGGTGAGTCTTTCCTTGAGTGAAATGCGGGGGACTTAAAGCTCAGTACATCTTCTGCGGCAGCATCTGGCTGCGCAGGCGCTTGTGATGCCGCTTCACCGCTGCGGCCAGCTTGCGCTTGCGCTCGGCGGTCGGCTTTTCGTAGTACTCGCGGGAGCGAAGCTCGGTGAGAAGACCTGTCTTTTCCACCGTGCGCTTGAAGCGGCGCATGGCGACTTCGAACGGCTCGTTTTCCTTGACTCGTACAGTCGGCATCCAGCCCTCGATCCGGTAAGGGGGCTGAATTGTATCAAAATCGGGCCATGCTGATCCTCGGCATCGAGACCTCCTGCGACGAGACCGGCGTGGCCTTGTACGAAGGGCGCCTCCTCGCCCACGCCGTGCACTCCCAGGTCGACATGCACGACCAGTACGGCGGCATCGTGCCCGAGCTCGCCTCGCGCGACCACATCCGCCGCCTAGTCCCGCTGACACGGCATGTTTTGAAGCTGGCAAACCGGAAAATCGACGAGCTTCACGGAATCGGTTACACGGAAGGGCCGGGGCTGGCTGGCGCGCTGCTGGTCGGCGCCAGCTTCGCGCACGGTCTTGCCGCGGCGCTCGGGATCCCGGCACTCGGCATCCACCACCTCGAGGGCCACCTCCTCTCACCCCTGCTCTCGGCGCGGGCGCCGCAGTTCCCCTTCATCGCGCTCCTCGTCTCCGGCGGGCACACGCAGCTCATGCGCGTCGACGGCGTGGGCCGGTACGAGCTCCTCGGCGAGACGCACGACGACGCCGCGGGCGAGGCCTTCGACAAGACGGCGAAGCTGCTGGGCCTGGGCTATCCGGGCGGCCCCGAGCTCTCGCGCCTTGCCGAGGGCGGCGTCGCCGGCCGCTACCGCCTGCCGCGGCCGATGATCGGCAGCCCCGACCTGGATTTCAGCTTTTCCGGCCTCAAGACGGCGGTTTTCACATTGCTGAAAAACGAAAATGCCAATCCCGCAGATGTGGCCCGGGCTTTCGTCGATGCGGTGGTCGACGTGCTCGTGGCGAAGTCCATCCATGCTCTCCGGAGCAGCGGCTTGACACGGCTTGTCGTCGCCGGCGGCGTCGGCGCCAACCAGCAGCTTAGAAATGCCTTAAACAAAGAAGCGAAGCTGCGAGGCTTCGACCGCTTCTACCCGGAGCCGGAGCTCTGCACCGACAACGGCGCCATGATCGCTTTTGCTGCAGCCCTTCGTCTACAAGGAGAAAAACCTCTAGATTCCCCGGGCTTTACCGTGAGGCCGCGCTGGGATCTGGCGGCGGGCTAGCCTTTTTATCCCACAGGCGCGATTCGGTGCCGGCGATGAGCCGCTGGATGTTCTCCCTGTGGCGCCAGATGAGGAGAGCCGCGATCACGACCACCGCCCCCGTCGCGGGCGCCAGCCCGAAGAGCCAGAAGGAATAGAACGCGGCAAAGAACGCCGCGACCAGCGCGGCGAGCGATGCATAGCGGAAGAAGACCGCCATCGCGATCCAGGTCACGAGCGTGCCCAGTCCGAGCCAGGGGTTGAAGCCGAACAGCACCCCGGCGGCCGTCGCCACCCCCTTGCCGCCCTGGAAGCGATGAAATACCGGGTAGAGGTGACCGAGGAAGACCGCGGCTCCGGCATAGGCGGCCACCCCAGGGACAAGCATGAGGGCCAACCACACGGCGACGAAGCCCTTGCCGGCATCGCCGGCGAGCGTGAGCGCGGCGATGACGCGTTTTCCGGTGCGCAGCACGTTGGTTGCACCGGGGTTCTTCGAGCCATAGGTGCGCGGATCGGGAAGCCCCGCGAGCCGGCTCACCAGGATCGCGAAGGATACCGATCCGAGGAGGTACGCGCCGAGCACGACGAGGGCCGTCTGCATCGGCCGATTCTATAGAATCGCTCCACCCATGGACGCCATCCTCATCCGCGACCTGCGCGTCGAGGCGCTCATCGGCATCCACAAGCGCGAGCGCCACGTGGTGCAGACGCTCTTGATCGACCTCGACATCGGCATCCCCGGGACCGCCGTGTTCTCGAGTGACAAGGTCGCCGACACGATCGACTACGAGCAGGTCACGCTGCGCATCAAGGCGCTCGCCGCAAGCGGCCACTTCCGCCTCGTCGAGACCTTCGCCGAGCGCATCGCGACGCTGCTCATCGGCGACTTCGGCGCGCCCTGGGTCAAGGTGAGCGCGGCGAAGATCGGCATCCTGCCGAACGCCAGATTCGTCGGCGTCTCGATCGAGCGGCGCAGGCCCTAGTCCTCGAGCGCGACGTCGACCAGCTTCGCATCGAGCAGCTTCAGCAGGACCGAGGTTGGTACCTTCAGCAGAAAGCCGCGGCGACCGCCGTTGATGTAGATCGCGGGCAGCGCAGTGATCGAGCGCTCCATGAAGACCGGCAGCGCCTTGCGCGTGCCGAAGGGCGAGGTGCCGCCGACCTGGTAGCCGGAGTGGCGCTGCGCGACTTCGGGCTTGCACGGCTCGATCGACTTGCGCCCCGCCTGGCGCGCCAGCTTCCTGGTCGACACCTTGCGGTCGCCGTGCATGAGCACGATGATCGGCCGCGCCCGCTCGTCCTGCATGACCAGCGTCTTTACCACCTCGGCGGCCGGCACGCCGAGCGCCTCCGCGCCGCGCTCGGCGCCGCCATGCTCGACGTACTGATAAGAGTACTCCGTGTACTTGACGCCCCGCTCGTCGAGAAACTGCGTCGCGGGCGTTTTCATCCCCTTGGATGGTGCTTGGCGTGAAGCTGCTTGAGCCTCTCGCGCGCCACGTGCGTGTAGATCTGCGTGGTCGAGATATCGGCATGGCCAAGCAGCAGCTGCACCACGCGTAGATCGGCGCCATGGTTGATGAGGTGCGTGGCGAAGGCGTGGCGCAGCACGTGCGGCGAGAGCTTCTTGCCCGGAATGGCGTGCTTGCCATAGCGGCGGATGAGGTGCCAGAACGCCTGGCGCGTCATGCCGCCGCCTCGGGTAGTGATGAACAGCGCATCGGAATCCGAAGCGCGGGTGGATAAGTACTTCGCGATCCAAAAGACCGCTTCTTCCCCCAGCGGAACCAGCCTCTCTTTCGATCCCTTTCCCATCACCCGCACCACGCCGGACTCGAGGCTCGCCTGGAAGATCTTGATGCCCACGAGCTCGGACACCCGCAAACCCGTGGCGTAGAGCATCTCGAGCATCGCGCGGTCGCGCAGGCCGAGCGGCGTTTCCGTGTCGGGCGCCGCGAGCAGCGCCTCGACGTCGGCTTCCGATA
>DASUUN010000015.1:0-7938 GCA_036374055.1 Burkholderiales bacterium
CGACGTGGCGGGCGCGCGCGCGGCCATCGAGGCGGCCGGCGGCCGGCACTGGATGGGCGAGCCGGTCGGCGGCACCGGCTTCTACGAGGTGAAGTACCACGACCCCGACGGGGTCGCCTTCGACATCACGGAAAACGGCTGGTCTGGGTCGTCGCAGTAACCGCGCTCGCCGCCGGCCTGCTGATCGGCCTTACCGGCATCGGCGGCGTGCTGCTGGTGCCGGTGCTCACGCAGGTGGCGGACGTGCCTCTCGACCGCGCGGTCGCCGCGAGCCTGCTCGGCTTTCTGATTGCCGGGGTGTATGCCGCCTTTGTGCACCTGCGCCGCGCGCGCCTCGACGCGCGGCCGGTGGTCGTGTTGTGCTTCACGGCAGCCGCCGGCGCGGCCGCGGGCGCGGCGACGCTGGACTGGCTGCCGGCTTCTGCCGTGCGACTTTTCATCGCCGTTCTGTGCCTGGCAAGCGGTCTGCATGCGCTGCTTCTCAAAGCGCTGCCTTTCAAGCGAACCCCTTCGTCGCCCATCCTCGGCATGCTCGGCGGGCTCGTCGGCTACGCCTCGGCGATCTCCGGCACCGGCGGCCCGGTGACGCTGATTCCGCTGCTGCTCGCGCTGCGCACGCCTGCCGCCGCGGCGGTCGCGCTCGGCCTCGCCGCGCAGCTGCCGATCGCGCTTTCCGCCACCGTGGTGTACGCGCTCGAACAACGCATCGACCTGCGGCTCGGCGCCACGCTCGGCGCGCTGCTGGTCGCGGGCACTTACGTCGGCGCGAAGCTGTCGGGGCGCCTCTCTGGGCGTGGGCTGACCATGGCGGTCGCGCTCACGCTGGTCGGCGTGGGACTCTGGTACGGCTACGCCACGCTTGCCGGTTGAGGCTGCCGCACTCCCCGCAGCAGGGCGAAGGCGAGTACCGCGACCGCCAGCGTCATGGCGGCGCTGATGGCGGCGCTCAGCTCGAAGGCCTGTACGTAGGCCGCGCGTGCGCTGTCCAGCAACGCCGTGCCCAGCTCGACCGGAAGCTGCCCCGCGAGCGCCACTGCGCCACCGAGCGTGTCGCGCGCCTCGGGCGCCGCGCCCGCCATCGCGCCGCGATAGGCCGCGGTGACCACGCTGCCGAGCAGCGCGATGCCCAGCGCGCCGCCGAACTCGGAGCTGGTCTCCGAGATCGACGAAGCCGCGCCCGCCCGTTCCGGTGGCGCGGAGCTGAGCACGATGTCGGTAGTGAGCGTCACCACCGGACAGACGCCCAGCGACAGGACCACCGAGCCGGCGACGATCATCGCCAGGGCGGAGCCGCCGTTGTCCACCGCGGTCAGCAGGCCGAAACCGGCGGCGGAAACCGCCATGCCGCCGGCGATGACGTAAGCCGGGCGCGCGCGGCGCACGATCGCCGGCGTGACCATGGAGCCGGCGACGAAGGCGAGCGCCGAAGGCAGGCCCCACAGCCCGGCCTGCAGCGGCGACAGGCCGAGCACCGACTGCAGGTACTGCGCGATGAACAGGAATATCGCGAAGATGACGCAGAACCCCAGGATATTGGTGGCGATGGCGGCGCTGAAGGCCGGCGCGCGGAACAGCTGCAGGTCGATCAGCGGATCGGCCAGTCCCTTCTGTCGCCGCACGAACAGCGCGCCCACCGCGAACCCGATCAGCATCACCGTGAAGGCGAAGGGCGAGAACCCCTGCTCCGCGATGCGCTTCAGGCCGTAGATCACGGCCAGCACCGCGGCGAGCGACAGCGCGGCGCTCGGAATGTCGAGGCGCCCGGCGTGCCGGTCGCGGAACTCCGGCAGCAGGATCGGCGCAAGCACGAGCAGCGCCACCATCACCGGCACGTTGATCAGGAACACCGAGCCCCACCAGAAGTACTCCAGCAGCACCCCGCCGATCACCGGGCCGATCGCAGCGCCGGCGGAGTAGCTCATCACCCAGACGGCGATCGCCGTGGTGCGCTCGCGCGGGTCATGGAACATGTTGCGGATGAGCGAGAGCGTGGAGGGCGCGAGCGTCGCGGCCGCGATGCCGAGCAGCGCGCGGCTCGCGATCAGCTGCGCGGGCGTGCTCGAGAACGCGGCGAGCACCGAGGCGACGCCGAACGCCGCGGCGCCGATCATCAGCAGCCGCCGGCGGCCGATGCGGTCGCCCAGCGTGCCCATGGTGATCAGGCAGCCGGCCACCATGAAGCCATAGACGTCCACGATCCACAGGAGCTCGGTGCCCGAGGGCTTGAGATCTGCGCTCAGCGCCGGCACGGCGAGGTTGAGCACCGTGAGGTCCATCGAGTACAGGATGCAGGGCAAGGCGATCACCGCCAGCCCGATCCACTCGCGTCGTCCCGCCCTGCTCATTCCGCGACGATCGAGTCGACCTTGTTCGGATAGAACGCGAGCAGATCCTTGATCACTGCGACCTCGTCATAAGGCTGCTCGTAGGTCCAGACCGCGTTCTCGGGCCCGTTTGCCAGCGAGTAGTACGAGGCGTGCCCCTTGAAAGGGCAGTAGCTGGAATGTGCGGTGCGCAAGAGACGGTCCATCTTCACGTCCTTGCGCGGCACGTAGTAGGCCACCGGGTAGTTCGCCTCCTTCAGCGCGACCGCCTCGCGCGTATCGGCGATCACCTCGCCCTTGAACGTCACCTGCACCCGCACGCCCGCCGGCTCGGTAGTGATGCGATGCTCCGGGTGCTTCGCGTAGCCGGGTCCACTGTTGCTCATGCCGTTTCCTTTCCGCCGTCCATCGGCGCCGTTTTCGAGGATGCGCTTGGCCGCCAGCAGGTCGCGCAGCACCCACTCGGCGTCGGCGGCGAACTTCTCGTCGGTCATATCGGGCTGGCGGAACAGCGTCAGCTCGAGCTCGCAGCCGCGCTCGCGCGCCCGCACGCGCAGGGGCACGTATACCGACTGGCCCTGCGGCAGCGTGACGGAGTGGTCCAGCACGCCGAAGCTGTTGCGCTCGGAGAAGCACACGCGCACGGGTCCCTCGGCGGTTTCGGCCACCCATTCGCCGCCGACATTGCGCATCGACCCGCCCAGGCCGGAAGCCCACTTGGCGAAATTCTCCGGCACCGACAGGAACTCGTAGGCTTCCTCGGCCGGGCGCTCGATCGAAACGCTGAGCTTCCTTCTCAGGTCGCGGCCTTCCATAAGCCCATCATCCGTCCTTCGGGATCCGTGAAGAGCGAAAACGCGCCCATGCCGGGCACCTGCTGCTCCTCGATGCAGATCTTGCCGCCGGCGGCGAGCACCTTCCTGCGGTACTCGGCCAGGTCGTCGACGGCGATGTAGCACAGCATGTTGCCGGGCCAGGGGTCTTCGCGCTCGGGCTTGACGATGCCGCCGTTGATACCGCCTTCGCCGCCGGTATCGACGATGCGGTAGTTCAGCTCCGGCCGGTGCTGCACCTTCCAGTCGAAGATCCTGGCGTAGAAATCCGCGACCTTCGCCGGCTCCTTCGACATCAGCTCAAAATGCACTACGGGTCTACCCATGGTCAGCCGCTCACGATGTTGAGGATGTTGCCATCCGGATCCTTGAACCAGGCGACCCTCATCTGGCCGAAAACGTGGACGTCGCCTTCGAGCTTCGCGCCCGGCATGTCGTAGCGCTCGAAGGCCACGCCCTTGGCCTTGAGCGCGCGCACTTCGGCAGCGACGTCGTCGCCCACCGCCCAGGTCACGGCGGTGGCTTGGTTGGTGCCGGCGTACTGCGAGCGGTAGACATTGAACGAGGTGCGGCCGCTGCTGAAGACGAGCAGCTCCTCGCCTTCCTGGCCAACGACCTTCAGCCCCAGCGTGCCTTCGTAGAACCTCCTTGCCGCCGCCAGGTCCCTGACGGCGAGGTTCGCCACCGCGTCCCTGTCAGCGAGCATCGGCGATCACCATCCAGGACACGCCGAAGCGGTCGGCGACCATGCCGAAGGCCGGCGCGAAAAAGGTCTTGCCGAGCGGCATCTGCACTTGCCCGCCGTCGGCGAGCGCATCGAAAAAGCGCTTTGCCGAGGCTTCGTCGGGCGCGCTGATCGTCAGCGAGAAGCCCTGGAACGCCGGCCGGCCCGTGCAGTTGCCGTCGGAGGCCATCACCGTCGTGTCGCCGATGCGAAAGCTCGAGTGCATGACCTTGTCCCCCGGCGGCGCGTTGCCGGGCATGGGCTCCGGGCTTTCCTTGAACCGCATCAGCATCTGCACTTCGGCGCCGAGCTTGGCACGATAGAACTCGAGCGCCTCCTCGGCGCGGCCGTCGAAGAAAAGGTAGGGTTGCACTTGCATTGGCGTCTCCTTCAGGAATCGGGACTGAAATGGGTGGACAGGCGCGTGATGGTCTGCGCCCAGCCTTTCGGCATGCGCCCCAGCATCGCGGCCGCCCCGGCGCCCCTGCCGGTGCACGTGGCCAGCAGCTCGAGCGAGGTCTGCCCGCCCCGCTCGGCGAGCGTAACCTCGATGCTCTCGTCCACGCGCGGGACGCCGTCCTCGTCGTGCAGGGTGCAGTGGATCACGACCCGCTCAGGCTGCCGCACATCGCGATAGGCGCCGCGCACCCAGTAATCCTTGCCTTCCGGAGAGCGCATGCACAGGCTGAACAATCCGCCCGGGCGCGCATCCGCCTCGCAGGAAGGAAAGGTGAACCCCGTCGGGCCGAACCAGCACGCAAGGTGCCGGGCCTGCGTCCAGGCCTCGAACACCCGCTCGCGCGGCGCGCGAAACACGCGGGTGATGGCAACCTTGCACTCGCTCATTTCTCGGCGACGGCCTTCAGGTTCGCGAGGCCCGCTTCGAAGTCCCCGCCCACCATGCGGTCCATGTCCACGAACAGGGTGATCACCTTGGAGATGAAAGGCATGGGCCCGTCCATGGCCCAGGTGACCTCGGTGGCGCCGCCCTTCGGCTCCAGCGTGAAGTCGACCTTGTTGTGCGCCTCGAACGGCTTCACGAAATCGAGCTTCAGCGTGACGCGCGACGGCGCGACGGCGTCGGCGATCTGCATGCGCCCCTGCCCGACCTCGCCGTTGCCTTCCCAGGCGTAGACCGCGCCCTTGCCGGCGGCCGGACCGCTGAAGCTGCGCTTCATCGCCGGATCCTTCTTCTCGTAGGGCGACCAGGCGCTCCAGCGGCTGAAGTCGTTGATCAGCGGAAAGATCTTCTCCGGCGGCGCCTGAATGCTCGCGGCGCGCCGCACGCTGAAGCTGTCGGGCCGGGTGGCGGCGAAGGCCAGCACGACCGCTACGAGCAGGACCACGCTGCCTGCCGCGATCTTGAGGATCGTCACAGGTCCACCATCACCTTGAAGCCGCCGTAGATCATGCGCTTCATGTCGAACGGCATCGCCTTGGGATCCATCATGTCCGCCAGGCGCTTGTCCGCCATCACCTTCTTCAGGATGCGGTCGCGGTCCGCCTTCGACTTGTAGACGATCCACGAGAACCACACGGCCTCGTTTTTCTTCAGCTTGACGCTCTGCGGGAACGAGGTGACCTTCCCGGGCTTCACGTCGTCCGCCACGCACTCCCGGTACTCGAGCGCGCCGTGGTCGCGCCACACCTTGCCCGCCTTGCGGGCGATGTTGCGGTACTTCTGCAGGTTCTTCTTCGGCACTGCCAGCAGGAAACCGTCTACGTACGCCATGATTTCTCCAGTTGGGGTCTCAGCGATAGTCGAACGGGCGCCGCCGAAATCGACAATCGCGTTAAGTCCTTGATTCGTAGCCGCGCCGGAGGAACCGTTCCAGCTTGTCGAAGGCCGCGCTCCAGCCGCGCCGGTGGCCGTCGCGCGCCGCCTCGTCGAAGAACTGCTCGTGGCGGAAGTCGAGCTCGGTGCCGCCGCCCGCGGCCGTGAAGACGATGGTCACCACCGACTCGCGCTCCGGGGTGCTGTTGGGCCAGGTCCAGGTGAACACCAGCCTGCGATGGGGCACCACCTCCCGGTAGACGCCCTGCACCTCGTGGTCGGTGCCCTGCGGGCCGCCGAACACGATGCGATAGCGCCCGCCGACGCGCACGTCGAGCTGGGCGAGCGACACGCGGTCGCCGGCGTCCGGCCCCCACCAGCGCTTTATCGCTTCCGGGTCGGTCCAGGCCCGCCAGACTTTTTCTGGCGCGACCGGGTAGCGGCGGTGGAGGTTGAGGAAGGGCCTTTCCCTGAGGCCGGCTTGTTCCATGTCTGCAGCTCCTCTTGCTGATAGAGATAGCGGGCGAGCGAGTCGAGCTTCTCGGTCCAGAACTTCTCGTAGCGCGACATCCAGACCGATGCTTCCTGCAGCGGCTGCGCCTCGAGTGCGCAGCTCACGACGCGCCCTTCCTTGGTGCGGCTGACCAGCCCCGCGTCCTCCAGCACGCGCAGGTGCTTCATGAAGCCCGGCAGCGACATCCCGTAGGGGGCGGCCAGCTCGGACACCGCCCGGTCGCCCTTGCTCAGCGACTCGAGGATGCCGCGGCGGGTGGAATCGGCGAGCGCCGCGAACACCGCGTCGAGCTCCTCGCCCGAATACTTAACCATAAGGTTTAGTATCCGGGCGCGCGGGCGCCCTGTCAAGCGCCACGCGGCTTCCGATGAAACCTACCGCTTCGGGATCTTGGCGGTCTCGACCACCTGGCCCCAGCGCTTCGCCTCGCTGACGAAGAACTGGCGCAGGTGCTCGGGGGTGCTGGCGCGGCCCTGCACGCCGAGCGTGGCGAAGCGCTGCTGCACCTCGGGCGAGGCGAGCGCCTTGTGCACCGCCTGGTTCAGCCGGTCGATCACCGGGCGCGGCGTATTGGCCGGCGCGGCGAGGCTGTTCCACGAGGTGACCACGTAGCCCGACAATCCCGCTTCGCCGACGGTGGGCACCTCGGGCAGCGCCGGGAAGCGCTGCTCCGTGGTCACGGCGAGGGCGCGCAGGTTGCCCGACTTGATGTGCGACATGGAGGGCGCGAGGAACTCGAAGATCACCGCGACGTCCTGGCTCTTCGCCGCCGTGACCACCTCGCCGGTGTTCTTGTACGGGATGATCTGCACGTCGACTTTCGCCATGGACTTGAACAGCTCGGCGGCGAGGTGCTGGGTGCTGCCCAGGCCGATGGTGCCGATGTTCAGCTTGCCCGGGCTCGCCTTGGCGGCCGAGATCAGCTCCGGCACCGACTTCAGCGGCGCCTTGGGATCGTTGAGCAGCACCAGGCTGAACGAGCCGACCGTGGAGATCATCGCGAAATCGTTCACCGGGTCGTACGGCAGCTGCTTGAAGAGGGCCTGGCTCACCGCGTTGCCGTTGGTGAGCAGCAGCAGCGTGTGCCCGTCGGCGGGCGCGCGCGCCACGTCGTTGGCGGCGACGATGCCGCCGGCGCTCGGCTTGTTCTCGATCACCACCTGCACGCCCAGGTCCTCGGCCATCTTGGGCGCGACGGTGCGCGACACCAGGTCGGCTACGCCGCCCGGCCCGAAGGGCACCACCCAGCGGATGGGCTTCGACGGGAAGGTTTGCGCCGCCGCGAAGGCAGGCAAGGCCAGCAGCACTACGCCCAGCAGTTTCCTGATCATACGAACAGCTCCTCTACGGTAAAGCGCCGCGGGATCATTCCCTGGCGGTATGCGCAATCGATGGCGACCTCGAGGTTGCGCCGGTTGGCCTCGATGCCGTGCGGCAAATTTGGCGGATCGCCGGCCGCTTTCCTGCTTTCCACCAGCAGCCGGTACACCTCGTCCGCCTCGGCCCGCGGCAGGCTGTCCTTCACCACCACCAGGTGGTTGAGCTGGATCGCGCCGTGCTTCTCCTGCCAGCGCCTGGCGCCGCCCTCGAGGTCGCGGATCAGCGGCTTGAGCCGCTCGTCGGTGGGGATGGCGCCCAGGATGGCGGCGTCCAGCTCGCCCGCGAGCAGCATGCCGGTGAGGTCCTTGCCGGCCGGGGCGCGCTGCACGTTGGGCGGATCGCGGAACTCGGCCACGTGCGGCTCCTCGAACGTCACCCAGTTCACGCGC
>DASUUN010000016.1:0-2868 GCA_036374055.1 Burkholderiales bacterium
CGGGCGAGCGGCTCGAGCACCGTGCCGACGATGACGATCGCGGGGATGGCGTCGAGGAAGCAGCCGACCACCAGGAACACCGCGGCGATAAAAAAGCCGGCGGCGATGGGCCCCATGCCCCAGGTCGCGACGTTCTCGAGCAGCGCCTTGGGAATCTGGTAGTAGGCGAGAAGCCAGCCGAACGCCGAGGCGGTGCCAACGCAGAACAGCGCCACGCCGGTAAGGCGCCCGGTCTCGAGCAGCGCGTGGTGCAGCCCTTTCAAATCGAGCTCGCGATAGGCCAGGATGGTGAGCGCGGCGGCATAGAGCACGGCGATGCACGCGGACTCGGTGGCCGTGAACCAGCCGAAGATCTTGCCGCCGATGATGATCACCGGGGTCATCAGCGCCGGCACGGCCACCCCGACCGCCCTCACCGTCTCCGCCAGCGTGGCACGCGGATAAGTCGGATAGTTGCGCGCCTTGGCGTAGGCGTGCACCGTGGCCATCTGCGCCGCGGCGATGAGCAGGCCCGGCACGATGCCGGCGAGGAACAGTCCCCCGATCGACACCGTCAGCAGCCCGCCCCAGACGATCATCAGGATCGACGGCGGCATGATGACGGCGAGGACCGCCGATACCGCGGTGATGGCCACCGAGAAACTGTCGTCGTAGCCTTCCTTGCGCTGCGCCGCGATGAAGAGCTTCGACTGGCTCGCCGCATCCGCGGTGGAAGAGCCCGAGATGCCGGCGAAGAACACCGACAGCACCACGTTCACCTGCGCGAGCCCCCCCGGGAAATGGCCCACCAGGTCGCGCGACAGGCGCACCAGGCGCGTAGTGATGCCGCCCACGTTCATCAGGTTGGCGGTGAGCAGGAAGAACGGCACCGCCAGCAGAATGAAGGAGTTGTAGGCGTTGAAGGTTTCCTGCACCAGGTTCTGCGGCGTCAGCCGGTCCTCGATGAGGAAGATCGGCAGGCAGGCGAGCCCGAGCGCAAAGGCCACCGGCACGCGCAGCGCGAGCAGCAGGAAAAACACGCCGAACATGATGATGCTCGCGGTGCCCGGATCGAGGATGGTCGCGCCGCTCATGGCCTGAGAAGCAACCGCAAGTCGTCCCACATCCGCTCGCCTTGGAACAGCAGCCAGGTCGCCCCGGCGAGCGGCCAAGGGAGGTGGATCAGCCACAGCGGCAGCTCGGCGAGCTCCGAGATGCGGTTGAACGCGAAGCGCGTGAAGTCGATGCCCCACCAGAGGAACACCAGCGCGAACACCAGCACGAACACGTTCGACACCAGGCGCAGCAGGGCCTGCGCCCGCGCGCTCATCGGCGGCCACAGGTCGACGACGAAGTGCGTCCCCTCGCGGATGCCGACCATGGCGCCGATCATGATCGACCAGATGAAGAAGAAGCGCGCCATCTCCTCGGTCCAGATATAGCTCGGGATGAGGGCGGTGTAGCGCGAGAAGATCTGCAGCGACACCGGCACGATGAGGATCGCCACCGAGGCCGCGAGCAGCCACGACAGCGCCGTGCCGTACCAGGAGGTGATCTTCCGCAGCATAAAAAAACGGCGGCCCGGATCGCTGCCGCCGTTTCTTCCCGGTCTAAATTACTTGATGGCGTTGATCTTCGCCAGGATCTTCTCGGCGCCGATCTCCTTGGCATACGCCTGCATCACCGGGTCGACCAGCTTCTTCATCTGGTCGCGGCCGGTGAAGGGCACGCGCTTGAGCTTGCCCTCCTTCTCCATCTTGACGAGCTTCGCCTCGTCCTCGCTCGACTCGATCTGGCGGCCGTACGCGCCCGCCTCCTTGCCGGCCCTGAGCACCGCCGCCTGCAGGCCCTTGTCGAGCTTCTTGAAGGTCTTGCCTGAGAAGCACAGCGGCCGGATGGTGATCGCGTGCTGCGTCATGGACAGGTGCGGCGCCACCTCGTAGAACTTCATCTGCTCGACCCCGGCGGCCTCGTTCTCGCCAGCGGCGATGACGCCGTTCTGGATGGCGTTGTACACCTCGTTGTAGGCGATCACGGTGGGGGCCATGCCGGCAGCCTGGAAGGTGCGGCTCCAGATCGGCGCGCCCTGCACGCGCACCTTGAGCGCCTTCAGCTCCTGCATGTTGCGTACCGGCTTGTTGACGAAGATGTTGCGCGTGCCGCCGCCGGCGTAGCCGATCAGCATCACGTCGGCTTTCTGCGCGATCTCGTCGGCCACCGGCTTGAGGACATCCTGGTCGAGCACCTTGTTCCAGTGGGCGAGGTCACGGAACAGGAACGGCGCGTCGATAAACGGCGCCGCCTTCGAGAAGGTCGACATGTGCGCCGGCGACACGATCGCGTAATCGACCGCCTTGCCCTGCGCCATGTACTCGAAGTACTGCTTCTCTAGGCCGAGCTCGCTGTTCTTGTGCAGCACGAAGCTGACCGGCTTGCCGTAGTACTTCTTCACCAGTTCCTCGAACTTCGCCATGGCCTTGGTGAAGGCATGGTCGTCGTTGAACTGCGAGGCGCCGTGCAGGGTGAGCCCTTGTCCCAGGGCGGAAAGCGAAAGCGATGCCAGGGCGGCGAACAGGACCTTCCTCATGATGTCTCCTCCTCCTTGAAGGTGATGCGTGAGTGTACGCTCAGCCGCAGCCGTGCAGCGCGAGAAAGTGCTTCATCCGCGCGCAGGCGAGCGGCGGGTCGGCGAGCAGGCCGGCGGCGTCGGCCAGGCGGAAGAGCTCGGCGAAGTGCAGCACGTGGCGTGCCGACTGCTGTCCGCCCACCATGACGAAATGGTCCTGGTGGCCGTTCAGCCACGCCATGAACACGACGCCGGTCTTGTAGAAGCGCGTCGGCGCACAGAAGATGTGGCGCGAGAGCGGCACTGTAGGTTCGAGAATTTCC
>DASUUN010000017.1:0-10541 GCA_036374055.1 Burkholderiales bacterium
CAGCCTCGCAGCGGCCGGCGACATGGCGATCCTGCTGGTCGAGCAGTACTACGACTTCGCTCGCTCGCTCGCCGACCATTACCTGGTGATGGAGCGCGGCGAGATCGTCGCCCGCGGGCGCGGTGCCGACATGGAAGCCGACGGCGTGCGGCGGCTCCTCGCGGTATGATTTTTCATGCGCCTCGCGGACCCGGTGACTGCGCCGTGGAAGGCCCAGCTCGAGCTTCGGTTCGCAGCGGTAGAAGGGAAGACCCTTCTTGCCGGCAGGCGCGCCGAGGGCCCGCTCGCGGTGCAGAAGGCGCTCTATCCGGAAGGAGATGCGGTCTGCCACGCGATCGTCGTGCATCCGCCGGGCGGCATCGCGGGCGGGGATGAGCTGCTCGTCCGGGTAAGGGTCGAGGACCACTCGTCCGCCCTGCTGACCACGCCCGGCGCGGCAAAGTGGTACCGCTCCGCCGGTCCTTCGGCAAGCCAGGTGCTCGAGTTCGACGTCGAGGGCGCGCTCGAGTGGCTGCCGCGCGAAACGATCGTGTTCAATGGCGCCCGGGCGTCGCTCGGCTGCGAAGTGCGGCTGGGCAAGAACGCGCGCTACATCGGCTGGGAAATCCTCTGCCTCGGACGCACGCGCTCCGGCGAGAGCTTCGAAAGCGGCAGCCTCCGCCTGGAGACCCTGGTGACCCGCGAGGGCAGGCCGCTGCTCCTCGAGCGAGGGCAGGTCGACGCCGGCGGGCGCATCCTGCACTCGCCCGCGGGTCTCGGCGGCCGCACGGTCTTCGGCACGTTGCTCGCGGCCTCGACTGCATTCGACGCGGCTCTCCTGCCGGCACTGCGGCAGGAAATGCCCGATTGCATCGCCGCGACCCTGCTGCCCGACCTGCTCGTGGTCCGCTACCTGGGCGACTCGACCGAGCAGGCCTTCGCCGCCTTCTCGGGGATCTGGCGCCGGCTGCGGCCGGCGGTCCTCAGCCGCCGGGCAACCGAGCCGCGTCTCTGGCGCACGTGAAGCGCGCCGAGCAAATGGCGGCGCGGCTTCTCGAGGCACGCGCTGGCGGGGCGCTGGTCGATCCGGCGAGTGAGCCGGGCCCGGCGGACCTGGAGGAGGTCTACCGCGTGCAAGACCTCGTGCTGCACGCCGCAGGCGAGGGCGCGAGGCCCGGGGCATGGAAGGCCATCCCGCCGCGCCCGGGCAACAACCCCGCCGCGTCTCCCGTGCCGCGGCCGTGCGTCGTGCGCTCCCCTGCGGTGCTCGCCGCCGGCCGATCGCTGCTCGGCGTCGAGCCCGAAGTCGCTTTCCGCGTAGGTCCCGATCTCGAAGCGCGCGAGGTGCTGGTAACGATCGAGCTTTGCGAGACGCGCCTGCGCGGCTGGGAAAGTGCGCCGGCGCTGTGGAAGCTCGCCGATTTTCAGTCGAATGGCGCCTTGATCGTCGGCAGCGGGACGCCGGACTGGCAGGCCGTGGATTTCCCCAAGCAGCGGATGGAGCTGCTCGTTAACGGCGTTGCGGTCGCAGGCACCGTCGGCGGGCACCCGGCTGGAGATCCGTCGCGACTTTTGCCATGGATGCGCGCGCACTGCGCTGGCCGCGGCGGACTGCAGGGCGGCGACCTCATCACCACCGGCAGCTGGGCGGGGATCGTCAAGCTCAGCCCGGGCGACGAGGCGGTGGCGCGCTTCCCGGGGATCGGCGAATGCCGCCTCAGGCTTGAAAGGCGATAGCCGGCCAGCGGTCGCGCCAGGGATTGGCTTGCTCGTACCTCGCCGCGAGCTCGAGCAGCAGCCGGTCGGCGCCGAAGGCGGCGGCGAGCTGGAAGCCGATCGGCAGCCCGGCGCGCGAGGGAGCGCACGGCAGGTTGATCGCCGGGATGCCGCAGGCGTTCACCCAGCCGGTGTAGACGGCATGGCCGCGCGGTCCGGACTTCCTGCCGTCGATGGTCTCCGGGTAGGGCGTCTCGGCGGGCCAGGGCAGCGCTGCCGCCGAAGGCGTCATCACCACATCGTAGCGCTCGAAGATCCGCACCGACTCGGCGCGCATGCGCTCGAAGATCTCGATGCCGGCGAGGTAGCGATATGCCGGCAGCTTGCGCCCCTCCTCGAGCATGGCCTGGAAGCGCGGCCCGAGCAGCGCCTCCCTTCCGGGGTGCATGGCCATTACATGGGCCACGCCGGCGGCGCCGAACAGAGGCCAGAACTCGTTGAGAGGACCAAGATCGAAGGGCAGCGCGCCCGCTTCGACATCGCAGCCGAGCGCCTCGAGGGCGCGCGCCGCGGCGTAGACGCTCTGCGCGATCTCCGGGTCGAGCGGTGCGTCGCCGAAGCGCGGCACGTAGAGGACTTTCAGGAGCTTCTTCCTCTCCGCGGGAATGAAAAGCGAGCGGCGGTCGCGCGGATCGGGGCCGCACATGGCGTCGAAAAGCAGCGCCGTGTCCTCGACCGTGCGCGCGATGGGCCCGATGACCTCGAGATCGAGCAGCATCATCGGCAGGCTGTTCACCCGCGGCACCGCGCCGATCGAAGGCTTCAGGCCGACCAGGCCGGTGTGCGAGGCCGGGCGGCGGATGGAGCCGCCGCCGTCGGTGCCCAGCGCGAGCGGCACGAGGCCGGCGGCGACCGCCGCCACCGAGCCGCCGGAGGAGCCGCCGGGCGTGAGCTCGAGGTCGTAGGGGTTGCGCGTTGCGCCGAACACCGGGTTCCAGGTGATGCCCTCGAAGGTGAGCTCCGGAACGTTCGTCTTGCCGAGGATCACCGCGCCGGCGGCGCGCAGGCGCTCGACTGGCAACTCGTCCATCGCGGGGACGTAGTCGCCGAACACGCGGCTGCCCCAGACGCAGGGCAGGCCTTTCGCGAGGATGTTGTCCTTGACCACGATCGGCACGCCTTCGAGCGCGCTGCGCGGGTGGCCGCCGCGCACGTGGGCGGCGCTCTCCGCCGCCTGGGCTTCGGCGTCGGCAGCGAAGGCGATGATGGCGTTGAGGCGCGGGTTGATCGAGTGGATCCTGGCCTTGAGGCCCTCGAGGTGCGCCACTGGCGTCGTTTCGCCGGCGCGGAACGCCGCCGCGAGCTCGGCCGCGCTCCACTGCCAGGGCTCTACATTTTTGCCGGCAGCCACAGGACCAGCTCGGGAATGTAGATCAGCATGATGGTGAACGCGATCATGATCAGGGCATAGGGGAGCGCGCCGTGGATCGCATCCTGGATGGGCCCCTTGTCCGGCCGGATGCCGTGGACCACGAACAGGTTCATCCCGACCGGCGGCGTGATCATGCCGAGCTCGCACATCAGCACGATGAAGACGCCGAACCAGATCGGGTCTACGCCGAGCGCGGCGACGATCGGATAGGTGAGCGGGATGGTCGCGACCTGCATCGACAGCACGTCCATGAACATGCCCAGCACCAGGTAGAACGCGATCAGCGCGAACAGCATGCCGACCGCGGTGAGGCCGAACGATGTCACCCACCTGCTCATCGCGTCGGCCACGCCGGTGAGGCTGATGGTGAGGTTGAGGATGAAGGCGGCGGTGATGATCAGCAGGATCATGCCGCTGACGCGCGCGGTCTGCAGGAAGCAGTTGCGGATGAGATCGAGCGAGAGCCTGCCGCTCCACCACACGAACGCGAGCGAGATCACGACGCCGAGCGCCGCCGACTCGGTCGCCGTGGCGAGCCCGGTGTAGATGCTGCCCATCACCACCACGAACACCACCAGCGGCGGTACCAGATTGACGAGCAGCCGCATGCGGGCGCCGAGCGGAACCGGCTGCTCGCGCGGCGCGGTGGCGCCGAGCGTGCTCGAGATCCAGATGAACGCCATGAAAGCGAGCGTGAGCAGCAGGCCGGGAACGATCCCGGCAATGAACAGCCGGCCGATCGAGGTGTTGGTGAGCGAGCCGTAGACGATCATGTTCACGCTCGGCGGGATGAGGATCCCGAGCGTGCCGCCGGCGGCGAGCGAGCCGAGCGCGTGGCGCATCGAATAGCCGCGCCTGTGCAGCGAGGGCAGGGCGACGGTGCCGATGGTGGCGGCAGTGGCCACCGAGGAGCCCGAAGTCGCGGCGAACAGCGCGCAGCAGCCGATGTTCGTGTGCAGCAGCCCGCCGGGCAGGCGGCCGAGCCAGGCCGAGAGCGCCACGTACATGCGGTCGGCGATGCCGCTTCTGAGCAGCAGCTCGCCGAGCAGCACGAACATCGGGATCGCGGTGAGCAGGTTCTCGTTGCCCACGCCCCAGATCACCGAGGCCATCGAATTGATGAAGGGCATGCCGTAGGCGATGACGCCGCCGCCGACCCCGACGATCAGCATCGCCGCGGCGATGGGGATGCCGGCGAGCATCATGCCGAGCATGAGCACGAAGGCGAAGATCGTGGCCGCGACGATCAAGGCGCCGGGTCCTTGCCGGCCTCGCGGCGCTGGGCGAAATCCTCGAGCTCCTGCTTCAGCTCCTCTTTCACGCTGTGCGGGTGGAATTCGTCGTTGAGCTCGTCGATGCGGCGGGCGAACAGCAGCCAGCTGGCGCGCACGGCGAAGCCCACAGCGATCAGCATGAAGATGGCGAGCCCGGCGTACCACAGGCTCTGGGGAACGATGAGCGGGGTGGCCCAGGGCGTCTGCGCGGTGCTGCGGTACTCCAGGGTCTCCTGCAGCACGCGCACCGACACCGCCGCGAACAGCACCGCCATCGCCGCGAGCAGCATGGCCGAGAGCCAGTTGAGCGCCGCCTTCAGCCGCCGCGGGAACATCTCGTGGAACACGTCGACGCGGATGTGGTTGCGCCCGGCGAGCGCCAGCCCGAAGGCGAGCGTCGAGCCGATGGCGAGCGCGTAGCCGCCGAGCTCGTCGGCGCCCTGCAGGGAGAAGTTGAAGAGCTTGCGCGCCATCGTCTCGACGGTGACGACGAAGGCGAGGACCAGGAAGATCGCCCCGAACAGGTTGGCGAGAATCGACTCGATGCGTCTCATCCCGTCTCCCTGTCCGGTGCCGCGCCCGCTAGCGCAGGCCGATGATCGGCCCGACCGACTTCTTCCAGGTTGCCGAGCAGCCCGGGTTGGACTTGTCGCACACCTCGGCCCAGACCGGGAAGGAGATGTCGCGCACCGCGCGCTTCACGATGTCGAGGTCGCCTTTCGTCACCGGCACGTTGACGAGGTTGAACTTCTTGCCGGTGGTGCAGGGCTCCTTGCCGACGTTGCAGTTCGAGGCGTCCACGAACAGGTGCTCGGAGTACTGCCAGATGTCGGCGAGCAGGCCGTCGAACGCTGCCTGCAGCTTCCTCTGCTGGTCGGGCTTGAGCTTCTTCCACGCCGGCAGTGTGATGCCGTAGCCGTTGAGCGCGATCTGGAAGCCGATCGGCAGGTAGTGCGTCGATACTTCCGGCCAGCCGGCCGAGTTCGCGGAGCTCGGGCCCGTGATCGCGCAGTCGACCACGCCGAGCGACAGGCTCTGGTGCGTCTCGGCAAAGGAGATCGGCACTGGCGTGCCGCCCAGGGACTCGATGAATTTCGCCAGGTTCTGGTCGTAGACCCGCACCTTCAGTCCCTTGACGTCGCCCAGCTTGGCGATCGGCTTCTTGCAGAACAGCACCTGCGGCCCGAAGGGCCAGATGCCGAGCAGCTTGACGCCGAACTGCTTCTGCAGCCGCTGGTCGAGGATGGGCGCGAAGGCGTCGGCGACCTTCTTGCCCGTCGCATAGTCGGGGTTGAGGCCGACCAGGTCGAGCCCGAGGATGGTCGGCTCGTCGCGCGAGTTCTGCGACATCCTGAGCGATGCCATCTCGAACAGGCCCGCTTTCATGACGCGCAGCTGGTCGGTGTCCTTGATGCCGAGGGTGTCGACCGGCTTGTATTCCACCTCGATCGGCAGGCCGGTCTTCTGCGCCAGCGTCTCGAAGAAGGGCTGCTCCTTGTTCTTCTGGATCAGGCCGGTGGCGAGCGGCTGGCCGATCACCTTGAGCTTGATCTTCTCCTGCGCAGCCGCCGGCATGGCGGAGAGCGCGAGGGCGAAGATGCCTGCTGCTGCTGCTGCGAACTGCGGTTTCATAGTTGCGCCTCCCTGGTTGTGGTCGCTTCGTGAGAATTCAGGTGGTCCATCGCCGCGCGCACGCCCCCCTTGCGGTGGGGTATGCCCGAGCGCTCCAGCCCCATCTCGACGCCCGCGAGCGTGCCGAGCAGGGTGAGATCGTTGAGGTCGCCCAGGTGCCCGATGCGGAACACCTTGCCCTTGAGCTTCGTCAGCCCCGCGCCGAGCGACAGGTCGAAGCGCTCGAGCGTCACGCGGCGGAACTCAGCCTCGTCGTGCCCCGCGGGCAGCATCACCGCGGTGAGCGCATTGCTGTATTCGGCGGGGTTGGCGCACAGGATCTCGAGCCCCCAGGCGCGCACCGCGCGCCGCGTCGCCTCGCCGTGGCGCGCGTGGCGGGCGAAGACCTCGTCGAGCCCTTCCTCGAGCAGCATCTTGATCGCCTCATCCAGGCCGTAGAGGAGGTTGGTCGCCGGCGTGTACGGGAAGTAGCCGCCGGCGTTGGCTGCGAGCATCTCCTCCCAATCCCAGTACGAGCGCGGCAGCCGCGCGGTCTTCATGGCCGCGCGCGCCTTCTCGCTCACCGCGTTGAAGCTCAGCCCGGGCGGCAGCATCAGGCCCTTCTGCGATCCAGCCACCGTGACGTCGACGCCCCATTCGTCGGCCCGGTAGTCGATCGAGCCGAGCGAGGAGATCGTGTCGACCATGAGCAGCGTGGGATGGCGCGCGGCGTCGATCGCCCGACGCACCGGCGCGATGCGGCTCGCAACGCCGGTGGATGTCTCGTTGTGCACCACGCAGACCGCCTTGATGGCGTGTGTCCGGTCCTCGGCGAGGCGTGCCTCGATCGCCGCGGCATCGGCGCCGCGGCGCCAGTCGCCGGGAAGGATCTCGGTCTGCAGCCCCAGCCGGGCGGCGAGGCGCTGCCACAAGGCCGCGAAGTGGCCGGTCTCGCACATGAGGACGTGATCGCCCGGTGAAAGCGTGTTGACGAGCGCCGCTTCCCAGGCGCCGGTGCCGGAGGCGGGGAAGATGACGACCGGGTTGCGCGTCTTGAAGATCTTGCGGATGCCCTCCAGCACGCGCCGGCCGAGGCGGCCGAACTGCGGCCCGCGATGGTCGATGGTCGGCCGGTCGATGGCGCGCAGTACGCGCTCGGGCACGTTCGTGGGACCGGGAATCTGCAGGAAATGCCGTCCGCTTCTGTGGCTCATGATCTCCTCTGCAAACGTGCGCAGCGCAGGAACTCCCCGCGCCCCGGCCGGCCGCGGTACTCGCCGTCCTGCCAGACGATCTCGCCGCGCGAAAGCGTGAGCGCCGGCCAGCCCTTGACGCGCGCACCCTCGTAGGGCGTGTAGTCCACGGCGTGGTGCAGCATCTCGTTGCGGATCGTCACTTCCTTGTTCTCGTCCCAGACCACCAGATCGGCATCCGAGCCGACCGCGATCGTTCCCTTGCGCGGATAAAGCCCGTACACGCGCGCTGGATTCGCGGCGGTGAGCGACACAAATTGGCGCACATCAATTCTTTTTTTGAGCACGCCTTCCGAAAAGAGCAGCGGCAAGCGCGTCTCCAGCCCGGGGATGCCGTTCGGGATGTACGGGAACGCAACTTCCTTGCCACCGAGCCGCTTGCCGTGAGGGTCGTCGTAGCCGAAGGGCGCGTGGTCGGACGAGAAGACGTGGAACAAGCCGCCGGCGAGCGCCTGCCAGATCGCCTCCTGGTTCGCCGCATCGCGCGGCGGCGGGCTGCAGACGCATTTCGCGCCCTCGAAGCCCGCGGCGCCGAGGTGCTCGGCGGTGAGCAGCAGGTACTGCGGGCAGGTCTCGGCGTAGATGGCGAGGCCGCGATCCTGCGCCCAGCGGATCTGCTCGACGGCCTGGGCGCCGGAAACGTGCACGATGAGGATCGGCACGTCGACGAGCTCCGAAAAGGTGATCGCCCGGTGCGTCGCTTCTCGCTCGACCAGGGCTGGACGCGAATCGGCGTGGTATCTCGGCGCCGTGCGCCCGGCGGCGAGGAGCTTCTCGGTCAGCCACGCGATGCAGTCGGAGTTCTCGGCGTGCACCATCACCATCGCCCGCTCGCGCCGGGCGAGGTCCATGACGTCCAGGATCTGTCGGTCAGAGAGCTTCAGGTCGTCGTAGGTCATGTACAGCTTGAACGACGTGTAGCCTTCGGCGATGAGCGACGGCAGCTCCTCTGCGAGCACCTGCGGCGTCGGATCGCTGACGATGAGATGGAACGCGTAGTCGATACTCGCCTTGCCGGCGGCGCGGCGGTGATAGTCCTCGATCGCGGCACGCAGCGAGTGCCCCTTTTGCTGCGCGGCAAAGGGAATCACCGTCGTGGTCCCGCCGCACGCCGCGGAGCGCGTGCCGGAGAGGAAATCGTCCGCCATGCGCATCGGCGGCGGCATCGGCTGGTCGAGGTGGCAATGGCCGTCAACCCCGCCCGGCGTCACGAGCCGCCCCTCCGCATCGATCTCGCGCGCGCCGCGCGGCAGCCCGGATGCCAGCGCCGCGATGCGTCCGCCGGCGACGCCGACGTCCGAATCGAACACGCCGGTCGCATTGGCGACGCGCGCATTGCGCACGACGAGGTCGAGCTTATCCATCGCGGAAGAGCCTTCCCCAGCCGGTGACTCGTCGTGGGTCGGCGCCGGCGAGCTTGAGCGACTTCCAGACCACCGTGGCGATGCTGTCGTAGACCGGGATGCCGAGCTCGCGCTCGAGCTCCTCGGCGAGCGGCGCCCCTCGCAGGTTGGTGCAGAAGACGGTGATCGCCTGGGGCTTCGCCTTGGCCACCTCGCGCGCCATGGCGCGCATCTCGTCCGCGGTGACCTCGGAAAAGGAAAAGTTGTCCTGCATTCCCAGGTGGCGCTCGGCGACGCAGTGGAAGCCGGCGGCGCGGTAGTTCGCGACGATGCGCTCCTGGATGTCGTCGCGGTAGGGCGTGACCAGAGCGAAACGCTCGACGCCGGTGCGCGCGAAGATCTCGTTCAGCGCGAGCACCGAGGTGCACGCCGGGATGCCGGTCGCGGCCCTGATGCGCCGGCAAAGGCGCTCGTCGGCGTCGAAGCCGAGCCAGCCAGACGAGGTGCCGTTCCAGCCAATCACGTTCACTTTGGCGTGGGCGAGCAGCTCCGCCGCGCGCAGGATCTCCGCTTCGTCGAACTGGGCGAGTGCCCCTTCGCTTAGGGCGATCTCGGTGACGCGGAAGCGGCCGAAATGCGCGCTCGCCTCGGGCAGCGAGGCGAGCATGGCCGCCGTTACCGGCTCGAGCACGGTGTTCGACGAAGGGGTCAGCATCCCCAGTAGCACCCGCCTGTTGGTCATCCAAGGAGTCTTTTGTGCACAAGACGCTTGCGGATTGGCGCCAAAGTAGCGTAAATTGTTGCCAATTGGTTTGGCGGCTGTCAACAAAAATCGGATGAGCGATACCGGGACCGATCTACCCGCTGCGAAGGCGCACGGCTCCGGCATTGCCGAGGATGCGATCTACGAGAAGATCCTGGCGGCGATCTTCGATCACCGCCTGACGCCAGGAACGAAGCTCGGTGAAGACCGCCTCGCCGCCATTTTCGGCGTCAGCCGGGCGCGCATCCGGCGCGTGCTGCCCCGCCTTGCGCACGAGGGGGTAGTCACCCTGGAGCCGAACCGCGGGGCTTTCGTCGCCAAGCCGACCGTCGCCGAGGCGCGCGACGTCTTCCAGGCGCGTCGCCTCATCGAGCCCGGGATCGTCGACCAGCTGATGCGCCAGCCCGGGCTGCGCGCGGCGCTGCCGCGCCTGCGCGAGCACGTCGCGGCCGAGGCGCGCGCGCGCGGCGCCGGAGACACCCGCGCAATCGTGCGCCTCTCCGGGGAGTTCCACATGCTGCTTGCCGAAGCGGCGGGCAACTCGATGCTCGCGAAAAGCATGCGCGAGCTCACCTCGCTGACCTGCCTGATCATCGCGCTCTACGATCGGCCCTCAGTGCCTTCATGCCTCGGCGAGGAGCACGGCGAGATCATCGATGCGATCGCGTCGGGCAACGCGGGCCGGGCGCGCGAGCTGATGATCCACCACCTCAACCACGTCGAAGGCAACCTCGACCTCACCGCCATCGAGCGCAGTCCCGCCGAGCTCGAGGATGTTCTGGGGTAGTTCAGGCAGCCCCTGCGCGGTGCGCCGCGCTGGCGCGGTCCCCGTTTTGGTGCAGAATTTTTCGTTGCCCGAAGCCCGCCTCCGGGCGTGCGATTGGCATCCTTTTTGCGGACAGGCTCGGAAAAATGGAACTCACGCCAAGGGAGAAGGACAAGCTGCTCGTCTTTACTGCGGCGCTGCTCGCCGAGCGGCGCAGGAGCCGCGGCCTGAAGCTCAACTATCCCGAGGCGGTGGCCTTCATTAGCGCCGCGCTCATGGAAGGCGCGCGCGACGGCCGCAGCGTGCAGGAGCTGATGAGCTGGGGCGCGACGCTCCTCAGGCGCGATGACGTGATGGAAGGGGTGCCGGAGATGATTCCCGAGGTTCAGGTCGAGGCGACTTTC
>DASUUN010000018.1:0-2143 GCA_036374055.1 Burkholderiales bacterium
AGCGGCGGCACCGGCGGCTCGCCCTTCCTGCCGAACGCGTTCAGCACGCCGGCGAGCGCGATGTAGTTGATGTCGTGGCCGGCGCGCGGCGCGAGCGGGCCGTGCTGCCCCCACCCCGTCATGCGGCCGTAGACCAGACGCGGGTTGCGCGCGAGCGCGACCTCGGGGCCCAGCCCCAGGCGCTCCATGACCCCGGGGCGAAAGCCCTCGATCAGCACGTCGGCGCGCCCGATCAGCTCGAGGGCCGGTTCCTTGCTGGACTTCAAGTCCAGCGTCACGGAGCGCTTGCCGCGCATCATGACGTCGTACCAGCGCTCGCGCGTCAGGCCCAGGTCGCTCGAGGCCGGCCGGTCCACCACCAGCACGTCGGCGCCCATGTCGGCGAGCAGCATGCCGGCGAACGGCGCCGGGCCGATCGCCTCGAACTCGAGCACCCGGATGCCGGAGAGCGGACCCATGCGCCGATAATACAGAATGGCCGCGCGATATCCCGAGCGCATCGTCTGCCTGACCGAGGAGACCACCGAGACGCTCTACCTCCTGGGCGAGGAGCGGCGCATCGTCGGCATCTCGGGTTACACCGTGCGCCCGCCGCGCGCGCGGCAGGAGAAGCCGCGCATCTCGTCTTTTTTGAGTGCCAGGATCGACAAGATTCTGGAGCTCAAGCCCGACCTGGTGCTCGGGTTCTCGGACCTGCAGGCCGACATCGCGCGCGACCTCGCCAAGGCGGGGCTCAACATCATGATCTTCAACCAGCGCTCGGTGGACGAGATCCTGTCCATGATCCTGACCCTCTCGTCTCTCGTCGGGGCGACGGAGAAGGGCGCGGCGCTGGTTTCGCAACTCGAAGGCAATCTTCTTCAAATCAGGGAGAAGGCAAAGGCGTTCCCCCGGCGCCCGCGCGTGTACTTCGAGGAATGGGACGAGCCGATGATCAGCGGCATCCGCTGGGTGAGCGAGCTGGTCGAGATCGCGGGCGGCGAGGACGTGGTTTCGGAGCTGTCCCGTTCCCAGGCCGCAAGCGGCCGCATCCACGACGGAACCCAGGTCATCCGGCGCGACCCCGAGGTCATCCTCGGGTCGTGGTGCGGCAAGAAGTTCCGCCCGGAGCGAGTGGCGGCGCGCCCGGGCTGGGAGACGGTCGCCGCGGTGAAGGCGCATCAGCTGTTCGAGGTGAAGTCCGCGGACATCCTGCAGCCCGGTCCGGCGGCGCTCACCGACGGCGTGCGCCGCATTCACTCCGTGCTGGCGGGTTTCGTCTCCAGCAGGTGAAACGGCGGCGCGGATCCGTCCTTGCCTTGACCGGCGTAGACGGTGAGGTGCGGGAACGGGATCTCGATGCCGCGCTCGTCGAAGGCCTTCTTCAGGCGCTTCAGGAACTCGCGCTTCACGTTCCACTGCTGGATGGCCGGCACCACGCGCAGCCGCGCGCGCAGGATCACCGCGGAATCGGCCCACTTGTCGACGCCGAGGATCTCCAGCTCGGCGGCCAGGCGCTCCTTCCATTGGGGATCGGCGCGCATCGCGCTGGCGACCTCGCGCATCACGGCAAAGGCCTCGTCGGGATCCTCGCGGTAGGCCACGCCCACCTCGATCACCGCCGTCGCGTACTCGCGGGTGCGGTTGGTGACCACCGTGATCTCGCCGTTGGGCACGTAGTGCACGTGCCCCTCCAGGTCGCGCAGGCGCACGTAGCGCAGGGTGACCTCCTCGACCAGCCCGCCGATGCCGGCGATCTGCACCACGTCGCCCTGGCGCACCTGGTCGTCGAACAGGAGGAAAAAGCCGGCGAGGAAGTTCTTCACCAGGCTCTGCGCGCCGAAGCCGATGGCCACGCCCGCCACGCCGGCGGTGGCGAGGATCGGCGCGACCGAGATGCCGAGCTCGCCCAGCACCAGCATGCCGGCCACCAGCAGGATCACCACGCCGGCCGTGTTGCGGAACACGCGCGCCAGGGTCTCGATGCGCGCGATCTCGTCGCCGCTGGTGCGCCGCTCCATGTAGCTGCGGAACAGGCGGATCAGGCGCTCGGCGACCACCTGGACGATCCAGGCGAGCACCAGGATGACGAGGATCCGCAGGACCGGCGTGAGCGCCGCGCGGACCTCGGGGTCCAGCCCTTTGAAGACGGCTAGGAGCTGGT
>DASUUN010000019.1:0-3777 GCA_036374055.1 Burkholderiales bacterium
GCACGCCGCCCTGGGCGTTGATCTTCTCGACGTACAGCTCGAGGGTCTTCTGCTCGGGGTCGCCGAGGAAGGCCGCCGGCCCGGTGACCGACAGGAAGGTGCCGATGCGGATCGGCTCCTGCGAAAACGATTGGCCGGCGAACAGCAGCGCGGCCGCGGCGACGAGCAACAGGCGCGAAACCATGGTCCCCTCCTTTTCGGATAGATGCGCAGCACCGTAGACTTCGGGCGGGGAAACCGATTTGATGCATCTCAAGAAAATCCGCGCCTCGCGCAAGGGGGATCTCGCCCAGATCGTGGAGATCGATGCGCTCATCACCGGGCTGAGGAAACCGGGGTACTGGGCGGCCGTCATGAAGCGCTATGGCGGCCGCTTCTTCCTGGTTTTCCACGAAGGTGATCTCATCCAGGGCTACGTGGTGGGGGAGATCCGTGACTGGGAGTTTGGCGCGCCGCCGTGCGGCTGGGTGTTCGGCCTGGGCGTGCGGCCGCAGGCGCGCCTCGCGGGCATCGGCGCCGGCCTGCTCGAGGCGCTGTGCGAGCGTTTCCGCCGCAGCGGCGTCGACACGGTGCGCACCCTGCTCGCGCGCGACAACGCGCTGGTGCTCGCCTTCTTCCGCAGCCAGGGCATGATGGCGGCGCCGTTCATCGCGCTGGAGAAGCGGCTCGATTGAAGCTCCAGCAGAACACCCTGCTCGCGCTCTACAGCGCGCTCGAGTTCGCCGCCGACCCGGCGCGCCAGCTGAGCGCCGCGGAGATCGCGGCGAAGTACCGCGTCTCGGCGCACCACCTGGCGAAGGTGCTGCGCAAGCTCGGGCGTGCCGGGCTGCTGCACGCGGCGCGCGGCGCCGGGGGCGGCTACCGCTTCGCCGGCAACCCCAAGCGCATCACGCTGATGGACGTGATCGAGCTGTTCGAGGACATCGGCGCGCCGCGCAGCCGCAGCCGGCGGGCGGAGGAGCGCGCGCTGGACGAGATCCTCGCCGAGGTCGACGAGACGGCCAAGGCCACCTTCCGCTCGGTGACCCTGGACACCATGCTCAAGCTAATTTCGCGCCGCGAGCTGCTGCGGCGAGCCGCTCCCGGTCGAGCAGCGTGATCGAGCGGCGCTGCACCGCGATCAGGCCCTCTTCGGCGAACTGGTGCAGCAGGCGCGACAGCGTCTCCTTGGCGACGCCCAGGCGCGCCGCCACCACGGTCTTGGCCGCGGGCAGCTGGGCCACCGTGCTGCCCGGCTCGGCCAGCGCGTCGAGGTAGGCGGCGAGCCGCTCGCGCGCGCCGTGCAGCGTGGCAGCCTCGAAATCGACGATCAGCGCGTGCATGCGCTGGCACACGCTGGCGAGCAGCGCGCGCGAGAACGTGGGGTCGCGGTCGATCAGCCCCAGCAGCGGCGCGGCGGGCAGGACCACGAGCATCGTGTCGGACAGCGCGGTGGCGTCCACCGGCAGCGGCTCGTCGAGGAACAGCACCGCCTCGCCGAAGGTCTCGCCCGGGCCGACCAGGCGCAGCACCTTGCCGCTCGCGCCTTTCAGCGAAAGCTTCACCAGGCCGTAGCCCACCGCCATCAGCCCGCTGGGGCGCTCGCCGGCGCGCGCGACCAGCTCGCCGCGCCGCGCGTGCTGCACGCGCGCCTGGCGCGCGAGCTGCGCGAGCTGCGCGCGCGGCGTGCGGCGGAACATCGGCAGGTTCGCCAGCACCCCGCCCGCGACACCGCCGCCATTGGTCGTCACTTGTGGCCCTCCTTCGGCGGATGCTGGCAGTCCCGACTTGCCGGTTCTTTGCTCTACATCAAGTCCGCGGCACCTGCTTCCGGCAGACCATCGGCCATGAGCGAGCTGCGTTTAGGGGAGCGGACGTGCCTGCCGCTGGTGCAGGGCGGCATGGGGGTGGGCGTGTCGGCGCATCGGCTCGCCGGCAGCGTGGCGCGCGAAGGCGGCGTCGGCACGGTGTCGAGCGTGGACCTGCGCCGGCTGCACCCGGATCTCATGCGCGCCACCGGCAAGAGCCGCGACAAGGCAGCCATCGAGGCGGCCAACCTGCAAGCGCTCGCGCGCGAGATCGGCGCGGCGCGCGAAGTCGCCGGCGGGCGCGGCGCGATCGCGGTGAACGTGATGCGCGCCGTGTCGCAATATGCCGATTACGTGCGCACCGCCTGCGCGAGCGGCGCCGACGCGATCGTGGTGGGCGCGGGGCTCGCGCTCGACCTGCCCGAGCTGGCGCGCGACTGGCCGCGCGTGGCGCTCATTCCCATCGTGTCCGAGGCGCGCGCCGCCGCGCTCATCGCGCGGCGCTGGCAGCGGCGCGGGCGGGCGCCCGACGCCATCGTCGTCGAGCATCCGCGCTACGCCGGCGGCCACCTGGGCGCCACGCGCCTGGAGGAGGTGGACGACGCGCGCTTCGATTTCGAGCGCGTGCTGCCGGAGATCCGCGCCGCGCTGCACGAGGCGGGGCTCGATCCCGAGCGCATCCCGCTGATCGCCGCCGGCGGCATCAACTCGCCCGAGCGCGTGCGCGCCGCGCGCGAGGCCGGCGCCGCCGCCGTCCAGGTCGGCACGCCCTTCGCCGTAACCGAGGAGGGCGATGCGCACCCGAACTTCAAGCGCGTGCTCGCCGGCGCGCGGGCCGAAGACATCGTGGTGTTCATGAGCGTCGCCGGGCTGCCGGCACGCGCGGTCCGCACGCCGTGGCTCTCCAACTATCTGGATAAAGAGCTGGTGTTAAGGAGAAGGGCGAAAACCCGGAAGCAATGCACGCTCGCGTTTGACTGTCTAACGCACTGCGGGCTGCGCGACGGGCTGGCGCAGGCCGGGCAGTTCTGCATCGACCATCACCTCGCCGCCGCGCTGCGCGGCGACGTGGACCATGGCCTGTTTTTCCGCGGCTCGGAGCCGGTGCCTTTCGGCGCCGAGATCCGGCCGGCGCGCGAGCTGATGAGGTACCTGCTGCAGTAAATCGGGGTACGTAGGGATAGCAGTCCTGTTTCGCGTAGCGGATTGCTTCCGGGAGCGAGCGGCACAAGAATGACTCGCCCAGGTAGAACAGGCCAATCTCCTCCACCCCCAGCGCGCGCATGTCGCGCAGACCATTTGGGAACGAATTCTGCTTCTCGCGGCCGGGAACGGCTCGATGTAGCTCGAGAGAACCTTCGCGCATGACGACTGAAAAACTTACCCGCCGCCAGTTCATGCTGACCTCCGCAGCCGCCACCGCCGGGGCGGCCTTCCCGGCTTTTCCGCAGAACGTGGTGACCAACGCGGAGGCGACGCGCCTGAAGTGGTCGAAGGCGCCGTGCCGCTTCTGCGGCGTGGGCTGCGGCGTCAACGTCGCGGTGAAGGACGGCCAGGTGGTGGCCACGCACGGCGACCCGCAGGCCGAGGTCAACCGCGGCGTCAACTGCGTGAAGGGCTACTTCCTCTCCAAGATCATGTACGGCGAGGACCGGCTGACGCAGCCGCTGCTGCGCATGAGGAACGGCCGCTACGACAAGGAGGGCGAGTTCCAGCCGGTGTCCTGGGACCAGGCCTTCGACATCATGGCCGAGAAGTGGAAGGCGGCGCTGAAGGCGAAGGGCCCTTCGTCGGTCGGCATGTTCATGTCCGGGCAGTCGACCATCTGGGAGGGCTACGCCGCGGTGAAGCTGATGAAGGCCGGCTTCCGCTCGAACAACATCGACCCCAACGCGCGCCACTGCATGGCGAGCGCGGCGGTGGCGTTCATGCGCACCTTCGGCATCGACGAGCCGATGGGCTGCTACGACGACATCGAGCACGCCGACGC
>DASUUN010000020.1:0-4359 GCA_036374055.1 Burkholderiales bacterium
GCCACGCCCGCGAGCACCGCGGCGAGCAGCGCCGTGAGGCCGAGGAAGCGCTCGGCGCGGTCAATGGATTCGCGCACCCGCGGCCGGCCGGATTCCAGGTCCTCCATGCGCTGGCCGCGCTCCAGCCGGCTTTTCATGAACCCTTCGAACGACTTGACGCGCTCGGGGGCCCCGGCTGCGTACAGGTAGTACCACACCCGGCTGCCGGTCTGCACGAGGCTGGTCGCCGGAACGTCCGCGGCGTGCATCATGAGCCGCGGCGCGATGTTGAAGAAGTTCGCGTTGCGCTCGGGCTCGAGGGTCAGCACCGCCGCCACGCGCAGCTCGGCGCGGCCCAGGCGGATGCGCGAGCCCACCGGTGCGCCCAGGCCGGACACCAGCTGCTCGTCCAGCCACACCGTGCCGCGCTCGGGGCCGCGCTCGGCCGGCGCGTCGGGCGCCGCGGGCGCCGGCGCGATGCGCAGCCGCCCGCGCAGCGGATAGTTGGGCGTCACCGCCTTCACGCCGGCGAGCTGGTTGCGGTCGCCGGCGAACGCCATGCTGATGAAATTGACGGCCGCCGCGTCCTGCAGCCCCTGCGCACGTATTTCCCCGAGAATTTCTTCCTTCCAGGGTCGATCCGACACCAGCACCAGGTCGGCGCCGAGCAGCTGGTGCGCGTCGCGCACCAGCACCTGGCTGACGCGATCGGCGAAGAACGCGACGCTGGTGACGCTCGCCACCGCGATCACCAGCGCGAAGGCGAGCACGCGCAGCTCGCCCGCGCGCCAGTCGCGGATAAGCATGCGCCAAGCCTGCTTCACGCGGCGATCCTGCCCGCGGCCAGCCGCACGATGCGCTGGCACTTGGAGGCGAGCTGCTCGTCGTGGGTCACCAGGACGAGCGTGGTGCCGAACTCGCGGTTCATCTCGAACAGCAGCTCGATCACCGCGGCACCCGACTCGGCGTCGAGGCTGCCGGTCGGCTCGTCGGCGAACAGCAGCTTGGGCCGCACCACGAAGGCGCGCGCCAGGGCGACGCGCTGCTGCTCGCCGCCGGACAGGTGCTTCGGATAGTGCTGCAGCCGCTCGCCCAGGCCGACTCTCTCGAGCATCTGCCGGGCCATTTTTGCAGCCTCCTCCGACCCCGACAATTCCAAGGGCAACATCACGTTCTCGAGCGCCGTCAGCGAGGGCAGCAGCTGGAACGACTGGAACACGAAGCCCACGCTGCGGCCGCGCAGCTCGGCGCGCTCATCCTCGTCGAGCGAGAACAGGTTCGCGCCCTCGAGCGTCACGCTGCCCGCGGTGGGCGTGTCCAGGCCCGCGAGAATCGCGAGCAGCGTCGACTTGCCGGAGCCCGAAGCGCCCACCACCGCGACCACGTCGCCGGGGGTGACCTCGAGATCGATCTCGCGCAGAATGACGAGGTCCGAATCCCCGCTCTTCACGGTCTTGCCGATGCCACGCGCCGTCAGAACTTTGCTGTTCGCCATGCTGGTTGCCGCAAGCGGCGCAGCGCTTTGCGCGGAGAAGTCCATCCTGGTGTTCGGTGACAGTTTGTCGGCGGCCTACGGTATCGCCCAGGCGCGCGGCTGGGTGTCGCTGCTCGCCGAGCGCGTGAAGCGCGAGCACCCCGATTATATCGTCGTCAACGCCAGCATCTCCGGCGATACCTCCAGCGGCGGCGCGACGCGCATTGCGAAGAGCCTGCAGCAGCACCGGCCCGCGGTGCTGGTCCTGGAGCTGGGCGCCAACGACGGCTTGCGCGGCCTGCCGATCGCGCAGATGAAGCAGAACCTGAGCCGCATCATCGAGCAGGCGCACAAGGCCGGCGCGCGCGTGCTGCTGGTGGGCATGAAGCTGCCGCCGAATTACGGCCCGGACTACACCGAGGCGTTCGAGGCGGCCTTCGGCGAGCTCGCCAAGCGCCACAAGACGGCGCTGGTGCCTTTCCTGCTCGAGGACTTCGCCACCCGGCCCGAGCTGTTCCAGCCCGACCGCATCCATCCCACCGAAGCCGCCCAGCCGCTCATGCTCGAGCGCGTCTGGAAAGCGCTGCAGCCGCTGCTCAAATAGGGACGGACCCCATTTTTCTCATCTAGACCACCACGAGGCGGGCAGGACCCGCCGCCAGCCTGCCGATCGGCTTCGCCTCAGCGAATCCCATCCGGCTGAAGGTTCCGAGTACCTCTTCGACGGCATCCGCGGCGCACGAAACGAGCAGGCCGCCGCTCGTCTGCGGATCGGTGATGAGCTTGCGCTGCCACTCGGGGAAGCCCGCCGGCAGCGCGACGTCGTGCCCGTAGCCGCTCCAGTTGCGCTCCGAGGCGCCGGTGGCGACGCCCTGCCTCGCCCAGTCGAGCGCCTCGGCGATCACCGGCAGCGCGTCGAAGCGCACTTCGCCGGCGAGCTTCGAGCCGCGCAGGATCTCGAGCAGGTGGCCGGCGAGGCCGAAGCCGGTGACGTCGGTGACCGCGTGCACCCCCGGCAGCTCGGCGAGCGCCGCGCCCGGCGTGTTGAGGCGCGTGGTCCAGTCGAGCATCGCGCGGTAGCCGGCCTCGGAGAGCTTGCCCTTCTTGAGGACCGCGGAAAGGATGCCGATGCCCAGGGGCTTGCCGAGCACGAGAACGTCGCCCGCTTCGGCCGTGCTGTTGCGCTTGAGCTTTTTCGGGTCCACGAGTCCGAGGGCGACAAGGCCGTAGATCGGCTCGAGCGTGTCGATGGAATGCCCGCCCGCCACCGGAATGCCCGCGGCGGCGCACACCGACTCGCCGCCTTCCAGGATCTTCCCGATTACCGACAGCGGCAGCTTCTCCAGCGGCATGCCGAGGATGGCAAGCGCAAAGATCGGCCGGCCGCCCATCGCGTAGACGTCGGAGATGGCGTTGGTCGCGGCGATGCGGCCGAAGTCGAACGGGTCGTCGACGACCGGCGTGAAGAAATCGGTGGTGGCGACCAACGCCTGGCTGTCGTTCAGCCGGTAGACCGCGGCATCGTCCGCGGTCTCGGTGCCGACCAGCAGATCCTTCGGCAGGCCGCGGATGGGCGTGGCGGCAAGAATCTCGGTGAGCACCGCGGGCGCGATCTTGCAGCCGCAGCCGCCGCCGTGGCTGAACTCGGTGAGGCGGATCCGTTCGGGGGCGTTCATAAGCGTAAAATTCTATAGTGGATTTCAAGCGTTATGACGTCGTAATCGACTGCCGCTCTCCCGCCGAGTACGCCGAGGACCACGTGCCGGGTGCCATCTCGGCGCCGGTGCTGGACGATGCCGAGCGCGCGGCGGTCGGCACAACGTACAAGCAGCTCTCGGCATTCGAGGCGAAGAAGCTCGGCGCGTCGCTGGTGGCGAAGAACGTCGCGCGGCACGTCGAGACGCTGTTCGCCGGCCAGCAGCGCGGCTGGCGCCCGCTCGTGTACTGCTGGCGCGGCGGCAAGCGCTCGGGCGCCATGGCGCACATCCTGCGCGAGATCGGCTGGGACGCGCAGACGCTCGAAGGCGGCTACCGGCGCTACCGGCGCTGGGTGGTCGCCCAACTGGAGAGCATCCCCGAGAGATTCGAGTTCCGCGTCATCCACGGCCCCACCGGCAGCGGCAAGAGCCGCCTGCTCGGCGCGCTGCGCAGCGCCGGCGCGCAGGTGCTCGACCTCGAGGCGCTCGCCGCGCATCGCGGCTCGGTGCTGGGCAACCTGCCGGACCGGCCGCAGCCCTCGCAGAAATGGTTCGAAAGCCAGCTGCTGGCGGCGCTGTTCGCGCTCGAGCCGGGTAAGCCGGTGTTCGTCGAAGGCGAGTCGAAGAAGATCGGGCAGGTGCAGGTGCCCGAAGCGCTGATCGCGCGCATGCGCGCATCGCCCTGCCTGCGCCTCGAGGCGCCGCTCGAGGTGCGCGTCGACCTGCTGCTCGACGAATACCGGCACTTCCTGGAGGACCGCCGCCTGCTCGAGGCGCAGCTCGACTGCCTGGTGGCCCTGCACGGCCGCGAGGAGGTCGCCGCATGGAAGGCGCTCGCCGCGCAGGGCGCATGGCGCGACTTCGTCGCGCGGCTGCTCATGCAGCACTACGATCCCGCCTACCGCCGGTCCTCGCTGAAGAACTTCGTCCGCCTGCCGGAGGCGGAGGTCGCGCGCATCGACTCGGCGGACGAGGCCGCGTTCGCGCGCGCCGCGCAGGACCTCGCATGAGCGTATCCGAGTTCGTCTATACCGTGCTGCTCAAGCCGCCTGCCCTGCGCCGGGCGGCCAACGCGCTCATCAAGGCGGCGCTGCCGCGGACTGTCCGCGTCGGTGACGCCGTGGTGTGGCTCAATCCGGACGATCCCGTGGTTTCCGGCGCCCTCGCCTTCCGGGTCTACGAGCGCGACGAGATCGCGTTCTTTCGCGA
>DASUUN010000021.1:0-6810 GCA_036374055.1 Burkholderiales bacterium
CGTTCTCGCGCGCGCTCGAGGCGCACCGCGCCGCGGTATCGCGGCATTTCGAGTCGGTGTTCGCCGAGTCCGCGCCGCCGGGCGAGCCCTGGCCCGAGCATCCGCGCCTGGAGAGCCTGCGCGCCAGCCAGCGCTACGCCACCCTGCCGGCCGAGTCCCGGCGGCGGCTGGACGCGCTGATCCCGGCCCTCGCCCGCGCCGCCGCCGCCACGCCGCAGCCGCAGGTCACGCTGGCGCGGGGCCTGGACCTGGTCGAGGCGATCGTGACGCGCGCCGCCTACCTCGCGCTGCTCGCCGAGCACCCGGAGGCGCTGGAGCGCGTGACGCGCATCGTGGGGGCGTCGAGCTGGGCGGCCGAGTTCATCGCCCGCCATCCGCTGCTGCTCGACGAGTTGCTCGACGACCGGCTGCTGTATGCGCCGCCGGAGCTCGAGACGTTCGGCCGCAGCCTGCGCGCGCAACTCGAAGCGCACGCGGGCGACACCGAGCGGCGCATGAACATCCTGCGCGAGATGCACCAGTCGCAGGTGTTCCGCCTGCTCGCCCAGGACCTCGCCGGGCTGCTCACGGTGGAGCGGCTCGCCGACCACCTGTCCGCGCTGGCCGACCTCGCGCTGCAGGTGTCGATCGAGGAGGCGTGGAAGGACCTGCGCACGCGGCACCGGGAGGGCGCGCCGCGCTTTGCCGTGATCGCCTACGGCAAGCTCGGCGGCAAGGAGCTCGGCTACGCCTCCGACCTGGACATCATCTTCCTCTACGACGATGCCGACGAGCAGGCGCCGGCGGTGTACGCGCGGCTCGCCTCGCGCCTGCAGCACTGGCTGACCACGCGCACCTCCGCCGGCGCGCTGTTCGAGACCGACCTGCAGCTGCGCCCGAGCGGCGCCTCCGGCCTGATGGTGTCGTCGGTCGAGGCGTTCGAGCGCTACCAGGAGCGCGACGCCTGGGTCTGGGAGCACCAGGCGCTCACCCGCGCGCGGTACTCCTGCGGCGACGCCGCGGTCGGTGCGGCCTTCGAAGCCATCCGGGAGCGGATCCTGCGACGCCAGCGTAACGTCGAATCTTTGAAAAACGAGATTCTCGCGATGCGCCAGAAGCTGCACACCGCGCATCCCAACAAGTCGGACCTGTTCGACCTGAAGCACGACGAGGGCGGCATGATCGACATCGAGTTCGCGGTGCAGTACCTCGTGCTCGCGCACGCGCACCGTTTTCCCGATCTCACCAGGAACCTGGGCAACATCGCGCTGCTGCGGATGGCGGCTGATTTCGGATTGATCGCCGTCGAGACGGCGGAGGGAGCGCGCGACGCCTACCGCGAGTTCCGGCGGCGGCAGCACATGCTGCGCCTGAACGGGGCGCAGTACGCGCGCGTGCCCCCGGAGCAGATGGCGCAGCAGCGCGCTGCCGTGCAGGCGCTCAGCCGCGCGCTATTTGCGGCTTGACCTCCGGGGACCCGGTGTCGATGCGCCCCTTCTGCAGGCGCTCGCGGGCGGCGGCGGCGAGCTCCTCGTAGCGGCGCAGATAGCGCGCGAGCGCCTCGTCGTCCAGCTGCTCGAGGTCGAGGATGGCGTTGTGCGCGCCCTGCGTGGCGCGGATCAGCTCGTCCAGCTTGATCTGGATGGCGGCGGTGTCGCGGTTCTGCGTGTTCTGGATGACGAACACCATCAGGAAGGTCACGATGGTGGTCGACGTGTTCACCACCAGCTGCCAGGTGTCGCTGTAGTCGAACAGCGGCCCGCTTGCCGCCCACAGGATCACCGCCAGCGCCGCGACGGCGAAGGCCGACGGGCGGCCGAGCGCGGTCGACAGGCTGCGCGCCAGGCGGGCAAACCGCCACGGCTGGATCGCGCTGCGCTCGATGTCGCGGATGGAATGCGCGGAACTCACCCCCGGGGTGGAGCAATTTGAATGCCCGCTAGATCGCCTCGCGCGGCGGGTCGCGCCGCAGGGGACCGTCTACCTCGGAGGCGAGGCGCGCCAGCGCGTTGAGCAGCGTGTCGCGCTTCAGCCGGTACAGCACCCGCTGCCCCTGGCGCTCGCTCTCCACCAGGCCGGCGTGCTGCAGCACCGACAGGTGCCGCGACACCGCCGGCGCGCTCATCGGGAAGCGCGCCGCCAGGTCCGAGGTGGTGAGCGCCGTCTGCGACAGGAAGGCGAGCATGCGCCGGCGGGGTGCCGAGGCCAGGGCGTCGAAGATGCGATCCAGCTCCATGAATGATTAACGAATCGTTTAATAGTCTGGCGCCGCAGTTTCGCTAGAATAGCCGCTCGTCCTCAGGGGAGAAACATCAATGGCGAAGGCTGCAGCGCCGCTGTCCATGGCGGACCGCGACGGCTCGATCTGGTACGACGGCAAGCTGGTGCCGTGGCGCTCGGCCACCACGCACGTGCTCACGCACTCGCTGCACTACGGCCTGGCGGTGTTCGAAGGCGTGCGCGCCTACAAGACCGCCATCGGCACGGCGATCTACCGGCTGAAGGAGCACACCGACCGCCTGTTCAGCTCGGCCCATATCTACATGATGAAGATCCCGTTCACCCGCGAGCAGCTGATGAAAGCGCAGATCGAGGTGGTGCGGGCGAACAAGCACGAGGCCTGCTACATCCGGCCGATCGCCTTCTACGGCTCGGAGAAGATGGGCGTGTCGCCGGTCGGCGCCAAGGTGCACGTCGCCATCGCCGCCTGGCCGTGGGGCGCCTACCTCGGCCCCGAGGCGCTGTCCAAGGGCATCCGCGTGAAGACCTCGTCCTACGCGCGCCACCACATCAACGTCACCATGGCGCGCGCCAAGATGTCGGGCACCTACCCGAACTCGGTGCTGGCGACGCTGGAGGCGACCCAGCACGGCTACGACGAGGGGCTGCTGCTCGACGTCGACGGCTTCGTCGCCGAGGGCGCGGGCGAGAACATCTTCGTCATCAAGGACGGCAGGATCTACGAGCCGGAGCTCACCTCCGCGCTCACCGGCATCACCCGCAGCTCGGTGATCGAGCTTGCGCAGGACCTCGGCTACACGGTGATCTCCAAGCGCCTGACGCGCGACGACATCTACATCGCCGACGAGTGCTTCTTCACCGGCACCGCCGCCGAGGTGACGCCGATCCGCGAGCTCGACGGCCGCGTGATCGGCGCCGGCAAGGCCGGCCCGATCACCAAGGCGATCCAGAAGGCGTTTTTCGATGTCGTGACCGGCAAGGACAAGAAGCGCCGCAAATGGCTGACGCCAGTAAAGAAGTAGACATCACGGAGAAGGACCTCCCGCTCCACTGCCCGATGGCGGACGCGCCGCTGTGGGCACGCCACCCGCGCGTGTTCCTCGACGTGGCGAAGCAGGGCGAGGCGCGCTGCCCGTACTGCGGGACCCGCTACGTCTACAAGGGTGCTCCGGTAAAAGGGCATTAGGTGCCCCGCATCCTCGTCGTCGCCCCCAACTGGATCGGCGACGCCCTGATGGCGCAGCCGCTGCTCGGGCGGCTGCACGAGAAGATCGGCGGCCTGCAGATCGACGTGCTGGCCCCCGAATGGGTCGCGCCGGTGGCGCGGCGCATGCCCGAAGTGCACGAGGTGATCGCGGTGCCCTTCCGCCATGGCGGGCTGCAGCTGCGCAGACGCTGGCGCATCGGCCGCGAGCTGCGCGGCCGGGCCTACCAGCAGGCCATCGTGCTGCCCAACACCTGGAAGTCGGCGCTGGTGCCTTTCTTCGCCGATATCCCGTTGCGCAGCGGGTACGTCGGGGAGTCGCGCTACGGCTTGCTGAACCTGACTTACCGGAAGTCGGATTCGCCGATGACCGTGCACTACGCGCGCCTGTCCGAGCCGCCCGGCCAGGAAGTCCGGCAGCCTTTGCCACCCCCTCGCCTCCAGACCTGCGTAAAGGACATCGACGCCACCCGCCAGAAGTTCGGTCTCGAGGGCCGCTATGCCGTGCTGTGCCCGGGCGCGGAGTACGGCCCAGCCAAGCGCTGGCCCTACTTCCGCGAGCTCGGCGAGAGGCTGCCGCTGCAGCCGGTGATCCTCGGCTCGGCCAACGACGCCGAGGCGGCGCGCGGCATCCCGGGAAAGAACCTGGTGGGGGAGACCACCCTCGATCAGGCGATCGAGCTCATCGCCGGGGCGGACTTCGTGGTGTCGAACGATTCCGGGCTGATGCACGTGGCCGCGGCACTCGCGCGGCCGCAGGTGGCCCTGTTCGGCTCCTCCAGTCCCGAGCACACGCCGCCGCTGTCGGGCGCGGCGCGCGTGCTGTGGCTGCGGATCGAATGCAGCCCCTGCTTCCAGCGGCAATGCCCGCTGGGCCATTTTCGCTGCATGCGCGACATGACAGTGGATTTGGTCCTGAAGGAAATAGACAATCTGGCTGCGTGAGCGGCAAGATCTTTCCCACGGCGCAGGACGCGGAGAACGCCTTCTACGAGGCCCTGGAGCGCGGGGATCTGGAAGGCATGATGGCCGTCTGGTCGGAGGACGAAGACATCGTCTGCGTGCACCCCAGCGGGCCGCGCCTGTCCGGCCAGGACCAGGTGCGCGAGAGCTGGGCCAGGATCTTCGCCGGCGGCGCCGGCCCGCGGGTGCGCATCACGCAGCAGGTGGCGGTGAGCGGGATGATGATCGCGGTGCACAGCGTGCACGAGAACTTCAGCGTGCCGGGCGATGCGCGCGCCCAGGTGCCGGTGGTCGCGACCAACGTGTACCTGCGCACCGCGGCGGGCTGGCGCATGATCGTGCACCACGCCTCGCCGGCCCCGGCGCAGCCCGAGCCGGCGCCGCGCGACGCCCCGCCCAAGCTGCTGCATTGAGAAGAAAACTGCTCTGACCCCTTTTTCTTCGCCGTGGTGGCTGCCCGGCGGCCACCTGCAGACCATCGTGCCCTCGCTGCTGCCCCCGCCGCGCGTGGCGCTGCGGCGCGAGCGCTGGGACACGCCCGACGGCGACTTCATCGACGTGGACTTCTGCGGCGACCCGGGCGCCCGCGACCAGTTGGTGCTGTTCCACGGCCTGGAGGGCTGCTCCGAAAGCCACTATGCGCGCGCGCTCGCGGCGCACGCGCTGCGCATCGGCTGGCGCCTGGCGATCCCGCACTTCCGCGGCTGCTCGGGCGAGCCCAACCGCCGGCCGCGGGCCTACCACTCGGGAGACACCGAAGAAGTGGACTGGATATTGGCCAGGTTTTCCGCTGCAGTGAGCGCCGTAGGCGTTTCCCTGGGCGGAAATGCGCTGCTCAAGTGGCTGGGCGAGCGCGGCGAGTCGGCACGCGCGCGGATACGCCGCGCCGCGGCGGTCTCGGCGCCGATCGATCTCGCCGCGGCGGGCGACGCGCTCGACCGCGGCCTGAACCGCCTGCTCTACACGCGGCACTTCCTCGCCACGCTGAAGCCCAAGGCGCTGGCGAAGCTCGAGCTTTTTCCGGGACTGTACGACCGCGGCCGGCTGCGCGCGGCGCGCAGCTTCCGCGAGTTCGACAACCTGGTGACCGCGCCGCTGCACGGGTTTCGCGATACCGACGACTACTGGAGCCGCGCCTCGAGCGGCCCGCACCTCGAGGCGATCCGCGTGCCGACGCTGCTGCTCAACGCGCGCAACGACCCCTTCCTTCCGGAGCATGCGCTGCTCGCCGCGGCGCGCAGGGCCGCGCCCTGCGTGGTGCTAGAATTTCCGCCCACCGGAGGCCATGCCGGATTTCTCGCCGGGCCCTTCCCTGGCCGGCATAGCTGGCTCCCCCAACGCCTCTTCGAGTTCCTGACCCCGTGAACGTACCCGCAGAAATCTTCCGTACCTACGACATCCGCGGCGTGGTCGGCCGCAGCCTTACGCCGCAGCTCGTGCGCGAGATTGGTCGCGCCCTGGGCTCCATCGGCCGTGAGCGCGGCGCGCCGGCCTTCGCGATCTGCCGCGACGGGCGGCTTTCCGGCCCGCAGCTCTCGGCGGCGCTCGCCGACGGCCTGATCGCGGCCGGCGCGGACGTGGTCGACATCGGCATGGCGCCCACCCCGCTCGCGTATTTCGCCGCGCACCACCTGGGCACCGGCAGCTGCGTGGCGGTGAGCGGCAGCCACAACCCGCCCGAGTACAACGGTCTCAAGATCGTGGTGGCCGGCAGCACCCTGTACGGCGACGAGATCCAGGACATCCGCAAGCGCATCGAGGCCGGCAGCTTCCTCGCCGGCCAAGGAAAGCGGACCACCGCGGACGTGCTGGATGCCTACGTGGAGCGCATCGCCGGGGACGTGAAGATCGCCCGCCCGTTCCACATCGCGGTGGATTGCGGCAACGGCGTGGCCGGCATGCTGGCGCCGCGCCTGTACCGGCGGCTGGGCTGCAAGGTGACCGAGCTGTTTTGCGAAGTGGACGGGAACTTTCCGAACCACCATCCCGACCCCGCGCAGCCCGAGAATCTGGTCGACCTCGTCAACACCCTGCGCGACACGTCCGCGGAGCTGGGCCTCGCCTTCGACGGCGACGGCGACCGCCTCGGCGTGGTCACGAAGGACGGCGAAGTCATCTTCCCCGACCGCCAGCTCATGCTGCTCGCCAAGGACGTGCTGGCGCGCAACCCCGGCGCGGAGATCATCTACGACGTGAAAAGCACGCGCCTGCTCGCGCCGTGGATCGAGCGCCACGGCGGCAAGCCGACCATCTGGAAGACCGGGCATTCGCTGATCAAGGCGAAGCTGAGGGAAACCGGCGCGCTGCTCGCCGGCGAGATGTCCGGCCATACCTTCTTCAAGGAGCGCTGGTACGGCTTCGACGACGCGCTCTACGGCGGGGCGCGCCTGCTGGAGGTCCTGTCACGCGAGAAAGACGCGAAC
>DASUUN010000022.1:0-7318 GCA_036374055.1 Burkholderiales bacterium
CCGGCCACGGCGTAGTTGGCGATCCACTTCACGTCAGGGCAGGCCTTCGCCACCTGCTCGGCTGCGTGGCGCTCCAGCGTCTCGAACGATTTCGGCTGGTGCAGCGACTGGGACGAGATACGGGTCAGCATGACGAAGTGCGGCATGGGGCCTCCTGCCAATGATGTCCCCGCATGATGGAGGAGCGCCGCCGCCGGGCCTTGCGCTGAATCAAGAGCAGGCGCTGGCGGGCCTGCGCGCGCTGGCGACGCCGCTCGATCGCTACGTGCAGCTCGCGCGGCTGCACGGCGAGGACTACCGGCTCTTCTACCGCCTCCTCATCGATCACCTCGAGGAGCTGATGCCCGTCGTCTATACGCCCACGGTCGGCGACGCCTGCCTCGCCTGGAGCCGCCTGCCGGCGCGCCCACGCGGCCTCTACGTGTCCCGGGGCGACCGCGGGCGCATCGCGGAGGTGCTCCGCGGCTGGCCGCGGCGCGACGTCGGCTTCATCGTCGTCGCCGACGGCAGCCGCATCCTCGGGCTGGGCGACCTCGGAGCGAACGGCATGGGCATCCCGGTCGGCAAACTCGCGCTCTATACCGCCTGCGGCGGCGTGCCGCCGCAGGCCTGCCTGCCGGTGATGCTCGATGTGGGCACCGACAACGAGGCGGTGCGCGGCGAGCCCGGGTACCTCGGCGTGCGGGAGCCCCGGCTCGAAGGCGAGGCCTGGGACGCCCTGCTCGAGGAGTTCGTCGGCGCCGTCGAGGTGGTCTTCCCGCAGGCGGTCCTGCAGTTCGAGGACTTCAAGAACGCCTGCGCCTTCGCGCTGCTCGAGCGCTACCGCCGCCGGCTGTGCTGCTTCAACGACGACATCCAGGGGACCGGCGCCATGGGGCTCGCCGGCCTGCTGGCCGCGGGAAGAATCACCGGCAGGAACCTCGGCCAGCAGCGGCTGCTCTTCGCCGGCGCGGGCGAAGCCGGGCTGGGGATTGGCGCGACGGTGCTCGCGGCGATGCGCGAGGAAGGCCTGAGCGAGGCCCAGGCGCGCGAGCGCTGCCTATTCATGGACTCGCGCGGCGCGGTCGTCGCCGGCCGGCGCGACCTCGCGCCGCACAAGCGGCCTTTCGCGCAGGACCGCGCGCCCATCGGCGAGCTCGCCGCCGCGGTCGAGATCTTCCGCCCCACGGCGCTCATCGGCGCCTCCGCCCAGGCCGGCCTCTTCGGCGAGCGCGTCCTCTCGGCGATGGCGCAGCTCAACGAGCGGCCGGTCGTTTTCGCGCTCTCCAACCCCACCTCGAAGTCCGAATGCACCGCCGAGCAGGCCTACCGCTGGACCGGCGGGCGCGCGCTCTTCGCGAGCGGCAGTCCCTTCGCGCCGGTCGAGGTGAACGGGCGCACGCTCGTGCCCGCCCAGGGCAACAACGCCTGGATCTTTCCCGGCGTCGGGCTGGGGCTCGCGCTGTCGGGCGCGCGGCGCGTCACCGACCAGATGTTCCTCGCCGCGGCGCAGGCGCTCGCCGCGCAGGTGCGCGCCGACGAGATCGCGCAGTGCCGGCTCTTCCCGCCGGCGGCGCGGCTTCGCCCCGTCGCCGCCGCCGTCGCCGCGGCGGTCGCCGCAGTCGCGTACGAGCAGGCGCACGCCACGCGGCCGCGGCCGCGCGACCTTTATGCCGCAGCGCTTGCCGGCATGTACGAGCCCCGCGCCCCCGCTTGAAGCTCTTCCTCTGCGGCGATGTAATGACGGGTCGCGGCGTCGACCAGATCCTCGCCGCGCCCTGCGACCCTGCCATCGACGAGCCCTGGATGAAAAGCGCGCTCGACTACGTGCTGCTCGCCGAGGAGGCGAGTGGGCCGATCCCGCGCGGCGTCGAGCCGGCCTATGTGTGGGGCGACGCGCTCGGCGAGCTCGAGCGCGAGCAGCCCTCGGCTCGCATCATCAATCTCGAAACCGCCGTGACCTGCAGCGACGCGCGCGCCGCCAAGGGCATCAACTACCGCATGAGCCCGGCAAACGCCGCCTGCCTGGCGGCGGCGCGCATCGACTGCTGCGTGCTCGCGAACAACCATGTCCTCGACTGGGGCCGCCAGGGTCTCGAAGAGACGCTCGGCACGCTGCAGGCGCTGGGGATGCGCACTGCGGGCGCCGGGCGCAATGCGGACGAGGCGCAAGCGCTTGCAGCACTCGACGCGGGCGCGGGCAAGAGGATCCTCGTGTTCGCATTCGGCCTGGAAAGCGCCGGCGTGCCGGCGGACTGGGCGGCGGGCGCGGCCACGCCGGGCGTGAGCTGGCTGCCCGACCTGTCCTCGCAGACCACCGACGCCGTCGCCGAGCGCATTCTCGCCGCGAAGCGCCCGGGCGACGTCGCGATCGTGTCGGTCCACTGGGGACCCAACTGGGGCTACGAGGTCTCGCACTTGCAGCGCAGCTTCGCGCGCCGGCTGATCGACGCCGGCGCCGCGGACCTCGTGCACGGGCATTCCTCGCACCATCCTGGCGCGATCGAGATCTACCGCGATCGCCTCATCCTCTACGCCTGCGGCGACCTGCTCAACGACTACGAGGGAATTTCGGGGCACGAGTCGTTCCGGCCCCGGCTCGCGCTGATGTACTTCCCGACCCTCGCGGCGGGCGGCACGCTGGCCGGCCTGTCGCTCAGTCCGATGCAGGTGCGCCGCTTCCGGCTGGAGCGCGCCGGCAAGAACGATGCGGAGTGGCTCGCCACGGTCCTGCGGCGCGAGAGCCGGCAGCCCGTCGAGCGCACGCCGGAAGGCCTGCGGCTGCGATGAGCGACGCCGCCATCATCGCCGGCGACGCGCACCCGGGGCTCGCGCGCGAGATCGCCCGCGAGGCCGGCGTGCCGCTCCTTCCCGTCGCCATCGAAAGCTTCGCCGACGGCGAGACGCGCGTGCGCCTGGAAGCGGACGCAAGCGGCAAGGACCTGCATCTCGTGCAGCCGATGTCGGCGCCGGCCAACGAGCGGCTGATGGCGATCGCGCTCATCGCCGACGCCGCGCGCGCCGCCGGCGCGGCGCGCATCACCGCGCTGATTCCGTATTTCGCCTACGCGCGCCAGGACGTGCGCAAGCTGCCCGGCGAGCCGCGCTCGGCGCAGCTCGTGGCGCGCCTGCTCGCGACGGCCGGCATCGACCGCGTCGTCGCGCTCGAGCTGCACTCGCCGGCGCTGGAGAGCGCGTTTCCCATGCCCTTCACACACCTGCTTGCCGATGCGGTGCTGCTGCCCGCCGCGCGGGAGCGCGGCTACGCCATCGTTTCGCCCGACGCGGGCGGCCTGAAGCGCGCGCAGCGCTACGCCGCGGCGCTCGGCGCGCCGCTCGCGGTAGTGGCGAAGACCCGCACCGCCGCGGACGTGGCGTTGCCGCTGCAGGTGCTGGGCAGCGTGCGCGGCGCCGACTGCCTCATCGTCGACGACATGGCGAGCACCGGCCGCACCATCGCGGGCGCCGCGCAGGCGCTCCTCGCCGCCGGGGCGCGCGAAGTCCATGCCACGTTCGTCCACGCGGTCATGGCGCCCGGCGCGCTCGAGCGCATGCGCGCCGCGGGCGTGCGTCGCATCGTCACCACCGACAGCGTGCGCGCGGTCGCCGAGCCGGGCGTCGAGGTAGTGTCCTGCGCTTCGCTTTTCGCTGGGGCGTTGCGCTAGGTCAAATCGCCTCGCCGGCGGCGGAACAGACTTTGCACGTGAGCCACGTTTTCGACTCCCGTCTCGACGCCGGGCGGCGCCTTGCGCAGGCCCTCGCCGCCTACCGCGGCCGCAACCCGCTGGTGCTGGCGATCCCGCGCGGCGCGGTGGAGATGGGCGCGGCGATCGCGCACGAGCTCGAAGGCGAGCTCGATGTCGTGCTGGTGAAGAAGCTGCGCGCGCCGGGCAGCCCGGAGTTCGCGGTGGGCGCGGTCGACGAGACCGGCTGGACCTACGTCGCCGAGCACGCCGCCATGGCGGGCGCCGACGAGGCTTACCTCGCGAAAGAGAAATCGGCGCAGCTCGAGCTGCTGCACCGGCGCCGCGCCCAGTACACGCCGGCGCGCTCGCCGGCGGACCCGGCCGGGCGCATCGCGATCGTGGTCGACGACGGCATCGCCACCGGCGCGAGCATGATCACCGCGCTGCACGCGGTGCGCGCGAGAAAGCCGGAGCGCCTGGTGTGCGCGGTGCCGGTAGCGGCGCCCGACAGCCTCGAGCGCATCCGGCCGCACGCTGACGAGGTCGTGTGCCTCGAGGCACCCGAGTCGTTCATGGCGGTCGGCCAGTTCTACCGCGACTTCCAGCAGGTCGAGGACAAAGAGGTGGTGGCGCTGCTCGCGCGCCATGCGAAGCGAAAAGCTCCCGCCTGAGACGCTGAAGCGGCTCTTCGAGGCGAGCTTCGCGCGCTGGCGCGAGCATCCCGCCTTCAGCAGCCTGGGGGTGACGCTGTGCTACGGCGACATCGAGCGCCTCTCGGCCACCTTCGGCGGGTTCCTGCGCCGCGGCCTGGGGCTTGCCGCGGGGGACCGCGTCGCCCTCATGCTGCCGAACCTGCTGCAGTACCCGGTGGCGCTGATCGGCGCGCTGCGCGCAGGCCTCACCGTGGTGAACATCAACCCGCTCTACACCGCGGCGGAGCTGCAGTTCCAGCTCGCCGACTCCGGCGCCGCGGCGGTGGTCGTGCTCGAGAACTTCGCCCACACCCTGGAGCATGCGCTCGCCGGCACGCGCGTGCGCCACGTCATCACGACCCGCGTGGGCGATCTGCTTCCGGCGCCCAGGCGCTGGGCCGCCAATCTCGCCGTGAGACGCTCGGTGGCGCCGTGGCGCATCGACGGCGCGCTTGCCTGGCGCGACGCGCCCGGCCGCGAGCGCGCATTGCCCGAAGCGCTGGTGCAGCCCGGGGATCTCGCGTTTCTCCAGTACACCGGCGGCACCACCGGGCGGCCAAAGGGCGCGATGCTCACGCACGCCAACATGACGGCGAACGTGGCGCAGACCGCGGCATGGATCGGCGGCGCGCTGAGGGAAGGCGCTGAAACCGTGATCACGGCGCTGCCGCTCTACCATGTGTTCGCCCTCACCGCGAACCTGCTCGTGTTCATGCAGCTCGGCGGGCGCAACGTCCTCGTCGCCAATCCGCGCGAGCTCGTGTCGCTGGTGAAGATGCTGAAGCGCGAGCGGTTCAGCGCCATCACCGGCGTCAACACGCTCTACAGCGCCCTCCTCGACGCGCCCGGCTTCCGCGACATCGATTTCTCCGGGCTCAAGCTCGCCGTTGCTGGCGGCATGGCGGTGCAGCGCGAGGTGGCCGAGCGCTGGCAGCACGCCACCGGCAGGCCGCTCATCGAGGGCTACGGGCTGACCGAAGCCTCGCCGATCGTTTGCGTCAACCCGGTCGAGGCGCGCGAGTTCAGCGGCAAGCTCGGCCTGCCCGTCGCCTATACCGAGGTGACAATCCGGGACGACGCAGGCGCCGAGCTCACCCTTGGCGAGGTGGGCGAGATCTGCGTGCGCGGCCCGCAGGTGATGCGCGGCTACTGGAACGCGCCCGAAGAGACGGCGCAGGCGTTCTTCCCCGGCGACTGGCTGCGCACCGGCGATCTCGGGCGCATGGACAGCCGCGGCTGGGTCGAGTTCGTCGAGCGGCGCAAGGACGTGATCGTGGTCTCGGGCTTCAAGGCCTATCCGAGCGAGATCGAGCAGGTCGCGCTCGCACATCCGGGCGTGAAGGATGCCGGCGCGGTCGGCGTGCCGCACGCGAAAAGCGGCGAGGCGGTCGCGCTCTTCGTCGTGAAGCGCGACCCGGCGCTCAGCGCCGACGCGCTCGCCGCGCACTGCGCCCAGCGCCTGGCGCCCTACAAGCGCCCGGTGCGCATCGAGTTCCGCGACTCGCTGCCGAAAACGCCGCTCGGCAAGGTGCTGCACCGCGAGCTTCAGGGTCGCGCTTAACCTGCATCAAGACCCTCGCGGTAGCGTTCGCTGTAGTAGCGCTCGCGCCCCTCCAGCCGAGCATCGGATTCTCCGCCCTAGGACGCTCCGCGAGCGGGCGCGAGCGCAGGCCGAGCTGCGGCACCGCGACGACTTGATCCACGTCAAGCGCAGCCAGGCCGGACCTGCGATCCTGAGCGGCGAAGGAGGCCGAGATGGTGGATTTCGTCGGTTGGCAGAGGGCGCGGGAGCTGGCGCGCGTCGAGCCGGTCATCTTCGTCGAGATCATGGGCGAGGCCCCCGGAGCGCGCAGCCTGGAGGTGCACGTCATGTCGCCGAGCGGCAAACATCTGCACGAGCTCGAGCGCGACGACACGGGGCTGGTGGCGCTGGAAGACCTCGAGGAGCTGGTCGCGCGGATCGCCGCGTCTCGCAACGTGCGCTACGCCACCATCCGCAGCGCCGAGGATCGCTGGCCGCCGCCGTGGGCCTGACCGCGCCGGGCGCGTCGGCCATGGCGCGATGCTGTGCGGCCGCACTGTGTCTCCTCGCGCTGCTGCTCGCGGCGGGATGCGCGAACGAGCCCACCAGCGGCGTAGAACAGCGCAACCTCGCCGTCCCCGAGCAATCGATGGCGGACGTGTCGCGCGGACGGCTGCTTTACCGCAACACGTGCGCCACCTGTCATAGCGAGCAGGCGCACTGGCGCGAGAAGAGCGTGGTCCACACCTGGTCCGACCTGCTCTTCCAGGTGACGCGGTGGCAGAACATCGCCGGCCAGCAGTGGCGCCCGCAGGACATCGAAGACGTCGCCGCCTATCTGAACCGCAGGTTCTACCGGCTGCCTTGCCCGGTCCCCGGCTGTACCGGCGATGGCCTGGCGCGGAGCGCCGATGAGGGTGGTCAGGTTGCCGGCTCCATGAGCGGGTCGTTCAATTCGCCTTGCGGCGGTTCTCGTCGCGATCGCGTTTCTCGGGCTTGAGAAGGCGGAACTGGCAGTGCTCGCCGTGCGCGAGGTCGCGGTAATGGCCGCGGTAGGCGATCGTGATCGGGACGGTCGTGAACGACCAGCTGCTGATGCGCAGCGCGTCGTGATCGGCGTCGACGTCGAGCGTCTGGCGGCGGTAGTGACCGGCGTCGAGGTCGACCAGCTCGACGACGCCGCGTTGCGCGAGGCCGCGCCGCGCATAGACGCGCCGGCGTCGCGCTCGTTGCGCCCGCGGAGGGCCTCTCAGGCGGGCGGCGCGTAAACCACCAGCACGGTCCCCAGGCGCGAGGTGAGCCCCTGGATCGGCAGCACCAGCCGACTGCGGCTGCCTTCGTCGGGATGGACGGCGACGTCCTCGCCCTTGAGCAGCTCGGCGGGAAAATGCTCTGCGAAGCGCGCGTCCAGGTACTTGCGGTCGCTCGAGCGCAGCACC
>DASUUN010000023.1:0-2999 GCA_036374055.1 Burkholderiales bacterium
AGGGCGACCTTCGCCGGCGCGAACCATTGCGCGTTGGCCTTGATGATCGCCATCAGCCCGGCCGAGACGCCGACGCCGAGGATCACGCGTGCGATGGCAAGGGTGGCGAGGCTCTCGGCGAGCGCGAAGAGCGCGAATCCCGCGGCGGTGAGCAGCCCCAGCGCGGCCTGCACATTGCGCGCGCCGATCCGGTCGAGCGCCATGCCGCCCGGCAGCTGCGCGAGCGCGTAGGCGCCGAGCATGCAGGCGGCGAGCAGCCCCAGCTCGCTCGCCGAAAGCGCGAACTCCACCGCCAGCACCGGCCCGATGATCGCCATCACCGTGCGCGCCGCCTGGTTGATCAGCCCGAAGACCGCAAGCGGCAGCGTTACGCGGGCGAACAGGCCTTTAGAATGCGAATCAACACCCATGGAACGCATCGTCGTGCAACCTCCTTGCCCCGGCCTCGACATGGCCGCGGGCTACGGCTGGGTGCAGAGCACGGCGATCCGCGCCGGCCACTTCGTCTTCGCCTCCGGTGTGGTGGCGATCGACCCGGAAAGCGGCGAGCGGCTGAACGGCACGCTGACCAGCGAAGCGCACCGCGCCTTCCGCAACCTCGGGCTGGTGCTCGAGGCGGCGGGCTCCTCGCTCGAGCGGCTGGTGCAGGTACGCGCCATGATCTACGATCGCATCGAGTACGACGCGCTGAACCGCGTCTACCGCCAGTACGTGCCGCAAGGGCCGCCGGCGCGCACCGTCTGGAGCGTGCGCATCATCGACGCGTTCAAGGTGCAGCTCGACGCCGTCGCCCTGGCCTGACCGAGGAGCCAGCCCATGCCCGTCACCCGCGAAATCATCGAGCCGAAGAACGAGCGGCTCAACGTCTCGCGCAACTTCAACCTGCCGCACAGCCCTGGGATACGCGCGGGCGATTTCATCTTCCTCTCCGGCATGCTCTCGACCGACCCGCAGAGCGGCGAGCGCAGCCCCGGCAGCATGGCGCACGAGACGCGCCAGACGCTCGCCAACATGCGCCACCTGCTCGAATCGGCCGGCTCCTCGCTCGAGCGCGTGGTGAAGATCAACGTGCTGCTCTACGACATGCTCGAGTTCGAGAACATGAACGCGGTCTTCAGGCAGTTCTTTCCCGTCGACCCGCCGGCGCGCACCGTCTGCGGCGTGCAGCTCTCCGCCGGGATGAAGATCGAGATCGAATGCATCGCTCTTGCCGGCTGAGCGGTGGCTGAGCGACTGCGGGGCAGAGTCGTAATCGTGACGGGCGCGGCCGGCGGCATCGGCCGCGCGCTCGTACATGCGCTGCTCGCCGAGGGCGCGAAGGTATCTGCCCTCGACATCGACGCATCGCGTGACGTCCCGCAAGCGGAGCTGCTTTGCCTGCGTACCGACGTTTCGGACCCGGCCGCGTGCCGGCAAGCGGTCGACGAAACCATTTCGCGGCTGGGTGGCCTGCACGTTCTGATCAACAACGCAGCCATCGGCCTCGGCGCAATCCGCGCAGATCACCAGAGAGCGCCGATCGCCATCGACGAGATCAGCCCGGCCATGTGGCAGCGCTTCGTCGCGACGAATTTGTCGGGCGCATGGAACATGACCCGCGCCAGCATCGGCCATCTGCGCGCGCAGCGTTGGGGGCGCATCATCAACATCACGACGAGCTTCGCGACCATGCTGCGCGGCGGCTTTCATCCCTACGGGCCGTGCAAGGCTGCGTTGGAGGCGATGTCGGCGGGCCACGCGGAGGAATTCGCCGGCACGGGCGTCGCCGTGAACGTCGTGCTGCCGGGCGGCCCGGTCGACACGCCCATGATCCCGCCGGAATCCGGCTTCGACCGGAGCTCGCTCATCTCGCCTGCGGTGATGGCGCCCCCCATCGTATGGCTGTGCTCCGACGCGGCGGACGGGATAACGGGCAATCGCTACATCGCGGCAAGGTGGGACACCGCGTTGCCGGCGAAGGAAGCCGAGCGGCGTTGCCGGGCGCCCGCGGGCTGGCCTGGCCTCGGGCCCTCGATGCTCTCTCCAGGAGAACCGCCTCTGTGATGCGCTACGCAGCCGCATGGCTGCGTTCGATCTTGCGCTTGATGTGCTCGCCCGCGGTGATGGTTTCGTAGCGCGCCTTTTCGCCCGGCTTCAAACACGTCGGCACGCATTCGATGCGCTGGTCGTAGTTCGGGTGCACGAACATGCCGATCGAGAGGCGCCGGCTCTGCGCCCGGCCGAGCGGCGGGTTCACCACGCGATGCAGCGTGGAAGCCCAGCGTTCATTGGTCCAGCGCGCCATCATGTCGCCGAGGTTGACGACGAACTCTCCTGCGCGCGGCTGCACGGCGGACCATGAGCCGTCAGGCAGGCGCACCTCGAGCCCGCCTTCCGCGTCGGTCGCGGCGAGGATCGTCATCGCGCCGTAGTCGGTATGCGCGCCGGTGCGCAGCTGACCCGGCAACGGCGGCTTATCCAGCACCGGGTAGTGATGGCAGGACATGATGCTGAAGTGCCGGTCGAGCGTGCCGTCGAAGAAGCCATCGCGCAGGCGCAGGGCGGCGGCGAACACGCGCATCATGTCGCGCGCCAAGCGCTCGTAGGCGCGGTAAAGCGCCACCAGCGTGGCGGCGAGGCCGGCGGGCTCGTCGGGAATCACGTTCGGCGCATAGCTCGTCGCCGCCTCCGGCATGCCGGCGTAATAGGCGCGATGGTCGTCCACCGGGCCGAGAAAGACGGTTTCGCGCAGGTCGGGCGGCGTCTTCTGGCCGAGCGTGTACGCGAGGCCGCGGGTGGCAAAGCCGTGGTAGCCGCGCTGGCGCGACGGCCCGCTCGGATGCCAGCGGTTCTTGGTCGCTTCCGGCAGGTCGAAGAACGCGAACAGCTCGCGCTGCGCGCGCTCGAGCAGCTCGAGCGGGAAGCCGTGGCCGGAGATGATCAGGAAGCCGGTCTGCTCGCAGGTGCGTGCGACGTCTTCTGCGATGCCGGGTCTGGATATGTCTATGGTTGGAACAATC
>DASUUN010000024.1:0-17266 GCA_036374055.1 Burkholderiales bacterium
GCACTTCGTCATGCTGACCCGTATCTCGTCCCAGTCGCTGCACCAGCCGAAATCGTTCGAGACGCTGGAGCGCCACGCAGCCGAGCAGGTGGCGAAGGCCTGCCCTGACGTGAAGTGGATCGCCAACTACGCCGTGGCCGGCCCCTACGATTACGTCGACATCTTCGAGGCCCCCGATTTGCAGGGGGCGATGCGCGTCTCGGCGCTGGTGCGCAGCTACGGCCACGCGCACACCGAGGTCTGGCCGGCGCTGCCGTGGGCGGAGTTCAAGCAGCTCGTGCACGCATTGCCCGGGGCGCCTTGATTTGCCCGCAACACTGCTTCGCCTTGGCGATGCCGATGCGGATCGCCTGGCCTTCCGGACGGCCGGCGTCGAGCAGGGCATTCGCGATCTCGATCGCCTTGGCGCGCACGCGCGGCGGCAGGTTCTTCATCGACACCGGGTAGTACTCGGCGCTCCAGGGCATGCGCCATTACAGCGCCGCGTGCGCCCTGCCGCTTGACCTTGATCAATACCCCCTCGGCCATGCGTGGCGAAATGACGCTATGAGTCAAATGATCCCTATGACCCCCGCAGAATTCGACCGCACGCGCGTCATCGAGCGGCCGCGCCTCGAGGAGCACTGATGCCGAAGCAGAAGCGGCGCAAGGAAAAGCGCCCGCGCACCGAAAGTGCGGCGCGGCCGGAGCTCAAGGCCGCGGGCCGCGCCCAGTTCGGGCCGGACGAGGAGCGCCGGCCTTACCGGCCGCGCGAGGACGACGCATCGATCGAGGACCCGCTGCAGGACTGGCCGAGGGAGGAATAGCCGTGCAAACACCCCATGTCTTCATCGCCTATGCGCCGCGCGGCGCGGGCCTGCGCTGCGCGGTCGCCTACCTCGCCGGCGGTCGCGACGCCTACGGCTGGTTCGCCGGCCCGCGGCACGACTGCAGCATCGCCGCCTCGTACTTCCTGCTGGAGGATTGCTTCACGAACCGGGAAACGCGCTACGAGGCGGTGGAGCAGACCGACCTGCATCGCGCCTGGGGACTCGACGAGGCGCGCCGGCACGAGTTGGCGCGCATGCAGGAGGTGTTCGCGCGCGAGTGGCTCTTCTATCGCGACGCGCCGCGGGCCGCCGCCGAGCTGCAGGCCTACACTGAGGCCGAGCTCGCGGCCGGGGAGCTCAACGTGCGCTTCGAGCGCCTGGCGAAGTTCTCCACGCAGCAGCCGAACTGGACCTACTACTCGCCGAATTTCGAGCGGCCGGTCCTCGACACCCTCATCCAGCACTGGCCGCTCGAGTACCGCATGGACTTCGAGCCGACCGCGCGGCGCACGGCGCGCGCTCCTGCCCGTAATCGAGACACCAGGCTGGGCAATCGCTGACCGAACATGAAGCCGAAGCAGATGAAGCTCGATGACGCGCTCGCGTGCGCGGCTGGCTGGAGAAGAAGGACGTGCTCAACGCCCGGCCGCTCGCGGAGCTAAAGCGGCTTATCGGGCGCGCTTCGGCGCCGGCGGCACGAGGGTCAGCCGCGGCTCGGGGCCGGTAAGCTGCACACGGCAGCGGGCGCGCCGCACGGCGGTCGCGAGCTCGGCCAGCTCCTCCAGGCCGGCGACCGTCGCGACGCGTGCGAGCAGCTCGAGACTGTCCGAAGCATCGATCTCTTCGTCCGGGCCGCGCGGCGCATCGGGGTGCACATGACGGTACAGGGCGTGGTGCGTCTCCAGCGGCAGTTCGATCTCCACGCGGACGCCCTTGCGCAGGGCGCTGCGCGCTGCCTTGATGCTGGGCGCGCCGTCCCAGCGCAAACGAATGATGTCCATGCATTCATTTTTCACGCCCGCACGGGCGTCGCCTTTGCGCTAGATCAACAATCCCGGCCAACAGCGCCGTACCGTCGCACGATGAGGCCTGCTCGGACATGAGAGAGATCGCCATCCCGATCGGCGGCGGTCGCCTTGCCGCCCTGCTGCACAAGCCGCGCGGCGCGACGGCGATCGTCGTCGTCCTGCACGGCACCGGCGTGGAACGGCACGATGCGCGAAACCGGCGCATCGTCGCGAGGCTGAGCGCGGCGCGATTCGCCACGCTGCAGCCGGAGCTGCTCGACCCGCGCGAGGCCGTAGAGCGGCACGATGCTTTCGACATCGAGCTGCAGTGCTCCCGCCTGCTGGAGGTGCTGGCCTGGCTGCGCTCGGCACCATGGGCACGCGGCCTGCCGCTCGGGCTCTTCGCGAGCGACATCGGCGCGAGCGTGGCGCTGCTTGCGGCCGCGAAGCGGCCCAACGAGGTCGGCGCCGTCGTGTTGGGCGATGGACGACCCGACTGCTGCCCTTCGTCGCTGTGGCAGGTCAGAGCGGCAACGCTCCTCCTCGTCGAGCAGGACGGGTGGCCGTACCGGCAGGTCTACGAAAGCCTGCGCGGCGAGAAAGAGATGCGGGTGTTGCCGGACGGGGCCAACCTGTTCGGCGAGCCGGCGTCGGTCGACGCCGTCGCGGAGCATGCCGCACGCTGGTTCTCGCGTCACCTCGTGCGTGCCAGACCACAAGCCACGCCGCACGCCGCATGAACGGGCCCTGCAAGCCGATCGGCCGCGCGCAGCAGAGCTCGGTGCCTGCGAGGCGTCAGGCGCCTTCTGGTGGCTTCGGCTGCTCGGCCTGCCGGTTCCCGCCGCGCTGTCGTAGCCGATCACCCGGCATGAGGCGCGCGAGCAGCAGAAGGACCGCGATCGCCAGCAGCGGCCCGAGCACCTCGACGCGCAGCAGATTCGCCAGGGCCGCGGCTCCGACCGCGCCGTCGACCGCCGCGCTGTAGAAGTAGCTCTTCAGGGCGAGGCCGAGCGCGCTCGCGGCGAGGAAGCGCGCGAGCGGCAGCGCGAGCGTGCCGGCGGCGTAGTTGAGCGCCGAGTGCGGCATCCCGGGAAGCACCCGCAGCGCGCACAGCGTGAAGAAGTCGGCCTGCCGCTCGAGCACGCGGATCAACCGCTCACCGCGCGGGCCGCGGTGCGCGACGCGGGTCAGGCGGCGCGCGAAGAGGTACGCACCAAGCGCGCCCGCGCTGCCGCCCGCCGTCAGGATGAGTGTCGCCACGGGCGGCGGGTAGAGCAGGGCGGCGGCCCAGAAGAGGATCGACCCGGGCTGGGCGAAGGTGTAGAGCAGGGTCTGGGCGAGCACGATCGCCGCCGCCAGCCGCCAGCCGCCGGCATGGCCGCGCGCCCACTCGAGCGCGCGCGACCACTCGACGAGGTGAAGCGCCTCGAGCGCGAGGCCGACGGCGGCGAGCGCAGCCAGCGCGGCGATGCGCTGCGCCAGGCTCATTCCGGAAGGATGAGCACCGGGCGCGCCGCGGCGAGCAGCTCGCGCAGCACTTCCTGCGTCAGCTCGCGCCTGCGCACGATGCCGCGCTCGGCGCGCAGGCTGCTGCGCGGCGGGATGAGCAGCGCCGGCGCGTAGCCTTCGGCAAGCGCCGCGTGCACGGCATCCGCCGGCGTGGCGCGCGCCACCCGGAACGTCCACGCGAGTGCCGCCGGATCGAGCACGGAGGCAATCGCCCGCTCGAGCGAACCCGCCTGGGCGCGCAGCGCGCGCTCCAGCGCCGCCGGGTCGAGGGCGCGCCTGGTGGCCGAAGGAAAGCCGACCTCCGCGGCGAAGGGCAGCGCGGCGAAGCGCAGCAGCGCTTCGTCCTGGAGGAAGAGCCCGAGCAGCTCGGCCTGCATGTCCCGGGCGAGCCGGGCGATCGCCTCGGGCCCCGCGCCGATTCCCGGCGCAAAGCAGGCGATGACGCGGGAGATCCTCAATTCTTCCGGTCGGGACGCCAAGGTCTTTTCCCGGCGGCGGCGGCGAACTCCCGCGCGCGCTCGGCGAATTCCGAGAGCCGCGCTTCGACGCGCCGGTGCAGCTCCGCCGCCGGCACGCCAGTGAGCAGCTCGATGCCCTCGTCGACGCTACTCACCGCATAGACCGCGAACTTGCCCTGCTCGACGGCCGCCACCACGTCCTCGCGCAGCATCAGGTTCTTCACGTTCGCCTGCGGGATGAGGACGCCTTGCTCCCCCGTCAGGTTGCGGCTTGCGCACAGGTCAAAGAAGCCTTCGACCTTCTCGTTCACGCCACCTACGGCCTGGATGTCGCCGTGCTGGTTCACCGAGCCGGTGACCGCGAGCGACTGGGAGAGCGGCGCACCGGCGAGCGCCGAGAGCAGCGCGTAGAGCTCGGCCGAGGAAGCGCTGTCGCCCTCGACGCCGCCGTAGCTCTGCTCGAGCACCAGGCTCGCGGAGAGGGAGAGCGGCCTCGAGAGCACGTAGCGTCCCGACAGGTAGCCGGAGAGGATCATCACGCCCTTCGAGTGGATCGGCCCGCCCAGCTCCGATTCGCGCTCGATGTCGACCACGCGGCCGGAGCCGAGGCGCACGCGCGCGGTGATGCGATGCGGCGTGCCGAAGGCGAAATCGCCGAGCTGCACCACCGCGAGGCCGTTCGACTGCCCGACGCGGCTGCCTGCCGTGTCGACGAGCAGGCTGCCGCGCACGATGTGCTCCTGCAGGCGGGTCCGCAGGCGGTCGCTGCGCGCGATCTGCGCTTCGATGGCGCGGCACACTTCCGGCTTGCCGATGACCCCCCGGCCGGCGACGCCCGCCCAGTAGTCGGCCTCGCGCAGCAGGTCGGCGAGCGCCTGCACTCGCACCGAGAGCTTGTGCGCGTCGCCCGCGTCGCGCGCCTGCTGCTCGATGACGCGCGCGCAGGCGGCGCGGTCGAGTTCGCGCAGCTTCTCGCGGCGCACGCAGCCGGCGATAAGGCGGGCGTAGCGCTCGTCCTCGCCGGGGCCGCGCGGCATGTCCTCCTCGAAATCGACCGCCACCTTGAACAGCTCCGCGAAGTCCGGATCCCAGGCGTGCAGCAGGTAGTAGAGCCGGCGCTCGCCCACCAGCACCACTTTCACCTCGAGGGGCACGGGCTGGGGCTCGAGCGAAACGGTGCTGATGATGCCGAGCTCCTGGCCGAGCGTGCGCACGTTGACCTCGCGCGCGCGCAGCGCGCGCTTGAGAGCCTCCCAGGCGTAGGGCTGGGTGAGGACCTGCAAGGCGTCGAGCACGAGGTAGCCGCCGTTGGCGCGGTGCAGCGAGCCGGCCCGGATCAGGGTGAAGTCGGTGACCAGCGCGCCCATCTGCGAGATGTGCTCGATGCGCCCGAGCAGCGCGGCGTGGCTCGGGTGATCCTCGTAGATCACCGGCGCGCCGCGCGCGCCGGAATGCGCGATCAGCACGTTCACGGCATAGCGGCGCATGGGCGCCTCGGCGCCTTCGGGCGCCGCGATGGGGATGCCGAAGAGCGTCGGCGTCTCACCTTCCTTGCGGGTGCGAAAAGCGGCCGCATGCTCCAGGGTGTCTTCCTTCACCTGCTCGAGATAGTCCTGCACCTCGGGAAGCGCGGCGTACTGGGCTTTCAGCTCCTCGATCAGGGTGACCACGGCGGCGCGAGTCACCTCGCGATCGAGGTTGCGCGTGCGGTCGAGCGCATCGCGCCGCCACTTCGGCATCTGATGCAGCACGTCGGTCATGTCCTTCTGCAGCTGCGAGATGCGCTCCTCGTAGCGCCGCTGCTCCTCGGCGGGGAGCTTGGCGAACTCCTCGGGCTCCATGACCGCGTCGCCCTTCTTGTTGAAAGGCCCGAAGCCGAAGCCGCTCGGCGTGCGCACCAGCGCGATGCCCTGGGCGCGCGCCTTGTCTCCCACTTCGTTGATGGCGCGCTCGTGGCGCTCCTCGAGCTCGGCGTGGATCTGCTGGTGGCGGTTGCGGTACTCGTCGGTCTCGAACGCCGCGGCGATCGCCGCGCTCAGGTCCTCGACCAGCCTCGCCATCGCCGCCTTGAACGCCGGTGCCTCGCCCGCGGGCAGCCGCAGCGCGCGCGGGCGGTGCGGCGACTTGAAGTTGAAGACGTAGCACCAGTCGGCGGGGACCGCCCGGCCGAGCGCCTGCGCCTCGAGCCGCTGCAGCACCAGCGTGTGGCGCCCGTAGCCTTCCGGCCCCATGGCGAACAGGTTGTAGCCCTCGCGCTGCATGCCGACGCCGAACTCGAGGGCCTGCACGGCGCGCGCCTGGCCCGGCGCGCCCTCGAGGCCCTCCAACTCGGCGGTGGTGGCGAAGGCGAGGCGCGCCGGGTCGCAGCGCCGGCGCAGCTCGGCGGGGGAGAGCGCGCGCAGAGGAGCGGGAGGTGCAGCATCCATGCGGGCAGTCTGCCGGGGCGCCACCGGTGGGCGTTGACTTGCATCAAACCCCATGGCGCGGCGCGCCGTAGGGTGCAAGCCATGATTCCGCTGGCGAGCCCGCTGCTCACCGACCTCTACCAGCTCACCATGCTGCAGGCGTACTACGAGCGCGAAATGACGCAAACGGCCGTTTTCGAGCTGTTCGTGCGCAAGCTGCCGGCGGGACGCGACTTCCTCGTTGCCGCGGGGCTGGAACAGGCCCTCGATTTCGCCGCGGGGCTCGCCTTCGGCGAGGAAGAGCTCGAGTGGATCCGCGGCTGCGGCGTGTTCCGCCCCGCGTTCGCGGATCGCCTGGCGCGCCTGCGCTTCACCGGCGACATCCACGCCATGGCGGAGGGCACGGTGTTCTTCCCGGACGAGCCGATCCTGCGCGTCACTGCGCCGATGCCCGAGGCGCAGCTCCTCGAGACGCGCATCCTCAACCTGCTGCACTTCCAGACGGTGGTCGCCTCGAAGGCGGCACGGGTGCGACTCGCCGCCCGCGGCAAGGGCCTGATCGACTTCGGCCTGCGCCGCGCCCATGGCGCGGAAGCCGGTCTCTTCGCCGCGCGCGCGAGCTACCTCGCCGGCTTCGACGGCACGGCCACCGCGCTCGCCGCACCGCGCTTCGGTATCCCGGTGTTCGGCACCATGGCGCACTCCTTCGTCCAGGCGCACGAGAGCGAGGCGCAGTCCTTCCTCCACTTCGCCGAGGCGTTCCCGGACAATGCGGTGCTGCTGGTCGACACCTACGACACGGTCGAAGGCGTGCGCAAGGCGCTCGCCGTCCCGGGCCGGCTGAAAGGGGTGCGCCTCGACAGCGGCGATCTGGAGGATCTTTCAAGAAAAACAAGACAAATACTGGATCAGGCGGGGCACAAAGACGCGATCATCTTCGCGAGCGGCAACCTCGACGAGGAGCGCGTCGGCGCGCTGGTCGGCGCGGGCGCGCCGATCGACAGCTTCGGCGTCGGCACCAGCCTCACCACCTCCGCCGACGCGCCGTATCTCGACGCGGTGTACAAGCTGCAGGAATACGCCGGCCGGCCGCGGCGCAAGCGCTCCACCGGCAAGGCGACCTGGCCCGGCCGCAAGCAGGTGTACCGCCACTACGGCGCCGACGGTCGCTTCGCGCGCGACACGGTGACGCTTGAAACCGACCTGCAAGCCGGAGAAGCGCTGGTGCATCCGGTCATGCGCGCCGGCGTGCGCCTGCCGCAACCGGATCTCGCGGGCTCGCGCCGGCATTGCCTCGACCAGCTTACGCGTCTGCCGAAGACGCTGCCCTACCGGGCGGAAATCTCCGCTGCGCTCCGCGCGGCAGCCGACGAGGTCGACCGCAGCACCTAGGGCTTCAGGCGATCAGCCAGGCCGCCGCGCGATGCTCGCTCGGAAAGGCCTTCGCCTTCGCCCTGCGGCGGGCGGCGCTGGCCCCGACGATGCGGCGGATGCTCGCCGCATCGGTGCCCTGCGCGACGATGGCCAGCTTGAAGCCCGGCAGTACGCAGCGCGTCGCGAGCGCCATCTGGCTCTCCAGTTCGGCAGGGTCCGCGTCCGAGGACCGGGTCAGGATGAGCCCGCCGCGAGCGCTTTCTTCCTGGCAGAGTTGCGAGAACTTCCGGCAAGCGGCCCGGGCAAGGGCATGCTGCGTCGGCAAGGCCAAGCGCACATACCCGGGATGCGCCGCAATAGCGGCGCGGGAGTGTTTATCGTCGAGTTGGTACATGGGACAGACTTTTGTTTTGACCGGGAAGAGGTTAGCGGCCGCGGGTTCCCGCGTCTGTAGGCGCGACCGCCCCTTTCCTGTGGCTGCGGGACTACAGCGCGGCAGGGCTCCACCCTGGCGGGTCGCAGCACCCTGAGCACCGCGCGAGCGCGGCCTGCACACGACGAGGAGACAAACATGACGCGCGCCCTTTTCGCCGTTACCGTTCTGCTGCTCGCGGCCGGCTGCGCCACCGTGGAGCGCAGGCCGTGACGACGCAGGACCAGGTGAAAGCGTGGCTCGGCGTGCGCCTACAACTGGTCCGGCGAGTGCGACTGAAGGACAACTGGTCCGGCGCCTGGTGCGCTAGCCGGGCGGAATGTCCGCCGCGCGGAACGCCTCGGCGAGTGCGGGCGGCGTTGCCTTGCGCACCTGCTCGAGCGAGTGCAGCTGCTCGCGGGAGCACTTGGGGCAACGGTACACCGGCGCAGTGACCTCGACGCGGAAGGGATGGTAGTCGGGCAGCGATACGTCGAGCGGAAAGGTCTCGCGCCGCTCGGCGTCCTTGCCGAGCTCCGCGCCGCAGGCGCCGCAGTAGTAGTGGGTGAAGATCAGGCCCTTCTCCTTGCCCGCCGGCAGCCCGGCCTCGTCCTCCTTCACCAGCTGTTCGACCAGCTTGAGCGCAAACCCGGGCTCGATGAACTGCCGGTGGCCGTTCGGGCAGGCAAGCACGGGCATGTCGTGCAGGCAGAAGGCGACGGGGTCGGATCTGCCGGCAGCGGTATCGAGCCGGGCAGGCTCGGTCTGGGCGCGGCAGCGGGTGCACGTCCTGGTCGTCATGGGCATCCTCCTCTGTGGATACGGGGGTTTGACAGCCCTCCGCCGCGGGGTTCGCGTCGCTCATCTCGCGGTAGCTGTCGAACTCCGCTGCCACCGCCTCGGCGTTGATGCCGGCGGCCATGAGGTGGTGGCGCCGGTAGCGCAGCACGCAGACGATCTCGGTGGCGAGCGCCTCGTTGAGGATCTTCACCACCGTCGCGCGGTCGGCGCGGTAGCTCTCGGTACTTCCGTAGGTCGATGTAGGAAAATTCGCCGTCCATGAGTGATGCGCCCTGGGCTCTGCCGGCGGAGGAAGTGCTGCGCGCGCAGCGCGTCGACGCCGCGCGCGGCCTCGAAGCGCGCGAGGTGCTGGAGCGGCGCGGCCGCCACGGCCGCAACCGCCTGCGCGCGGCGCGCCGGCGCAGCGGCTGGAGCATCCTCGCGCGCCAGTTCGCCAGCCTGATCGTCGTGCTTCTCGGCGCCGCGGCCGCGGTGGCCTTCGCCATGCGCGACTGGGTGGAGGGCGTGGCGATCCTCGCGGTGATCGCCATCAACGCCGCGATCGGCTTCTTCACCGAGCTGCGCGCGGTGCGCTCCATGGAGGCGCTGCACCGCCTGGGGCAGGCGAGCGCGCGCGTGCGCCGCGAGGGCGCGGTGCGCGAGGTCCCGGCGGCGGAGCTCGTGCCCGGCGACATCGTGCTGGTGGAGGCGGGCGACGTCGTCACCGCCGACCTGCGCCTCGTCAAGGGCTCGAAGCTCCAGGCGAACGAGTCGGCGCTCACCGGCGAGTCGGCGCCCGTGGAGAAGCGCGAGCGCGCGGCCGCGCACGACACGCCGCTCGCCGAGCGCACGCCCATGCTCTACAAGGGCACGGCGCTCACGCGCGGCGCGGGCGAGGCGGTGGTGGTCGGCACGGGCCTGGACACCGAGCTCGGGCGCATCACCTCGCTGGTGGAAGAGACCGAGGCCGCGGCCACGCCGCTCGAGCGGCGCCTCGATCGCCTCGCGCATCGGCTCGTGTGGGTGACGCTCGTGCTTGCCGCCGCCGTCGCGGCGGCCGGGCTCGCCACCGGTCGCGAGCTCGGCCTCACGATCCAGACCGCGATCGCGCTCGCCGTGGCGACGATTCCCGAGGGCCTGCCCGTCGTCGCCACCATCGCGCTCGCGCGCGGCATGTGGCGCATGGCGAGGCGCAACGCCCTCATCAACCGCCTCTCCGCGGTGGAGACGCTCGGCGCGACGGGCGTGATCTGCACCGACAAGACCGGCACCCTCACCGAGAACCGGATGACGGTCCACGGCTTCGAGCTGGCCGAGCAGCGCACGGAGGAGGAGGCACTGGAGGTCGGGGCGCTCTGCAACAACGCCGAGGGCGAGACGGGGGATCCGATGGAAGTGGCGCTCCTCGCCGCCGCCCAGAAAGCGGGCATCGGCCGCCGCGCGCTCGAGGAGCGCCTTCCGCGGGTGAACGAGGTGGCCTTCGATCCCGAGACGCGCATGATGGCCACCTTCCATCGCGGCGACGGCGGGTTGCGCATCGCCATCAAGGGCGCGCCGGAGGCGGTCATCAACGCCTGCACCCTGGATGACCCGGAGAAGAAGGAATGGCTGCGGAGGAACGAGGCGCTCGCCGCCGAGGGGCTGCGCGTGCTCGGCCTCGCCAGGGCAGAGGCGGCCGACGAGAGCGTCGATCCCTACGACGGCCCGCAACTCGTGGGCCTCGTCGCGCTGCGCGACCCGCCGCGCGAGGACGTGCGCGAGGCGATCGCGCGCTGCCGCGCCGCCGGCATCCGCGTAGTGATGGTGACCGGCGACCAGGCGGTCACCGCGCGCGCCATCGCCGAGGCCGTGGGCCTCGGCAAGGACCTCGAAGTGCTGTCGGGGTCCGCCCTGAGGCCTTTCGGGGAATTATCGGAAGCGGAAAGGCAGAAGCTGCTGCGCGCAGGCGTGTTCGCGCGCGTCAGCCCGCGGCAGAAGCTCGACCTCATCGACCTGCACCAGCGCTCGGGCGAGGTGGTGGCGATGACCGGCGACGGGGTGAACGACGCGCCGGCGCTGAAAAAAGCCGACATCGGCATCGCCATGGGAAAGCGCGGCACGCAGGTGGCGCGCGAGGCGGCGGCCATGGTGCTGAGGGACGACGCCTTCGCGAGCATCGTGGCGGCGGTGGAGCAGGGGCGGATCATCTTCGACAACATCCGCCGCTTCGTGCTCTATCTCCTTTCGTGCAACGTGAGCGAGGTGATGGTGGTCGGGCTCGCCAGCCTCGTCTCGGCGCCGCTGCCGATCCTGCCGCTGCAGATCCTCTTCCTCAACCTGGTGACCGACGTCTTCCCGGCGCTTGCCCTGGGCGTGGGCAAGGGAGACCCGCGCGTCATGCGACGCGCGCCGCGCCCGGCCGCCGAGTCGATTCTCGAGCGGCGGCACTGGATCGCCATCGCCGCCTACGGCGCACTCATCACCGCGGCGACGCTCGGTGCCTTCGCAGTCGCGCTCCTCGGGCTGCGCCTGGACGAGCGCGCCGCCGTGACCGTGTCCTTCCTCACGCTCGCTCTCGCGCAGCTCTGGCACGTGTTCAACATGGGCGCGCTGCGCAACCCCTGGGTGTGGAGTGCGCTTGCGCTGTGCGTGGCGCTACTCGCCGCGGCGCTCTATCTGCCCGCGCTGGCCGACGTGCTGCACCTCTCGCCCCCCGATGCCGGCGCCTGGCTCGTCATCGCCGGCTTCTCCGTTCTGCCGCTCGCTGCGGGACAGGCGTGGCTCGCCTCGCGCCGCTTCGCGATCTAGGCGACGCGGGAGCTGAGCAGCTTCTCGAGCCCCGCGATGTCGAGGATGCGCACGTGCTTCTGCTCGACCTCGATCAGGCCGTCCTTCTGGAACTGCGAGAAGAGGCGGCTCACCGTCTCGAGCTTGAGGCCGAGGTAGCTGCCGATCTCGTCGCGGGTCATGCGCAGATGGAAGTCGCAAGCCGAGTAGCCGCGGCGCACGAAGCGCTTGGAGAGATTCGTGAGGAAGGCCGCCAGGCGCTCTTCCGCGCGCATCGAGCCGAGCAGCATCATCACGCCGTGGTCGCGCACGATCTCGCGCGCCAGCACCGCGTGCAGGTGGCGCTGCAGCGAGGGCACCTCGCGCGCCATCTGCTCGATGAGCGCGTAGGGCATCACGCATACCTCGCTATCCTCCAGGGCGATCGCCGTGCCGTTGTAGCGTCCGGAGCCCAGCCCGTCCATGCCGAGCAGCTCCCCGCCCATGAAGAAGCCGGTGACCTGCTCGCGCCCCTCGCCGTCGACGAGGCTCATCTTGAAGAAGCCGCTGCGGATCGCGTACACGGTGCGGAACTCGTCGCCGACGCCGAACAGCGCCTCGCCGCGCTTCACGCGCTTGCGGGCGTAGACGATGTTCTCGACGCGCTCGAGGTCCTCGGCGCCGACCCCGCCGGGCAGGCAGAGCTCGCGCAGGTTGCAGCTCCCGCAGGTGACCTCGAACTTGGCGTTCGGGCTCATCGGTGTGAAGGTTGCCTTGACGGCGGACTTGAGTGCAATGACGGCAGGCATGTCGACTCCCTCTGGTTCACGCGGTCACGGTGGCGCGGCCGGCGACCACGTCGCGCACCCGCTCGATTTCGCTGCTCTTGTCGAAAAAATCGCGCGCCCCGAGCTCGGCGGCGAGGCGCCGGTAGGGCTCGGAGGCGAAGTTGGACAGCATGTAAACGTCGACCTGCGGCGCGGCGGCGCGCACGGCGCGCAGCACGTCGAAGCCGCTGCCGGTGGCGAGCTTGAGGTCGCACAGCACCAGGTCGGGCTGCTCGTCCAGGATGCCGCGGATGGCCCGCTCGGCGTGCGAGGCGGTGCCGCAGACGCGCGTGCCGGGGATCGCCGCGAGCATCGCCTCGAGCCGCGCCAGCACCAGGTGCGAGTCCTCGACGAGAAAGATCTTTTGCATGCCGGCAGTGTGCCGGCGCGCCGCGGCCGGGCCTATCGGCCGCGGCTGATAATCCGGGTAGGAGGTTTCCTATTCGGCGCTGCGCGCGGCGATCACCGCGCGCAGGTGCTCGAACTCGGTGCTCTTGTCGAAGAAGCCGCGCGCCCCGAGCTGCTTGGCGCGCCGGCGGTAGGCGGGCGTGGCGAAGTTGGACAGCATGTACACCTCGGCGCGCGAGCCCGCCTCGCGCAGCGCCCGCAGCACGTCGAAGCCGCTCGCTTCGCCGAGCTTGAGATCGAGCACCACGACGTCGGGTTGCCCGTCGAGGATGCCGCGCACCGCCGCGTCGGCGTCGGCGGCCTGGCCGATCACCTGCAGGCAAGGAATCGAGGCGAGCATGGCCTCGATGCGCTCGCGCACCGGCGGAGAGTCGTCGACGAGATAAACCCTGAGCACGGCGCAGTCTGCGGGGCTCCCGGACGAAGCGATATCGGAAATCCCCGCTTCTGCCTGTAGGAATATTCCGAGAGTACATGTCCGACCAAGCACCCTGCTTGGACCGTTGCGACGTTCCCGGCGGCGGCCGGCGGCGCTACCTGACCGAGGGCCGGTTCAACGGCCTGTTCAGGGACTGAAGTGGGCTGCTTGGACGTCGGCCGGACGTGCCCCCCGCTATCAACGGTCTCGCTGCCGAAGACTACGGGCCTCCCGACAGAGGACGAATGCCCACGCAGCAGTGTTGAGTGATTTGAAGCGAGTCCAATAGCCCAGGGCGGATAGCTGTCTCGCCTTCTTGATGGCGTTCCTGCCTCGCACCCGGTCCATGCTGGAGCCTCCAACCATCCGGCCTGCTTTGTCTATCGCGCGGTCCACGCTCGTCCACGAGCATTTGGCGTGCCCGATGGGCTGGCTCGTTTGGTGGGGTGCTGTTTGTTAGGGAGCGCGTGGGGCGCCCAAGGCGCGGCCCGCATGTGCCCGCATGTGGCGCGCGAGGGGGCGTACGCGCCGGGGGGAAGGGGAATCGCGCGCGCCGGCTATTCAGTACCCTCTGACAAAATTGCGATGTTTTTTATTCGCCGGTCTACTGACTGGGCTTGCTTGCTACTTCCGCAATGGCGACCCGCAGCTGCTCAAGTAAAGCGTTCAGGTCGCCGTATTGTGCGCGCTCGGCGAGCCGCAGCTTGCCTGCTTCGGTCATGACCCGCATCACTAATTCCCGAATGGAGAGGTTCGGCGCACGCCGGGCGATGAACATCGCGAGAGCGTCCACACGCGGCCCTTGCTGCTCGCCGCCCGGTGACTGAAGGAGGTGTTGAAGCTCCTTCAGGCGGGACAGCAGGACAGTGGGGCTGGCTTCATCCATCCGTCGCAATCCTACGCGGGACGTAGGGGGCACTGCGCTTGCTTGCACAACTTTGCGGTCACCCTCGACGAGGGCTTGTCGCAACCACTCAGCGGTATACGTCGGCCCTTCGTCGGAAAAAGCTACTCCCCTGGCTGGGGTGGCCGCTCGCAGCGTGTGCTGCGCTCGCGTCCTTCAAGCATGCGTATCCGGTGGGCGTGTCAGATTCTGTCCACCGCCTACTTCCCGCCACCTTCCCGCCACTTTCAGCGGCTACATTGGACCCCATGGCGGACACGCAGAGTGTGTGCTCTGCCATCAATGCATCGACTGCACGCGGAAGGGGGAACGAATGATTCTCGAAAGGAACTACGGGAAAGCTTTCGGCTTTGAGTGGCATCTGCTGAACTACAAGGCCCAGTTCGGCCACATGCCGGATCGCCACCGCTTCATCGAGCAGGGAACGACCAAGAGGGACCGCGTGATCACCTTCGGGCGCTGGCAGTTGGTGGTTTCTAAGGTGCGCGGGAAGTAGCCGTAAAAGCTGCGCTGAAGTGCGTGTGAAGGGCCGAGAGTCGGCCCTTTTCTTTTTTTGGCAGGCATCCTCCACATGGGAAAATGTTGCTCTCGGACAAAAGAGGCCGCAGCAGAAAATGTACAAGGGAGTGGTCAGCTTTGAGGCGGAGATAGGGCGCGGCGTTGGAATCCGCTTTCCGAAGGTTGCTTTCCGGTCGCCGGCGGCCGGCGTTGAGAAAGTCGAAATCGAGGCGGTGTTAGATGAGGCCGGCAACAACTCGGTAAGCACCGCAGTGCATTTGGAAGGCGTGCCTACGCAGCAAACCGGACTAGCCATCGCGCGAGTTGTGACGACCAGTACTCTTAATCGGCTCGCCTTCAATCAAAGTATCTCCATCGGTACACCACGCTGCACCAAGCAAGAATTTGAGGCGATCCCGCAGCGTGGACTCGACCAAGTGTCTGGCTGGGTGTTGGTGGCAGGCGCGACCGAAGTCAGTACCGCGCTTGGCGAAATGAAACCTGTACTCGGACTTGCGCCTGATTTGGTAAGGGCACACCTTGAGGAGACCACTCCGGCTGGTGAAGGCAATTACGGATTGTTCCGCTCGGCCCGCCAATCTGAAAGTCGCGCTGAAGAGTTCCTGCACCTCTACCTAATCATCCTCATGCTTTGCGGAGACGCGCAGGACGGGGTGGACGCATGGATCAAGAGCCGAGATCCCAACGTCGCTGAGACACCCAGCCCGGACCCGCGCAAAAAGGGAAGGATGGAAACGGTCTACACGCGACTGCGAAACGAGTTCGGCCACAAGCGTGCTGGGGTCGACTTAGATAACACCAAGAAGGAAATGAGCGAGCAGCTTGAACGTCTACGGGAACTGGCTCGGGTTGCGATTCGCACGCTCACCTGACCCGCGAGGAGGAGCGCGTCAACGCGGGACGTGCGTCCGGATTATGGATCCGCGCTTGCGAGGTCCGGCCTACGGAGTGGCCGTTTTCACCAGTGCTATGAGCGTCCGCAACTCGGCTGTCATTTCTTTACGCACCGGTGAAATGTATCCGTTGCAGTCGGAGGGATACCTTAGACGGTAGGGCCAATCATGCAGTGAATCGAGTAATACACACCAGTGCGGCGGCTCACTTGGAATTGGCAAATCAAATTCAGCAGCCTTCCGCCAAAGTTCCTGGAGGTCGTGTCCGTACTTCTTCAGATCGTCGTCGGACAGCCTGCGTCGGCTCAAGTGAGATTTCAGCGCGCACCCCAGCGCCCACGCGCCCATGAAAGGACAAGCGCGCCCGAGGCGGCTTCCGGTTCCTTCCACCAAATGCTCCAGCGCGGCGAGGAAGTCCTCGGCCGCATCGATTAACTGATGGGCTGAGGACGCGACGCCGATTGTGGCAGAACTCGCGCGAAGTTCGCCGGCGCCCCTGATCTCGTTCTTATCGCGCGTATGGCTCACGCGCGAAGCGGGCCTACTTCCACTTCTTGGGGGGATGTCACCCTTTACTGCGCGCCCCGGTGGCGGTGGTGGTGGAACGTGTTCACGAACCTGCCGACCAGGGGGTGGCGGAGGTGGTGGGGGTGGCTTATTGTCGTTTGTCATGGCTGCGTAGAGAACGAGCAGTCCGTTGGCCTTTATCTTACTCTTGTCCAACTGCCCAACGCGGAAAGTCAGAAAGGCCGCAATGAAAAAGCACCGCAGAGGCGATGATTGCGCCGTTGTCTTCACGTGCATTTAGCAAAAGTGCGGCGCTGGCCTTGCCCTACTTGTCAGGAGACTTGGCCCTAGCCTATCGTGCGCAATCGCAACTTCGGCTCATAAAGTGGAGGGCCCTCATGCAAGTCGGTGTTCCAGGGCGAATTGCGCTCAGCGCATTGATGGCGACGAGCACCGCTTTCCTTCCCGCTGCTTCATACGGCCAGCCTACGGCGCAAAAATCGGAGGACGACACCAAGACCTTCCTGCTCGCCGATCTGATGCAGCGCGGCGAGAAGGTGTATATCAACAACTGTGTTCACTGCCATCAAGGGCGCGGGCAGGGTTTGCCAGCGAATTCACCCCACGGCGCTAGGGGTGGCGTCCCGGCACTCGCAGGCTCTAAGGTCGCCAACGGCAGCAAGGAACCGCATATCGACACCGTGCTGAACGGAAGGCCTCAAACCGCCATGCAGCCGTTCAAGCATCTCTCCAACGCCGAGCTCGCGGCGGTGATCACCTATACGCGCAACTCCTGGGGTAACAAGGGGGGCGAAGTCCAGCCGGCGGAAGTGAAAACGCGCAGGAAGGGTAAGTGAGAGACCTCGAATATTCCTACAGGAGCTTGTGCTCCATGGCGTAGCGCACGAGCTCGGCGGTGCTGCCGAGATTGAGCTTCTCGAGGATGCGGGTCTTGTGCGTGCTCACGGTCTTCACGGAGAGATGCAGGCGCTCGCCGATCTCGGTGGGGCCCAGGCCCTCGACCAGCAGTCGCATCACCTCGAACTCGCGGTCCGAGAGCGCCTCGTGCGGGGCCTTCTGCTGCGAGACGAGGCTCGCCGCGGCGGCCTCGCTGATGTGCACGCCGCCGGCCGCGACCTTGCGGATCGCGCCGAGCAGCTGCTCCGAGGCGCTGTCCTTGGTGAGGTAGCCGGCGGCACCGGCCTTGAGGGCGCGGGCGGCGTACTGGTGCTCCCCGTGCATGGAGAGCACGAGAAGCCGCAGCTTCGGCTTCTCCGCGCGCAGCCGCTTC
>DASUUN010000025.1:0-4248 GCA_036374055.1 Burkholderiales bacterium
CGTGTACAGGCGCGCGAAACGGAGCAGGTCGCGGCGCGTCAGGCCGATGTCCGCCGCGGAGAAGTACAGCGCCCCGATGTCCTTGACCCGCCAGCGGCGCGGAATGGAAGCGCGCAGCTGGGCCCGGTGCAGGTCCATCAGATAGAGCCGCTCGCCCTGCAGCCGGAAGTGGTTGAGGTAGAAGTCGCGGTGGTTGATGCCGTTCTCGTGCAGCCGGCGAGCGATGTCCGCGACCGTGCGCAATAGGCGCTGCTTCTGCGCGAACCCGGGCGGCCTGCGGGGCCAGTCCGCGCACAGGTCCTCCAGCGTCACGGTGTCGGCGATTTCCTCGGTGACGATGAACGACTGCAGGCGCGCCGGGTTGCTGCCGCGCTCGCCGTAGCCGGCGAGCTTCATGGTGGGGATGCCGAGCTGCGTCACCGCCTCGATGGCGCGCTTCTCGGCCAGCGCGCTGACCGTCGGCTTGCGCAGGCTGCCGAGCTCCTTGAGGATCTCGCGCCAGCCGATGCCGCTGTGGATCTTGAAGTAGTAGCCGCGCCCGCGCAGCTCGAGGCGAAAGGTGCGCCGGCCTTCCTTGGCGCGGATCGGCGGCCCTTCGAGCGCCATCACCTCCTCGAAGCTGCGCCGCGGCGCGAGCGCCTCCTGCAATTCGCGGCTGAGAAAGAAGATCATCGCCCCTCGATGAGCCGGCGGCACACCGCCAGATGCCTTTCGGTGGCGCCGCGGTGCGACGCGCACAGCTGCCGTCCCGCCTGCGCCATCTGCGCGCGCCTGCTCACGTCGGCGAGCAATTCTAAAGCCTGCCGCACCGCGCCTGCCGCGTCGCCGGCCTGGATCGCCGCCCCGGCGGCGAGCGCGAGGCGCGTGGCTTCGGCGAAATTGAACACGCTCGGCCCGACCACGACCGGCGCGCCGGCGGCGAGGGCCTCGATCAGGTTCTGCCCGCCCAGGGGCAAGAACGAGCCGCCGATCAGCGCGACGTCGCACGCGGCGTAGTAGAAGGTCATCTCGCCCATCGTGTCGCCCAGATAGATTCTCTGCGCGCTCGACGGCCTGTCCGTTTCGGTGCGCCGGGCGTCGGCCCATTGGGCGACTTCGTCGAAGCGCTGCGGATGGCGCGGCACCACGACGACGAGCAGATCGCCCGTGGCGGGAACCTCCCTGAGGAGCATCGGCTCCTCGCCGTCGCGCGTGCTCGCGAGAAGCAGCACCGGCCTGCCCAGCGCGGCGCGCCACGCGCGCCCGGCGGCGAGCTGGCCGGCGTCGGGGTGCACGTCGAACTTCAGGTTGCCCGTGACCTCGACCTCGCGCACGCCGAGCCCGCGCAGCCGGCCGGCGTCCTCGGCGCTCTGCGCGCAGGCCGCCGCCAGGCTCCCCAGCGCCGGGCCGGTAAGCCGGCGCCAGCGACGGTAGCCGCGCGCGGATTTCTCGGACATGCGCGCGTTCGCCAGCAGCACCGGCACGCGGTTCTCGGCGCACTGCGCAAGCAGGTTGGGCCAGAGCTCGGTCTCCATGAGCACCCCGAGCTTCGGCCGGAAGTGCTCGAGGAACCGCTGCACCGCCCGCGGAAAGTCATAGGGCAGGTACGCGCACAGCACCGATTCGCCGTAGAGCTGCTTGAGCGTCTCGCGCCCGGCCGCGGTGGTGCAGGTCACCAGCAGGCCGTGGTCGGGCAGCATCTCCTGCAGCGCGCGCACCAGCGGCGCGGCGGCGCGCACCTCGCCCACCGATACGGCGTGGATCCAGACGATCTTGGGCCGGCGCTCCGACTCATAGAAGCCGAACCTCTCGCCTACCCCATCGCGGTAGCCCGGCTCGCGCCGCCCGCGCCACCAGAGACGCGCCAGGACGAGCGGCAGCGCCAATTGCAGGATCGCCGTATACAGCGTCCTCACGCGAGGCTTTGCAGCACCTCGAAGACCTCGGGGGGGCGGCCAGGCGCGCCGACGTTGCTCGCGCGCGCGACCCCGTAGAGGCCGGTCAGCGCGGGATCCGAGCCGCAGTAGACGCCAACGGTGGGCGCGCCGAGCGCCGCGGCGACATGCGTGAGTCCGGTGTCGAGGCCCACCACGGCGCGCGCATGCGCGAACACGCTGCCCAGCTCGCGGAGCGACATCCGCTTCGGAACGATGGCCTGGCCGATGCCGCGGCCGATGCGCCCGGCACGCTCGCGCTCCTCCTCGCTGCCCCAAGGCAGAACCACCGGCATGGCGAGCGCGCGGCCGAGCTCCACCCAGCGCACCTCGGGCCAGAGCTTGTCGGCGCGGCTGGTCATGGTGAGGAGCACCGCATAGGCGCCGTTGATTTCCGGGCTGGCGTTAGCGCTGTCCTGCAGCCCATAGTCCAATCTGTCGGGCAAGGCATACCCGAGCGCGCTCGCGGTGAGGCGGCGGTTGCGCTCCACCGCGTGCAGGCCGCGCGGCACCGCGTGCGTCACGTCGTAGAAGCGCGCCGCCAGCGGCTCGCGCGCGCTCGCCCGGTCCATGCCGTGCCGGGTCCCGGAGGCGAGGCGCGCCACCAGCGCGCTTTTGACGAGCGACTGCGAGTCGATCACCGTGTCGTAGCGCTCGCCGCGCAGCGCTCGCCGGAACTCGCCGATCTCCGCCCAGACCGCCGGGTCCCAGAGCGCGCGGCGCCAGCGCCGCACGGCCACCGGAATCACGCGCCGCACCGCCGGGTGCATGGCCGCGATGCCGGCGAAGGGCTCCTCGACCACCCAGTCGATCTGCGCCTCGGGGCGCGCGCGCGCCGCGTCGCTGACCGCGGGGCAATGGTGCACCACGTCGCCGAGGGACGAGGTCTTGACGAAGAGGATGCGCGCCATTGGATAGAATAGGGCACGCCGATTCTACGGGATAACGAATTGACCGCCGCGCCACGAGCCCCGCTCTCGGCCGTCCTCATCACGCGCAACGCGGCCCCGCTGCTGGAAGGCTGCCTCCAAAGCCTCGCGTTCGTCGACGAGATCGTGGTGGTGGACTCGGCCAGCACCGACGGCACGGCGGAGATCGCGTCGCGGCACGGCGCGCGCGTGATGCAGAAGGAATGGCTCGGCTACGGCCGCCAGAAGCAGTTCGCGGTGGAGCAGGCGAAGCACGACTGGGTGCTGTGCATCGAGCCCGCGGAGCAGGTCTCCCCGGCGCTCGCCGCGAGCATCCAGCGCGCGCTCGCCGCGCCGGCCTCCAGCGTCTACCGCATGGCGCGCCGCAACCGCTTCCTCGGCAAGTGGCTGTCGCACGGCGAGGGCTACCCGGACTGGAACCCGCGGCTTTTCAATCGCCTGAACGCGCGCTGGAGCGACGACATGGTGTACGAGAAGGTGCTGTTCGCCGTCACCCCCGGCACGCTCGACGGCGACCTTTTGCGCGACCCGCACGAGGACCTCGCCGCCCACATCGCGCGGCAGAACCTCTACACCACTCTCGCCGCGCGCGCCGCCCACGAGGCCGGCCGCAGCACGAGCCTCGTCCACATGCTACTCTCGCCGATGGTGCGCTTCTTCAAGTTCTACATCCTGCGCCTGGGCTTCCTCGACGGCCTGCCCGGCCTAGTGCACATCTCCATCGGCTGCATGAACAGCTACATGAAGCACGTCAAGCTCATCGAAATGCGCCGCACCGAGGACAGCTAAATGGGGACGGACCCCATTTTTTGATGAAGGTCCTGGTCACCGGAGTCGCCGGCTTCATCGGCATGCATTGCGCGCAGCGCCTGCTTGCGCGCGGCGACGAAGTGGTAGGCATCGACAACCTGTCGCCTTATTACTCGGTCGATCTCAAGAAGGATCGCCTGAAGCAGCTGGCCTTGAAATGCGAAGTTTTCGACATCGCCGACGCCGATTCTCTGAATCGTTTTTTTGAGAAGCAAAAGCCCGAAGCGGTATTGCATCTCGCCGCGCAGGCGGGAGTGCGGTATTCGCTGGAGAACCCGGCGAGCTACGTGCAGACGAACCTGGTGGGGTTCGCCAATCTGCTGGAGTGCTGCCGTTGGCACCCGCCGCGCCACCTCGTGTTCGCATCGAGCTCCAGTGTTTACGGAAGCAACACCAAGCTGCCCTGGTCGGAGAGCGACAACGTCGACCACCCGGTAAGCCTGTACGCCGCTACCAAGAAGTCGAACGAGCTCATGGCGCACGTTTACAGCCACCTGTATGGGCTGCCCGTAACCGGCCTGCGCTATTTCACGGTGTACGGCCCCTGGGGCCGGCCGGACATGTCGCCGATGCTGTTCTCGAAAGCGATCATGGAG
>DASUUN010000026.1:0-37591 GCA_036374055.1 Burkholderiales bacterium
TTCGGCGTGAAGTACCTCTCGACGCTCTTCTCGATCTCTTTCCTCGGCCACCAGCTCGGCGCGTTCATCGGCGCCTGGGCGGGCGGCGCGGTGTTCGATTTCACCGGCTCTTACCAGCCGGTGTGGCTCTCGGCGATCGCGCTCTCGGTGGTGGCAGCAGCGCTGTGCGTGCCGATCGACGAGCGCGCGATCGCGCGTCCCGCAGCGCAGGGAGCAGCGGAATGAGCGGCCGGTTGGCAGGCGCGCGCCTCGCCGCGACGCTGCCGCAAGAGCTTCGCGCGCTGCTCGATGCCCTGCCGATGCCCGCCATGCTCGTCGCGGCGGACGGGGCGCTGCTGCACGCTAATGCCGAAGCGGCCGCGCACCCGCCGCCAGGCGAGGGAGCGGCGCTCTTCGTGCCCGGCATCGGCGAGTGCCGGCTGGTCGTCGCGCCGCCGGCGCCGAGCGCGCAGACCCAGCGCCTTGCCTCGCTCGGCTTCATGGTGGCGGGCGTGTGCCACGACGTCTCCAACCCGCTCGCCGCCGTGTCCTCGATGGTGCAGATCCTGCAGTCGAAGCGCGGCGTGAGCGCGGAGACGCTGACCAAGGGCCTCGCCTCGATCTCTTCCAACATCGCGCGGGTGCTGGCGATCACGAAAAAGCTGGGCGATTTCTCGCGCGTCACCGGCGACACACCGACGCCGCTCGAGATCGACGACGCGGTCGAGGCGGCGGCGTCCCTGCTGCGCCACAGCCCCTCCGGGCAGGGCGTGGCGTTTCACTATGCGGGCGCGCCCGGCGCGAGAGTGCTCGCCCGCTCGAGCGAGCTACAGCAGGTGATCTTCAACGTGCTGCTCAACGCGGCGCAGGCCATGCAAGGCGCGGGCTGCATCGAGGCGACCGCGCGCCTGGAGGCCGCGCGCGTGGTGCTTTCCGTCCGCGACCAGGGGCCCGGAATCCCGCAGGAGCACCTGCCGCGGCTCTTCGATCCCTTCTTCACCACCAAGCAGCCCGGCGAGGGCACGGGCCTCGGGCTCGCGATCAGCTACGAGATCGTGCACGAGCTCGGCGGCAGCATGCGCGCAGCCAACCATCCGCAGGGCGGCGCGTACTTCGAGGTCGCCCTGCCGGCGAGCGCGCCGCCATGAAGGGCCGCCTCCTGCTCATCGACGACGATCCGGGCCTGTCGGAGGTGATCGGCATGCTGCTCGAGCGCGAGGGCTACGGCTTCGAGCGCGCCGGCACCGTGCAGGCCGGCCTCGAGTGCATCCGAGCGTCCGAGCTCGATCTCGTCATCACCGACCTCAGGCTTCCCGACGGCACCGGCCTCGACGTGATCCGCGCGAGCCGCGCGCGTCATCCCGAGCTGCCGCTCGTCATGATCACCAGCTACTCGTCGATGGAAAGCGCCATCGCCTCGCTGCGCGCCGGCGCCGTGGACTACATCATCAAGCCGTTCGACAACGACGAGTTCCTGCACGCCGTCGAGCGCACGCTGAAGGAGCGGCGCATGGCGCAAGACAACGCGCTGCTCAGGCGCAACCTGCGCAACGCCTACGAGGCGCGGCCGATCCTCGGCGAGAGCCCCGGCATGCGTCGCGTCGCGGCGCTGGTGCGCAAGGTCGCCGCCTCGGACGCGAACGTGCTCGTCTCGGGCGAGTCGGGCACCGGCAAGGAGATGGTGGCGCTGGCGATCCACTTCGCGAGCCCGCACGCCGAGCGACCCTTCGTGACCATCGACTGCGGCGCGACGCCGCGCGCGACGCTGGAAGACGAACTGCTCGGTAGCGTCGCCGCCGCGGGCGGCGGTACCCTGTTTCTCGACGAAGTCTCGGAGCTGCCCGCGCCGCTGCAGCTCAAGCTCCTGCGCCTGCTCGAGGAGAAGGCGCACGGCGCGCTCGGGTTCCGCCTGGTCGCCGCCACGCACCGCGATCTCGCCGTTCTCATCGAGCGCGGCCAGTTCCGCAAGGACCTCTATTACCGCCTGAGCGTGATCCCGATCGAGCTGCCGCCCCTGCGCAGCCGCGGCGAGGACGTGCTGCTGCTCGCGCGCCATTTCGCAGAGCACTACGCGCGCAAGCTCGGCAAGAGCGTCGAGGGCTTCGACGCCGAGTTCTTGGCGTTCCTGCGCAACTACCCCTGGCCGGGTAACGTGCGCGAGCTCGAGAACATGATCGAGCGGGCGGTAATCCTTGCCGACGCGCGCCAGCTTACCGGACGCGATCTGGCCGAAGTCGCCCCGGCGCTGCCCATGGTGCGCGCCGCTACCCCGCTGCCCGGCGGCGCGCGCCCGCTGGCGATCGAGGAGTACATCCGCGAGGTGATCGAGCGCTTCCAGGGCACGCACAGCGAGACCGAGCTCGCCCGCATGCTCGGCATCGGCCGCAAGGCGCTGTGGATGCGCCGCCGGCAATGGGGCCTCAAGCGCTCGCGCAAGGATGTTTCCGGCTGACCTGCGGTTTCATTGTGAAACGCGCAGCGAAGCACTTGCATTCTGGCGGTGGTCTTGATATCCAAGCATTCGCTCATCCAGAGGAGGAACAGCGACATGGCCGAAGCCAAGCCCGCCGCGGCGCAGCCCGCGCGCAAGAAGGTCACCATCCCGATGCTGGTGGACAAGATGAAGAAAGGCGAGCCGATCGTCCAGCTCGCGGTCTACGACTACGAGACGGCGATCATCGCCGACCGCGTCGGCATCGACATCCTGTGCGTGTCCGACACCGGCGGCATGGTGCTGTTCGGGCACGAGAGCACCACGTCGGTGTCGTTCGAGGAGGTGATGTTCATGGCGCAGGCGGTGAAGCGCGGCTCGAAGTACGGCCTGCGCATGGTGGACATGCCCTACATGAGCTTCCACCTCTCCGCGCAGCAGGCGGTGGACAACGCCGCGAAGTACGTCTCGCAGGGCGGCGCCGAAGTGATGAAGTGCGAAGGCAACCAGCACCACGCCAAGTACATCGAGGCCATCATCAAGGCCGGCATCCCGGTGCAGGGCCACATCGGTATCACGCCGATGCGGATGCCCCAGCTCGGCGGCTTCTTCGCGCAAGGCAAGACCGCCGACCGGGCAAAGGAGCTGGTCGACGACGCCTGGGCCATGGTCGACGCCGGCTGCTTCTCCATCATGTGCGAGGTCACCACCTCGGAAGTCTGCGAGTACCTCGCCGAGGCGCTGCCCGTGCCCGTGATCTCGCTGGGCGCCGGCAACCGCGCGCACGGCGTGCACATCATCGGCTCGGATCTGTTCCACCTCTACGAGGCGCACGTGCCGCGGCACTCGAAGATCTACGTCGACCTGGTGCCGATCCTCGAGAAGGGCCTTTCCGACTACCGCGACGACGTGCGCGCGCGCCGCTACCCTGGGCCCGAGCACACGGTGTTCATGAAGGAAGATGAGCTCGCCAAGTTCAAGCAGCTTGTCGGAAAACAGAGAAAAACCGGTTAGCGCCGCGCGCGTCCTCGAGCAGGCGCGCTTCTTCTCCGGGCTGGACAAGGCGCAGCTCGGCCGCGTCGCCGCGCTCGGATCCGTGCGCTCGTTCCCCCAGGACACGCGCATCTACACCGTAGGCGACGCGGTCGACGACTTCTACGTGCTCGCCGACGGCGTGGTGCGCTTCACCCTGGGCCTGGGCAAGCGCGAGACCTCGGCCGGAGACATCATCCGCCGTGGCGACGTGTTCGGCTGGGCGCCGCTCGTCGAGGGCCATGAGCGGCGCATCGCCACCGCCTACTGCCTGACGGCGTGCGAGGTGATCGCCATCGACGGCGTCGCGCTCAATGCCCTGATGGAGAGTGACGCGGCTCTTGGCTACTCGCTGATGAAGAAGCTCGCGGTGCTGCTCACGAGCGAGCTCGTGGCGTTCGCCGCCGGCTGAGCTCCTTCGTGCTCCTCGCGGCGGTCGCCACGCTCGTCGGCCTGCTGATCGGGACCGTCGGAGTGGGTGGCGTGCTGATGGTGGCCTACCTCGCGCTCTTCGCCGGACTCTCCATCCACGAGGCCGCGGCGACCTCGCTCTTCAGCTTCCTCTTCACCGGCATCCTCGGCACCGCCCTTTATCAGCGCCGCCGCAGCATCGACTGGCGCATCACCGCGCCGGTCTGCGCCGGAGCGATCGTCTTCGGCTTCCTCGGCGCGGCGGTCGCCGCGGCCCTCGACCGTCGCCCGCTCGCTCTCGTCATCGCTCTCATCATCGTCGCCGCCGGCGTCTACATCCTCGCTCCACTGAAAACCGGTCCTGGGGAACGCAACGGCCGCTCTCCCAGCGAGCGCTGGCTCCTCGGCGCAGTCGGCGCGGCCTCAGGCTTCGGCTCGGGGCTCTCCGGCGCCGGCGGGCCGCTCTTCTCCGTGCCGCTCATGGTGATCCTGCGCTACGTGCCGCTCACCGCGGTAGCGACCAGTCAGGTGCTGCAGATCGTCGCCGCCGCCTCCGGTTCGGCGGCCAACCTGCGCCACGGCTTTATCGACTGGCGCGCCGCGGCGGTTATCACCGTGTTCGAGCTGGCCGGCGTGGTGCTCGGCGTGCGCCTCGCGCACGCGGCGAGCGCACTCGTCCTGCGCCGCCTCGCCGGCGCGCTGTGCATCGCGAGCGGCGGCTTCCTCCTCGCGCGCTCGCTGTGAGTGCCGTCGAGGAGCACCTCGCCACGCGCAACGCGGCGGGGCTGTTCGATTTCTCCTTCATGGCCCTCTACGAGTTCCAGGGAAGGCCGCAGCTTCAACGCCTGCAGACGCGCGACCTCGAGCCCCTCGTTCCCGGCCAGATCGCCTATACGCTGCTACTGAAGGACGATGGCGCCGTTCTCATCGACGCGACAATATGGCGCCTGGACGCCGAGCGCTTCTGGCTCTTCACCGGCAAGCGCGTCCCGGTCCAGGCGCTCGAGCGCTCGGGCGAGTACGCCATCCTCGCGCTTCAGGGACCCGCGAGCGGCGCAATCCTCGCGCGCCTGATCGGCAGGGAAGCTGTCCTGAGCCTGCGGTATTTCCACTTCATCGAGAAAGACTCGCTCGTCATCGGCCGGCTCGGCTTCAGCGGCGAGCTCGGCTACGAGCTTCTGGTCCCCGCCAGGGAGGCGCCTCGCCTGAGCCAGGAACTGCTCGATCTCAAGGTGCCCGAGTGCGGCTGGAAGGCGGCAGACAGCCTGAGGATCGAATCAGGCTACGTGCTCTTCGACCGCGAGATCGACGGCCGGGCGAATCCGCGGGAGCTTGGGCTGGCGCGGCTCGTCGGCGATGCGGCGAGGCGGTTCAGGTTCACGAGAAAGCTGGCAGGCTTCGAGATCGTGGACGGCGCCCCGGGAGCGGACCTGCCCGTGGCGCGAGTCACGAGCGAGTGCCTGTCGCCGACGCTCGGGAAGCGCATCGCCCTGGGCTTTGCCCCTCCCGAAGCCCCGCCCGGCACGACGGTGCGCCTCGCCGACGGGCGCGCGGCCCGCGTGGCCGCCCTGCCCTTCCACGATCCGCTACGCCGGCTGCCGCGCGGCACGCCGCTTTAGCCGGAAGAAGAAAAAACCGGCGAGCAGTACGATCGGAAGCCAAGCCATCCACGCCTCGCCTTCGCGGTAGTACGCGAGCGACGCCAGCGGGCCGGAGAGCATGAACAGGCGCTCACGCCCGGTGAGCCTGCCCAGGAACCCGCCGTAGATCGACGCCGCGAGCATGAGCGTGCTCACGCACAGGAGCACCGTGGCCACCAGGGTGTCGGCGGTGTAGTCGGGAAAGCGCAGCGAGTTGGGAAAGGCGACGAAGAAGAACGGCAGCAGCATGCACACGCCGCCCAGCTTGAAGGTCTCCAGGCAGGTGTCGCGAAACGAGCCGCCGGCAATGCGCGAGGCCATCAGCACGCCCACCGCCACGGGCGGCGTGAAGGAGGAGAACACCGCGAAGTAGAAGCCGTAGAAATGCGCGGCGAGCGGGTCGATGCCCACGTCGATGAGCGAGGGAATGACCACCACCGCGGCGAGCGAATACGCGGCCGGCGTGGGCAGGCCCAGGCCGATGAGCAGCGAGATCCCCATACCGAGCAGCAGGGCGAGCAGCACGCTGTTTCCCGACACACGGATCATGAGGTCGGCGAACAGCGTCCCGAGGCCCGTGGTGACGAGCATCTGCACGATCACGCCGATCGCCGCGAGGATCACTCCGAGCTGTGCGCCGGCCAGCGCCCCATCGCGGAGGCCGCGCACGATGCCCGCGAGCGTGGGGCGATAGCGTCCGGGCCGCAGGAAGCTCATGCCGACCATCGCCCCGATGCCCCACAGCGCGGCCATGCCCGCGGAGTAGCGCATAGAGAGCAGCGCCACCACGAGCACGATCGAAGGCAGGAAGCCGGGAAGGATCCACAGCACCTTCGCCCAGTCCACCTTGCGGCGCTCGTAGGGGATGTGCGGCGAGGCCTGGATCAGCGCGTACACGGCGATCGCCAGCGTGAACATATAGAGGAACGCGGGCAGGATGGCCGCCGCCACGACCTCGATATAGGAGATGCCGAGGATCACCGCCATGAGGAAGGCGCCCAGGCCCATTACCGGCGGGATGATCTGTGCGCCGTTCGCGGCCATCACCTCAATTGCCCCCGCCTGCTCGCGCGTGAACCCGCCGCGGATCATGGTGGGGATGGTCATCGAGCCGCTGAGCGCGATGCAGCTCACCGTCTGGCCGGTCACCATGCCCACCAGCGAGCTCGCGGCGATGCACGAGTACGACACTCCGCCGCGCAGCAGATTGCCGACCGCCTTGCCGATCTCCTCGAACATGTCCAAGACGTTGGTGCTGGTCATGAGGCCGCCGTACACGAGCAGGAGCAGGATCGTGTCGGCCGACAGCGGAATGAACGTGTACACCCCGCGCGGGCCGCCCATGCCCGCGAGGTAGCTCATCACCACCTGCGGGCTGAATCTCAGGTCCACGACCGGGCTCGGCACCAAGTGCCCCAGGCCGAAGTAGAGCGCTGCGGCGAGGCACACCACCGTGAGCGCCGTCCCCCACACCACCCAGTTCAGCCCGAACACCGCAACGAGGAGCAGCAGCCCGATGAAGTACTGGAAGTCAGTGAGGAAAGGCTGGCTGAGCTCCAGGTCCTGGGCCATCACGTATAGGTAGGCCGTGGAGAAGAGCGTGCAGCCGGCCATCACGCCGGCGAACACGAGCCAGGCCGTGCGCCGCGGCTGCCCCGCCGCGCCCAGGGTGACGGCGATGTGCAGCGCGATGAGGAGCAGGATCGCGCCCAGGTGCGCGGTGTAGTGCTCCATCGCGTTGTGGAACGTCCAGAACACGGACATGCCGTGGTAGACGACCACGACGAGCGCGACGAAGGTGTAGGCCGGGAGCAGTATCCGCGCCGGCCCTCGCTCGGCCATGGAAAGGCGGTCCCGCTATTTCGCCAGCCCGAGCTCCCGGTAGGCGCGCATCGCGCCGGGGTGCACGGCTTTGGGGTTCGACCGGGCGGCGGCGGAGATGCTCTCCCCCGTCCAAATCTTGCCCATGGCGTTGTACTGCGCGACCACCGGGCCCATCTTCACCCAAAGCTTGGTGAGCTCGTAGGCGAGGTCGTCGGGAAACGACTTGTGGGCGGAGAGCAGCAGGTAGTTGCCGAAGGTGGTCAGCTCCTGCGGCTGGTTGGGCAGCGTGTTGGGCGGATAGGTGCGCACGTGGAAGCTCGCCCCGGTCTTCTTGTTGTACGCCTCGATGGTGGAGGCCGGGATGTTGATGTACTGGAAGGGGCGCTTGGAGGCTTCCAGCAGCTTGAAGGGGCTGGGCTGGATGGTGTGCTTGAAACCGTCGCTCGAGAACATGACGATGGTGGCCACGTCGGCGCGCCCGTCGAGCAGCGCCTCGACGTTCGGGTCGGTTCCCAGCATGTTGAAGGACTTGACCTTCTTCAGCATGCCGGTGCCTTCGAGCATCATGCGCGGGTACATGCCCCACTCGTTCTGCGTGATGAGGCCGGCGGCGATGCGCTTGCCGGCGAAGTCCTCGAGCCTGCGGATCTTCGGATCGGTGGCGACGAAGGTGATGCCGGTCAGGCCCATCACCCCGATGATGCGGTAGTCCTTCGCCGCGGCGAGGGGCTTCGGGTAGTAGGGCTTGAGACCGGAATTCGCCGCCCACTCGAGCACCGAGCCGGAGCCGATGACGCTGTTCTTCCAGAGGTTGGGGTTCTCCGCCAGGTACTTCACGTTGTAGTTGAACCCCGGCGTCTCCACCGCGATCGGCCGCAGCGTCTTGTGGTGCTCGGCAGCGCGCGTCTGCAGCACGGCGAAAGCGTTATAGGGACCCGAGCCGGCGGGCGAAACCAGGATCGAGATCTTCTGCTCCTGCGCTTGCGCGAATGCGGCGGCGAAAGCCAGGGCGGCGACGGCCAGGGATGCGAGCGCTTTCATGGATGCTTCCTCCTCGTTCGATGGATCATGGCCTTTGCCGGGCGCGTGGTCTGTCAAGTCGTTGACACTGGACGCGGCGCCCTGGTGCGGCGCATCATGTTCGGGCATCGAGGAGGAGCGTATGGGTCAAGGCAGCGTCGTACCGATCCGTCCCGCGCGTCAGGCCGCCCAGAAAGAGGTCGTCCCGAAAGAGCCGCGCGCCCCGCAATCGCCGTTCGCCGCGCTGGCGCCGGAGGAGAAAGCGGTGCTGCTCGCCGCCTGCAAGCGACGCAGCATTCCCAAAGGGGCCACCGTATTCACCCAGGGCACGCTGCACACCACGACCTTCATCGTCGCGAGCGGCCTCATCCGCACCTACTACACCTCGGCCACCGGCAAGGAGGTGACCATGGCCTACTGGTCCGACGGCGACCTGATCGGCGGCCCCAACGTCCTCACCGCGGACACCGTCCACGTCTGGTCGGCGCGCGCGGTCGAGGACGCCTCGGTGTGGTGCATCGCCGCCGAGGAGCTCGAGGCCCTCGTGCAGGCGCGCCCGCTGATCGCGCGCTTCGTCATCGATTCGCTCACGCAGAAGATCTTCTGGCTCTCCGCCCTGCTGCAGGCCTTCGGCACCCAGTCGGTGTTCCTGCGCCTGGCGCACTTGCTGCTCCAGCTCGCGGAGATGGACGGCGTGCCCACGAAGACCGGCATCGCCATCCGGCACCACTTCACGCAGGAGGACCTCGCCAACATGGTGGGCGCCACGCGCCAGTGGGTGAGCACCACGCTGCGCCACTTCCAGCGCGACAAGATCGTCCACTGCGGCAAGCGCTACCTCGAGATCCAGAACGTCGACCTGCTGCGCCGGATCGTCGGGAAAAACCAGTCCAGCCTGTCAAGAACTTGACAGACGCGCCGGCGCGATCCTTTGCACCATTGCGCCTGTTCGCCAATGCCAGGAGGAACCGATGTACAAGGAACTGCATTTCGACACCTGGGGCACGCTGGTCGACAACTACTCGATCGCCGACGTCATCGAGCCGTACGTCTACGAAAGCCACCTCGCGCAGAAGATCGCGCAGGAATGGCGCAAGCATCAGAAGTGGGCGATGTTCTACACCACGCTCGCCGACAACTTCGTCCTCCATCCCGGGCTCAACAACGCCTGCCTGAAGTACGCGCTGGATAAGCTCGGCGTGCAGCTCTCGAAGGCGGCGATGGAGGACATCTGCGACAACTACCACAAGCTGCGCGCCTACCCGGAGGTGGTGAACGCCCTGAAGGGCATGAAGGCGCTGGGCCTCACGCTGCGCATCGTCGCCAACCCGACCAAGAAGATGATCGAGGACCACTCGAAGTACGCGGGCACGTATCCGTACATCGACGAGATCATCTCGAGCGGGGAAGAGGCGCAGGCCTTCAAGCCCTCTCCCAAGGTCTTCCAGCTCGGCATCAGCCGGGCGAAATGCAAGAAGGAGGAGATCCTCTGGGTCACCGGCCACTTCTGGGAGGTCGTCGGCGCGAACCGGCAGGGGCTCGCGACCGCCTGGGTGAACCGGGCGCGCGAGCCGAAGCTCGAGATCGACGTGGAGCCGACCTACACCGTGCCGCACATGCAGGGGCTGACGGACATTCTCGCGAACCAGATGCGCAAGGCTGGCTAGCGCGAAGCGGCGGCGACGCAGTTCTCAAGCAGCATGGCTTTGTTGTATCGCAGTTCTGCTTTGATGGTACGGCGATCATCGGTTGGATCAAGCAGCTGCGCGCTAGCGGGATTCGTACACCGATAAGAGTAGGGCTCGCCGGGCCTACAAACGCGCTGAAGTTGATGCAACTCGCCATACGCTGCGGCGTTGGCAATTCGTTGCGCGCTTTGCGGGGCCGTGTTCAGGCTGGCCCCTCTCGCGCCGCCCACGGGCGAGATGATCGAGCGGGCGCGCTCGATGGTGACCGTGGTCTCCCGCTCGGCGTGAATCTCGCTCCTCGGGGTCCTTGGAATCCGCCCTGAACCTGTGTATATGAACAGTACGCGCAATGTGGCGTTGTTGGCTGCCTGCCAGGCGCTGCTTTTCACCAACAACTCGACCCTCATTGCGATCAATGGGTTGGCAGGGTTAGCGCTTGCCCCCTACGCCGCGCTCGCTACGCTGCCTGTGACCTGCTGGGTGCTGGGCGGGGCGATTGGCACCATGCCGGCCTCGCTGCACATGAAGCGGGTGGGCCGACAGCGCGGGCTGACGACGGGCACGCTCTGGGGAATAGTCGGCGCCCTGCTATGCGCGGCGGCGATCTTGGCGCAGAGCTTCTGGATGCTGTGCTTTGGCACGCTCGTCTTCGGCGTCTATAACGCCTACGGCCAGTACTACCGCTTCGCCGCGGCGGACGTGGCGAGCGGCGATTTCAAAGCGACCGCGATTTCACTGGTGCTCGCCGGCGGGCTCGTGGGCGGCGTTCTGGGCCCGACGAGCAGCCGCTGGACAATCGATCTGCTCGGTCCGAAGTTCATGGCAGCCTATCTCGTCCTGATCGGATTTGCACTGATCACGATGGCGCTGCTTCGATTGATCCGCATCCCGGCCCCGAGCGCCGCCGAGCAGGCCGCACCGGGACGGGCGCTCAGCACGATCGCCGCGCAACCGAAATTCGTCGTCGCCGTGCTCGGCGGCGCCATCGGCTACGGGGTAATGAACTTCCTCATGGTTTCCACCCCGATTGCGATGCAGGCCCACGGCCACCCCTACGGCGATGCGGCGTTCGTGATTTCCTCGCACATCATCGCCATGTTCGCGCCGTCCTTCGTCACCGGACCGCTCATCCGCCGCGTCGGCGTGCTGCCCGTCATGTTCACGGGCGCGCTGTTCAATTTCACCGCCATCGCCATCGCGCTCTCCGGCATTTTGGTGGCGCAGTTCTGGTGGTCGCTCGTCATCCTCGGCGTCGGCTGGAACTTCCTTTACATCGGCGGCACGACGCTCCTCACCGAGACCTACCGCCCCGAGGAGCGCGCCAAGGCGCAGGGGACGAACGAGCAGGCGATCTTCATCATGATGGCGATCTCTTCGCTCACTTCGGGGATGACCGTGACCTCGGCCGGCTGGGAGCGCGTGAACCTGTTCGCCCTACCCCTGGTCGCCACCGTCACCATCGCCATCGTCTGGCTCGCGTTGCGCGAGCGCTCGCGAAAGGCGACCGCGGCGTGAGCCAGGCCATCCCCGCAAAAAGTCGGCAGAGGCTTCGAGGAGATTGACGGGCATTGAGGTGTGCTGCGCAGCAGCACAATCGCGCTGCGCTTTGCCTTCCTACTGTATCCGTGGCGCCGAGGGCGTACCGGAGATGTAGTCGGTCATCTGTGCGATGACGAATTCCTTTTCCGCTAGGATGTGGCGCACGAGGTCGCGCATGGATAGCATTGCCACCATCCGCCCGCGCTCAAGCACCGGCAAGTGACGGATGTGGTTCTCGATCATCAGCGCCATGCAAGCTTCCGCGGAATCGGCAGGCGACACGGTGATGAGTTGGCTGGTCATGATCTCGCCCAGCCGTTCCGGGGTACGCCCGGAGCTGAACATCTTTCGCACGAGGTCGCGCTCCGTGACGATACCCACGAGCGCATCGTCGTGGAGCACGGCCACGGCGCTGATGTCATTCAGTACCATGGTCGCGATCGCGTCGTGGACAGTTGACCCGGACGACAATGCCACCACAGGGCGCGAGCTCGCGAGCAATTGGCCAAAGGTCCTCATATGGGGTCAACCGTCAGGACGACCATGTCGGCGTCGATCTCCACCGGGAACATCTGCAGCGGCCTCTCGGCGAGGCCGCGCGGCTCGCCACCTTCGCGCAGGTTCCACTGCCAGAGGTGCTCCAGGCAGGTCAGCACGTTGCCGTCGAAGACGCCCTCGCACAGCGCGACGCCTTCGTGCGGGCAGGAGGCCTGGCAGGCGAAGAACCGGTCGCCCGCGTTAACGATGCACACCTTGCCTGTGCCGGCGTCGAACTGCCGGATGCCCATCGCGGGCACGTCGCCCGTCTTGCAGACCGCCTGTCGTGCCATCGCGGCCATCGTGCCACAAAGGACGCGCGGCTGTTGTCAAGTAATTGACAGCACCCAGCCCGGGCATCCTGCGGTCCTGGAATATCGCGGCAATCGGTGACTTCACGACACCACGACTTCGTCCGAATCGTGCGGCGTCGTATACCACTCGATTTCGCCGGTCGCCGCGTCGTACCGGCGCCGGCGCTGGGTGCCCATGTCGCAGCCGTAGATGTGCACGCTGACCGACGGCCGGTCGCCGGGGTTCTCGACGCGGTGCACGTCGCGCTGCGGCGAGGTGAGGTGCGAGGTCTCCCCGGTCTTCGTGAAGTACACGCCCACCTCCTGCAGCTTGGCGCGGTTCGGGTCTGAGCCGTCGTCGATGCGCTTGTAGCGCGTCTCCTTTTCCAGCCCGTCGGTGAAGCCCAGCACGCCCCAGGCGAGGTGGTCGTGGATCGGCGTGCCCTTGCCGGCGCCCCAGCAGAACGCGATCACGGAGAGCGCGGAGCCGCGCCGGTACAGGCAGTACTGGCCGTAGCCGGCGGCGATGCCGGTCTTGCCCTCGGGCGGTCGGCGGTACTTGTCCTTCAGCCAGCTGCGGTCGGGGTCGGCGATGAGTTGCTTCACCAGCGGTTCGACGGCCGCGACGATCTTCCACTGATCGCGCTCGCGCTCGACGACGCCCTCGAGGCTGTCGATGAAGCGGTTCAGCGTGGGATTCGGATGGCGCATAGACGGATTCCTTCTTTAGAGAGTTTATGCAAGTACTCAATCCTTGGGAGCGAGGAAGCGTCACCCTCCAGTCGCATTACCGGTGTCATAGGTCCATCGCATTTAAGCCGACCATTGCGAGTTCCTCGTCCTCTCGACCCGTCAGATAGCCGCCTACGCCGATGCCGCCCATGACGTTGACGTGGAACTCTTCGGGGTTGCGAGGAGCGTGCCGGCTTGAACGCACGACGACGCCGCCTTGGCCCGGAGTGAGTTCCAGGTCCCCGCCGACCTCACGCACGGTCTGACCGCGCGCCTTGACGCAATCCTCGCCGAATGCCCCACTGTTCATCCCCGTGATCGCCGCCGTGTACGCCTTTCGAATGGCGTGGCGCCGCGTAAACAGCCGTAGATTGTCCATCTGTTGGTAGGCGATCAGGTTCCCTGAGTCGTCGACGATGGCCATCGCCACGGGACGGTTTGGCTGCTGCAGCGCCTTTTTCAGCATGGCACTCATCGCCGCCTGGACCTGGGCGAGCGAAATATAGGGTCGTTGCTGCATGACGATTTCGCCGTCCGTTCCTTTTATTAGTAGTGAGTCGAATCTTGCATCTTATTGCTAGGGCGCCGGCGCGGCGCCCGCACGTCGAGCTGGCGCGCCACGCGCGGCACCGGTTCCGCCCTTGGTACGCCGCCGCGCCGCCGCATCGAATGCGAGCGCCTTCAGCCCCGCCGGATCGCGGATGAGGATGCGGCGCTGCGAGCTGCGTAGGTGACCGCTGCGCTCGAGCTGGCTCAACGTCACGGTCAGGAACGGGCGCCCCACGCCGACCATGGCGGCGAGTGTGACGTGGGTAAGATTCAAGTCGATGAGCAATCCGTCCGCGGTGTTAACTGCGAAGTGCTCCGAGAGCGCGAGCAGCATTCCGCAGACCCGCTCGAAAGCGGGCAGGGTACCGAGCACGAGAGTGAGATGGTTGTACCAATGCAGGCGCACGGAGAGCGCCCTGACGACCGCTTCCGCCACTTCCGGATAGGACCTTACCAGCGCGTAGAACTCCTCAACCGTTAGTGTATGGACCAGGCAGCTCTCCAGACAACGTACGGTCATCTGGTGGACGTTGTAAGCGCTGAGGTTGAGGGCGCCGATGAGATCGCCCGAGGACCATAAACCGGTAATCACGGTGCGCCCGCCTGAGCTGCGATACTCGGAAAGGGCCTTGCCCTCACCGAGAATCCCCACCATGGGGGCGGCGTCGCCCTGGCGCCAGATGATCTCGCCCTTGCGGTAGCGGCGCTGGCCGCACTGCGCCAGCACAAGCCTGCGGTGCTCCTGCGGAATCGCGGCGAGCACGTCGAGGTGTCCGCTGCGGCTCATGGTCGCCACGGTCGGTTGCTCCTTCGCCTGCAATATAGCAGGCAATCGCGCTGCGCAAATTGTTCTATTCAGGACATCTCGCTGCCGGAGAAACGTTGCCGCCCCCAGGGGGAACATTCGATAATCGACAGTCATCAGAGCGAGGGCATGAATCATGGGCATGAACACGAAAGAGCGAATCCTCGCGACTTTGCGCGGCCAGCGTCCGGACGGACGCGTGGTGTGGGTGCCAACGGTCGGCGTCACGGTCGAGGCGATGAAGCAGGTCGACGCCCGCTGGCCGGATTCCCACTGGGACCCGAAGAAGATGGCGCGGGCCGCCGCTTCGACGTACGAGCTCACTGGCGTGCCCTGCTGCACCGTGCCATTCTGCCTCACGCTCGAAGGGGAGGCGCTCGGCGCCCCGCTCGATCGCGGCTCGGAGATGACGCAGCCGCAGATCATGGAGCACCTCGAGTCGGAGTTCGGCCAATTCGAGCTGCCCAATGACTTCTTGTCCCGCGGGCGGATCCCGGCGGTGCTCGAGGCCATCTCGCTGCTCGCGACGAGTCAGCGCGACATCCAGCCGGTCAACATGAAGGTCACGGGACCGTTCACGATCGCCTGCGCCGTGTTCGGCGCCGAGCGCATCCTTCTCGCCACGCTCGAGGAGCCCGAGGCCGTCAAGCGCGTGATGGAGCTCATGGCGCAGGCCGCCATCGCGCTTGCGCACGCTGCCATCGGCGCAGGGGTCGACACGATCACGCTCTCGGATCCCGTGGCGAGCGGGGACCTGCTGAGCGCCGGCCAGTATGCCGAGTTCGCGCTGCCATACGAGGCCAAGGTGTTCGCCACCGTCAAGGGTGTTCCTACCGCGCTGCACATCTGCGGATACACGAAGGACCTGATGCCGCATATCAGGGACACCGGCACCCTTGCCTTCTCCTTCGAGGAGAAGGTCGAGGTGAAGGAAGCCAAGCCGATCCTGGGCGACGTGCTCGCGATCGGCAACGTCGCCCCGGTCCGCGCGCTTCTGAACGGCGGGCCGGCCGATGTCCTGCGCGAGGCGAACAAGTGCTTCGAGGACGGCATCGACCTGCTGTCCTCCGGGTGCGCCGTGCCTCCGCTAACGAAACTCGAGAACCTTCGCGCGATGGCGGCCGCCGCCGAGACCCGCTGACCGAGCCGTGAGCGATACGACGAGCAGCGAGCGCGACGAAGTTCTCGGAGGCTTGGCCGACTCGGTCTGGAAGCTCGACGCGGCCATGGCAACCGAGTTCGCAAACCGCGCCATCGCCATCGGCATGGACGCTTACGAGGCCATCAACGACGGGCTTGCGAAGGGGATGATGGTTGTGAGCGGCAAGTTCGACCGCCGCGAGTACTTCGTTCCCGAGCTGCTGCGCGCCGCGAAGGCCATGAACACCGGCATTGACATCCTGAAGCCGCACCTCAAGGTGGATGCCAGCACGCACAAGGGCACGGTGGTCATCGCGACGGTGAAGGGCGACATCCACCAGATCGGCAAGAACCTGGTCGCTCTCATGCTTCGTACCGCCGGCTTCACGGTGCACGACCTGGGCGTGAACTGCCCGGCCGAAAAGTACCTGGGCAAGGCGAAGGAGGAGAACGCCGACATCATCGGGATGTCGGCCCTGATGACCACCACGATGCTCTACATGGAAACGGTCACCCAGGCCCTGCAGAACGAAGGCATGCGCGACAGGATCAGCGTGATGGTCGGCGGCGCGCCGGTGAGCGAGATGTTCGCCAAGAAGGTCGGCGCCGACCGCTACGCTAGCCACGCCGCCATGGCTGTCGAGGTGGCAAAGGAGCTGGTCGCGTCGAAGGTGGCATAGGTGAGCCTAACCATCCTGCCGGATGGGCTCACGGTCGCGGTCGCTCCCGGTGTTTCAGTGCTCGAGGCTTGCCGCGAGCACGACATCGACCTGCCTGGCATCTGCGGCGGTCGCGGCCGCTGCCGCGAGTGCCGGGTCACCGTGGTCGGCCGGGAGGTCGCGCCCAGCGTCCTGGATCAGTCGCTCCTGGAGCCGGCGGACCTGGCGCGGGGCTGGCGGCTGTCGTGCCAGCTTACGGTCGACGGCGACCTGACGGTCGAACTGCCCCCCGTCTCGCTGAAGCTGCTGGACCCCAGGGTCGTGCTACCGCAGCTCTCCTCGGTCGAGCCGGTGATCCAGGATCTCGACGTGGACCTCTCCCGCGTTTCGGACGAGAGCGATCGCCCGGCGATCGCGCTGCTCGAGGAGGCGCTGCTCGAGAAAGGCATCCAGCTGCGCCGCTCGGCCATCCCCGCCCTGCGCGAGCTCGGTCTGGCGCTCGCGCGCCGGGAGACGGCCCTGCGCTGTCTGCTGCACGACGGCACGCTGCTCGCCGTCCGGTCGCGCTCCTCTGCGCCCGTCTACGGCCTGGCGATCGACATCGGCACCAGCACCGTGTCGATGGCGCTGCTCGACCTCACGACGCTCGCCATGCTGTCGGTCGAGACGCAGCGCAACCCCCAGGGCGCGTATGGGGGCGACTTCATGTCGCGCATCGCCTTCGCGATGGAGAAGGAGGAGAACCTCCTCGAGCTGCATCGCAAGATCGTCGGCCGCGTCAACAAAATGATCGAGCGCCTGCTGCTGAGCTACGGGATTGCTCGCAATGACATCGTCCTGATGACCGTGGCAGGGAACGCGGTGATGCACCACCTGTTCTTCGGGCTCGACGTCAAGACCCTCGGCGGCTTTCCGTTCCGCCCGGTGGTAAACCAGCTGCTCACGGTTCCGGCGGCCGAGCTCGCCCTGCGGCTCGAGCCGGCGACGCCGGTCGTCGGGCTGCCACTGATCTCCGGCTATATCGGCGCCGACACCGTCGGGGTCGTGACCGCGCTCGACCTGCCCGGGCGCACGGACACGGTCATCGCGGTCGACGTGGGCACCAACGCCGAGGTGGCGCTGGTGCATCGCGGGAAGCTGCACGTATGCTCCGCGCCGGCGGGGCCGGCGTTCGAGGGCGCGCAGATGGCGTGCGGCACGCAGGCGCGTCCCGGCGCGATCACCAAGGTGGCCATCGACGAGGCGCGGCAGCGACTGCGCCTCGACACTGTGGAGGAGAAGCCGCCGTTCGGCATCGCCGGGACGGGGATCGTCGACACGGTTGCGGAGCTCGTCCGAGTCGGCGTGCTTGACGCGTCGGGGCGGATGCTCGACACCGAGCAGTGGCCCGCGTGGCTGCGCGAGCGCGCCCATACCGCGGGCGAGATGCGGGCGTTCATCGTCGCGCGCGACCCCGAAGGCCGGCCGCTCTACCTCCACCAGGGCGACGTGCGCGAGCTGCAGCTGGCCAAGGCGGCCACCGCCACCGCAATCCATTACGTGATGGACGCGGCCGGAATCACGGCTGCGGACCTCGACCGCGTATACGTCGCCGGCGCCTTCGGCAGCTATCTCGATCCCGTCAGCATCCTGCGGATCGCGCTGCTGCCCGACGTGCCGCTGGAGCGCGTGGAATTCATCGGCAACGCCGCGCTGGCCGGAGCGGTGCTCACGACGCTTTCGCGCCGGCATCTGGACACCGCAGTGCGCGTCGCGCGCGAGGCCGTGCGGGTCGACATGGCAACAGACGAGTCCTTCCAGGACGTGTTCGTCGACAAGCTGAGGCTGGCGCACTAGCCATGATGTCCGCCACGGCGCGCCGGCTCGAGCGCCTGGAGGACCTGGAGGTCTCGGTGCGTCCGGAGCAGATCCTGCGGGCGCACTACCCCGACCTCGGGCCGGTGGCGCCGGAGGTGCGCGCGACCGCTGCGGCGATTGCGGCGCACGCCCTCGAGGTCGCCGCGCCCGTGGCGTGGCTGCGCGAGGTGGCCATCCGTGGCATCGAGGGCACGCGCGTCGAGCTCGACGGCGGCGCCACGCTCAGCAGCGCGGCGCTCGCGGCCATGCTGAGGGGGGGCTTGGCGGTGGAGCTGTTCCTCGTGACCCTGGGGCCGCGGCTGGATGCGCGCGTAACGCAGCTCTTCGAGGCGATGGACGGCCTCGAGGGCCTGTTCCTGGATACCGCGGGATGGGTCGTCGTGCAGTCGGCGCTCAGCGCAGTGCGCCGCCGGCTAGGCGCCCGGGCGCGCGCCCAAGGCTATCGCGTGACGCGCCGCGTCGGCCCGGGCTACCTCGATTGGCCGCTTGAGCAGGCGCCCGCCGTTGTCGGCGCGCTCACGGCGGGCGAGGCCCTGCCCGGAATCGAGGTGCTGGAAAGCGGCGCCATCCTGCCCGAGAAAACGCTGACCGGCCTCTACGGCCTGATTCCAACAAGGAGTGAACCCGATGCAGAGTAAAGAAACATTCCTGCAGCGCCTCGCCCGCGCGCACCAGCGCCCGATGCTCGCCGACAGCGCGACCGGCACCTGGTTCCAGGACCACGTCAAGGACGAGGCCGGCACGTGCTGCGACGGCTACAACCTCACGAAGCCCGACGAGGTGCGGCGGATGTACCGCGACAAGCTTGAGGCGGGCGCCGAGCTGATGCTGACGAATACCTTCAATAGCTGCGTGCTGCGGCTGCCGGAGTTCGGCCTCGACGTCGCCGATGCCGACCGGCTCAACGCCGAGGGCGTGCGGCTGCTGCGCCAGGCGATGGGCGACACCGGACGGCACTGCTTCATCGGCGGCGACGTCGGCCCGACCGGCCTCATCATCGGCGACACCGGGACCTACCCGGAGATCCGCGCCAATTTCGTGCGGCAGATCCGCGCGCTCGTGCAGGCTGGCGTCGACGTCATCTGCGTCGAGACCCTGCTGCAGGCGCTCGAGGGCCAGGCGGCCGCGGAAGCCGCGCACGAGGTATTCGCCAAGGAGGGGGTCAAGGTCCCGCTTTACATGACGGTGGTCTTCACCGACCTCGCGCCCGGGCAGTCCGAGCACCGCACTTTTTTCGGCGACTCCGTGGAGGAGATGCTCGAGGGCAAGGACGACGCGCTCGCTGGGCAGCGCTTCGAGGGCCTGCTGAAGCTGGGCGCCGACGTGGTCGGGGCGAACTGCTCGGTGGGCCTTGGCGACGTGATCCCGATCGCGACGCGCTTCCGGCAGCACATCGATGCCAAGGGGCTCACCGGGAAAGTGTTCGTCGCAGCGAAGCCGAACTCGGTCGTGATGTCCAACCAGTCCTACGAGGGGCCGGACGTGGCAGCGGAGCGGCTCCCGGAACTCGTGCGCTCGGGCGCGCACATCATCGGCTACTGCTGTGGGTCATTGCCCGAGCACATCAGGGTGACGGCCGAAGGGCTCGACGCGCTCACGGCGCGGCGGTGACCGCTGCGCGCGGCGTCGCCCAGACCCACGCAAGGAGTGCGACCGCCGACGCGGCCGCGACGTAGGTATAGATGGGCTCGCGGTTCATGAGCGCAGTATAGCCGAGCATCACGACGACGAAGGACGCGAAGCGCTCCGGGACGGTCAGTCGCCGCCTGAAATAGCCGTACAGGAAGATCGAGCTGATCGCCTGCACCACCAGGATCTCCACCACCCCGCGGAGCATCCACCAGGAAGAATTCGGAAACGCCATCAGGTCGCGATTGAACACGAAGGCGAACGGGATGATGAACGTGGTGGCGGCGAGCTTCATCGAATGGATGCCGGTATCCCAGAAGCTCGCGCCCGAGATTTTCGCGGCCGCAAGAACCGCGACGGCCACCGGCGGGGTCAAGGCGGAGTACACCGCGAAATAGAACACGAAGTAATGCGCTTGCAGGGGAGCGACGCCGATCTGGATCATGAACGGCACCACCGCTAGCGCGGCGACCAGATAGGCGACCGGCGTGGGCAGCCCGACGCCGAGGATGATTGAGAGCAGCGCCGCGCCCATCAGCAGGACGATCATGCTGTCGGGCAGGACGGTGATCAGCCAGATGCCGAGCTTGCCGGAAAGGTTGGTGGTCTGGAAAGCCTGGCCGAGCGGCCCGATGGCGATCAGCAGCAGGGAGAGCAGGGAAACCAGCACCAGGCCGTCCTGGACTGCGGCGGTGAGCTCCCGCAGCTTCGGGCGGTAGGGCCCCTGGAACGCCGAAAGCACGAGCGCCACGGCAATGCCCGCGATTCCCGCGATGGACGGCGAATAGTAATTCACCAGCAGGGCGATGACCGTCAGGAAGGAGACTCCGAACGTCGGCAACAGGCGCCAGATCACCCTCATGTCCACCGGGTCGGTCAGCCTCGGCAGCTGGTGGCGCATTGCATAGACGCCGACGCCGATCGCCATGCCCGTGATGTACAGGACGCCGGGCAGCACCGCGGCCTTGACGACGTCGATGTAGGCGATCCCCAGGGTGGCTGCGATCAGGAACGCGGCGAGCCCGAGCACCGGGGGCATGATCTGGGCGCAAGTGGACGCGGTGGCCTCGATTGCGCCGGCCATCGCCGGGCTGTAGCCGTAGCGGGTCATCAGGGGAATCGTGAAGCGGCCGCAGAGCACGACGTTCGATACCGCCGTCCCCATGACGGCGCCGACCGCGGCGCTGCCGAACACTGCGGGGGCCGCCGCGCCGCCCGGAAGGCGGCGGCCCGCCAATCGCCCGGTCTCGACGATCATCGGCATCACGCCCAGCCCGAACAGCGTGGTCGCGTAAAGGACGAGAAAGAAAATGTCGTCGGCCGCGGTCTGGGCGTACAGGAACACGCCCTGCGTCACGCCCAGCCCGACGTAGTTCATGACGAACTCGGGGTCATATCCGGGATGCGCGAAGATCGGGTGGGTGATGTGCTGGCCAAGGAAGAAGTAGGCGATCGCCAGAGCGATGAGGGAGGAGAGCATCAGCCCCCAGTGCACCAGCGTCAGCAGCACCACGCCGGCGACCAGGGCGCCGCCCATCCACATGTCGAGGCTCGTAAAGAACGGCGCAGTCCTCTCGAGACGGTCGGCATGCACTAGAACGTAAGCGGCGCCCGCGATGGCCAGCAGCGATCCCGCGGCCGCCAGGGCCGCGCGGACCCGCAGGCTCCAGGGCGCTTTCGCCGGCACCGCACGGGCGGATGCATCCTCGATCTCCCCGCGTCCCGGACGTTCGAGGACCAGCACCTTGATCGAGGCGAGGCCCGACATGATCATCACGAACAGGACGAACGCGGAGTAATGTCGGGCCGAGCTGGACACCAGACCGAGCACGGCGCTGCCGACGTAAACGATCATCAGCGCGCCCACCGCGAGGATGAGCACGTTGCTGACGAAAGCAGCCCTTTCGAGTTTCGCTTGCATCGGATCGCGCGCCGCGGCGGGCGCGCCCGCCGGCCCGCGGAGCGCCGGCCGGCGGGGGTTCGCTTGCTATTCCGGGTAGGTCATCGGCCGGTAGTTCTTGGTCTTGCCCCACCAGCCCAGCTCGACGTAGGCCTTCTTCGCGCCCGGATGAACGTTCTCGTCGGACAGCCCCGCCACCATCAGCTCCGGGGACCAGATCTTCCAGAGCACGTGCAGCTCGCGCAGCTTCGGCGCCATCTTGGCCACGGACATGACGACGTGGTAGGCCGTCTCGTCGGGGAAATCCGGGTGCACCGTCTTGTAGCCGCGCACGAGGCCGACCTCCAGGGGCGCGGGCTGCTTGGGCAGCGTCCCGGCCGGAATGACCGCGTGGGTGAAGGTCGTGCTCCACTTCTTGTTGACGCGCTCGATGGTTGCCTCTTCCACGCCGACGTAGCGCAGCGGCTTGCCGGAAGCCTCGAGCTGGCGCAGCGGCCCGCCGATCAGCCATTCCTTCTTGTTCGGCTCCATCCCGAAGACGGTCACGGCCACGTCGGTCGAGCCGTCGATCAGCTGCTGCGTGAGCGCCGCGGGGGTCAGATGGCGCACGTCGGTGTTCTGCGGCGTGATCCCCAGGGTCGCGAGGATCAGCCGCGGGTACACGCCCCAGTCGCTCTGGCTGCGCAGGCCGAGCGAGAGCCGCTTGCCCTTGAGGTCCTCGATCGTCTTGACGTTCTGGTCAAAGGTGACGAAGAACTTGCCGATCGGCCACCAGGTCTCGCCGTAGAGCAGCTTGAACTTGATCGGAATGCGATCGGGCATGAACTCCTTGAATTCCGGCGTGCCGCCCCATTTCATCGCGAGCTGGATCAGCACATCCTCGGTGCTGAACACGGTGCGCTTCCAGTTGCGCTCGTTCAGCATCTCCCGGATGTTGTACATGTAGCCCGGGGTCTCCTGCGGCAGCAGCGTGACCGGCGCGCCTTCCTTGATCATCTGCACCATGAGGATGGTGTCGCCCTCGGTAGGCCCGCAGCCCGCCGGACAAAGCAGCAGCGGCACCGATGTGCTTTTCTGGGCTGCCGCAGGGGTCGCCGCCAGTCCGGCCGCCAATGCCAGCACGCCAACAATAGGAGCAACGAGTCGCTTGAACATCGTGAGGCCCTCCTCTCTCAGTCGTCGATAGTGGCCGTCTGTCCTCTTTCACCTCAGCCAGCAGCGGGTGATTTTTTCTCATTGTACGGGCTGCTCGTGCGGAGACTGTCCACTACTTGACAAATCCCCCGTCATTTTCGTTTTCTGGGAATCGATTGCAGCCGGCACCGAAATGCACGATTCTCCTGCCGGTGCAGGACGCCAAGGTATCCGGCGCGCTGCAAGGCAGGGCCTGGCCCGCCTGACCATGAGAACGGAACGCACCACCTACCTCAGCGCGGACGGCGGCACCTCGATTCCGGCCTACGTCGCCGCGCCGGACGGCCCCGGGCCACATCCGGCGGTGCTGATCCTCCGCGGCGTCGCCGGCCCGGAAGACGGCTATACGGAGATCGCCGAGCGGCTGGCTGGCTGGGGCTATCTTGCGCTTCTGCACGGCTGGAAGATGCGCGGCGACGATCCGCCGGACGCAACCGTCGAAGCGGACATCGCCGGCGCGCTGGCATTCCTGCGCTCGCTGCCGTCCGTGGACCGCGGCCGGTTGGCGGTGTTCGGCTTCTGCCGCGGCGGCGTGCACGCCCTGATGGCGGCGACCTCGCACGCGGACATAAGGCTCGCCGTGGTGTTTCACGGCTTCGCCTTCCGGCCGAGCCGCGCGCGGCCCGGGCTCGAACCCTACGACCTCGCGCAAAGCGTCTCGGTCCCCACGCTGATCCTGCACGGCACGCGGGACGAGCAGGCGCCGATCGAGGGCATGCGCCGTCTGGAAGCGCGCGTACGCGAGGCCGGCCGGCCGTTCGAGTTTCGCTATTACGAGGGCGCGCGCCACGGCTTTGCGGTGCGCACGCACCCGGGCTTCGACGCGCCGACGGCGCAGGCTGGCTTCGAAGAGGCGCGAAAGTTCATCGACGCGCGAATGTCCACAAGGTGACCTGAGGAAGTCGCTTTTGTCTCGGAACGCCATCGCCTGCTGCGCAAAATGGGCTGCTTTCAGGCCAGCAGGATCCCGGTCGACACAGCGATGAGCAGCACGAGGACGAACTGTCGGAACTTGGTATCGCCGAAATGCGAAAAAAGGCGCACGCCGAGAACCAGTCCGGCGTAATAGCCCGGCGTGAGCAACAGGCAGAGCCACAGCGCCTCAGGGTCGAGCACGCCGTGACCCAGGAGGACCGCGATGGCGGCAAGCGAGCCAATCACCAGATACAGGTTGACGTTGGCCCGGGTTCGCTCGATCGGGTCGGGCCCCGACAGAAGGTAAAGGATCACCGGCGGCGCGCCCATGCCGACCGAGCCGATCATCGCGCCGCTCACTGCGCCGAGGCCGACAGAAGTGCCGATGCGCGGCGCGCCGGCATGTCGCCACCCCACGAAAAGCAGCAGCGAGAAAACGATTACCGTGCCGGCGATCGCCCTGCGCAGCAGCAGTGGGTCGACACTGACCAGGACCTGGACGCCGAGAGGCACTGCGAGGACCGCGGCGAGACACATCGGCCCGATGAGCCGCCAGCGCACCAGGTGACGCGTCTGGAACACCATCGGCAGCGCCACGAGCGATTCGAGAATCAGCCCTATGGGCACCGCGAGCCACGGCCCGAACATCAGCGCGAACGGCGGCGTCATCACCATCGCGCCGCCGAAGCCGGTGATGCCGCGGATGACGCCCGCCACCGCTGCGATCAGCGCGGCGGCGACGAGCAGCCCGGGCGCGAAGGAGTCCACCGTTCGGCGCAATAATAGCCGGCTCGAAGAGGAGCCGATGGAAGACAAGGCGCGCGTGCCAGCTTTGCTGCTTTGCGGCGGCGGCATCGAGGATCGCTATGCTGCGATCGCCCGGCTGTCCGAGCCGGTCGCGGGAGGTGGTTCGATCGCGGTGCTGCGCGCGGGAACCGGGATGTTCACGAACGAGGCGCCGGCGCTCGGCCCGCATGTGGTGATGAAGCGATCGGCGATCGGCTGCCTCTGCTGCACTGCGGGCGTGGTGTTTCGTGTCGCCCTGTTCGGATTGCTACATGCGAGCCGCCCGGCACGCCTGATCGTCGACCTGGGATCGGGCGCCCACGTTTCGACGCTCGAGGCGGAATTCCAGAGCGAGTCGCTCGCCCGTGTAGTGCAGGTCGTCGGCCGTGTCGACCTCGAGACGAAACCCGAGGCGACTGCGCTGGTGTGGCCGGCATGAGCATCCGCGCGGAACGCTTCAGGCCGGAAGTGTCCGCAGGTTGACAATCGCGCGCTCGCGGCCCGCGTATGATTTCCACCCGATGAAGCGCGCGGACCTTTCGGACCCGATGCTGATCTGGATCGTCGCCGCGGCAGCGCTCGCCGTCGCGGCGTGGTTCGCACTGCACCAGACGCTGCAACCGGCGTGGCGCACACCAGGCAGCCCCGAGCTCTACCTCACCGGCGTCACCGGCGCGGCTCTCCTGCTGGTATCGATGGTGTTCGTCGTGGTCAAGCGCTCCGGGCGCGGCGAGCTGGCGCCCGCCTGGTTCATCGCGCACGTGGTGTGCGGCACCTTGGGGACGGTGCTGGTCGTGATCCATTCCGCCGGCTACCTGCGCCGGCCGCCGGCGCTGCTGTTCCTCGCGCTGCTCGGCCTGATCGCGCTCGGCGTCTGGGCGCGCATGCGCCTGTCGGGGCGGATGGCCGCCACGTTCGCGACCAAGCAGGGCGGTTTCGCCCCCGCCGGCGCGGCGAGCCGGGAGGCGCTCGCGGGGGTCATAGAGCGCAAGCGCACGCTCCTCGCCTCGCTCGATCCCGCGGCCCGGGAAGCCACGTTCTCGCCAACGCTTGCGCACTGGATGCGCTCGCCGCGCGCGAGCCTGCGCTACGCGAGCCTCGTGCGCGAGGAAAACGCCCTCATGGGCACGCGCGCCTCGGTCGGCGCGCAGCAGGCGTGGTGGCGGCCGCTGCACCTCACGCTCGCCTACCTGTTCGTGCTGGGCCTGGCGATCCACGTCATCACGGTCACGTTCTTCGCCGGCTACGTGGCCGGCGGCGAGCCGATCACCTGGTGGCACCTGACCGCATGGTAGATAAGTGGTAGCAATGGAACGCCTCGCTTTGATGATCGACCTGGAGCGCTGCATCGGCTGCAAGAGTTGCGAAGCGGCCTGCAAGCAGGAGCACGGCCTGGGCCCCGGCGAGTACCGCAACAAGGTGGTGTGGCTGGGCGATGCGAGCGCCGCGGCGCTCGACTTCCTCACCGTCACCTGCCAGCACTGCGAGCGGCCCGCTTGCCTCAGGGCCTGCCCCGTCAATCCCAAGGCCATCGTCAAGGACCCGAAGACCGGGGTGGTGAGCGTGGTCGAGGACCGCTGCACGGGGTGCGGGGAGTGCGTGGTTGCCTGCCCCTACGGCGCGATGGGCTACGACCGCGTCGACCATCACGCCGTGAAGTGCGACCTCTGCACCGAGCGCCGCGCCGCGGGCGGAACGCCGGCTTGTGCCAGCGTCTGCCCGGGGCACGCCATCACGTTCGGTACGCGAGATGACCACCTCGCGACGGCCGCGTCGGAAGGCCGGCGGGTGCGCGACCACGATCACTATCTTATGGGCCCGGCGACGGTCTACCTGGACCGGATCGCGCGCGAGGGCGACGCGGTGCGGGGGCGTACCCGCCCGGCGTTCACGAAGCAGACGCTCGCGGGGAGCCGCGACACGCCCGCTTTCCCCTATCGGCAGCCGCGCGCCGAGCGCAAGGCGGACCGCATCGTGCCGGGCGGCTGCAACATCTGCTTCAACTCCTGCTCGACCAAGTACCACTTCCAGGGCGAGCGCCTGGTGCAGGTCACCGGCAACGAGGAGGACCCGGTCCTGCGCGGCAAGATCTGCCCGAAGTCGCAGCTCGCGCTGCAGCTGCACAACAACCCGCGGCGGCTAACGCGGCCGCTGAAGCGCGTCGGCCCTCGGGGCGAGGGCCGCTTCGAGCCCATCTCCTGGCCGCAGGCCCTGGACGAGATCGCCGCGAAGCTCAAGTCCTTGCGCGGCGAGTGGGGCCCCGAGGCGCTCGCCATCTTCGCCGGCACGCGCACCGGCACGATCAGCAAAAACGGCATCATCAGGATGTGGGCGCAGATGTGGGGCACACCCAACGTCGAGGGCACCGACCCTTTCTGTGCCGCGAGCAAGCACGCGGCCTACGAACTGACACAGGGGAGCGGCACCTGCCCGAACAGCTACACCGAGCGGGACCTGGGGAGCGCCTCGCTCTACGTGTACTTCGGCGAGAACCAGGCCGAGGCCCGCCCGGTGTACTTCGGCATGATCAACGACTGGCGCCTGAAGCACGGCGCGCGCATGGTGGTGATCGACCCGCGCTATACGGTGACGGCGAGCAAGGCCGACCGGTGGCTGCCGATCCGCAGCGGCACCGACCTCGCCCTCGCGCTTGCGGTGGCGCACCACATCCTTTCAAACGATCTTCAGGACAAGGCGTTCTGCGAGGAGCACGTCCTGGGATGGGAGCGCTGGCGGGACTTTATCTTCGAGCGCGGCTACACGCCGGACTGGGCGGCGCCGCTCACCGGGATTGCCGCGGCGGAGATCCGCCGGCTCGCCGCGGAGATCGCCGCCGCCGACGGCTGCGTGCTGTTCGCGAGCCGCGGCATCAACCAGCACACGAACGGGGTGCAGACCAACCGCGCGCTGATGTTCCTCGCCGCCATCACCGGCAACTGGGGCCGCCGGGGAGGAGCCTTCCTGAACCTCTCGATCGGCGCGCCGATCTCGGCCAGCGCGCCGGCCAGCCGGCAGCACGTGCCCGAGCGCCCGATGGTGCGGCGCAGCCCGGCGGGTTGGATCGAGGCGATGCGCAAGGGGCGGCCCTATCCGATCAAGGCGCTGATGTGCTGCAACAATCCGCTGTCGAACTGGCCCGGCCAGGCGGCCGCGCGCGAGGCGTTCGGCGCGCTGGAGCTGCTCGTGCATGTCGAGCTCTTCGAGAACGAGACCTCGGCGTTCGCCGACTACGTGCTGCCCTGCGCCACGGGCATCGAGAAGGGCGACATCGGCCGCTCGACCGACGACCGGCGCGTGGTCTGGATCGACAAGATGATCGAGCCCCCGGGCGAGGCGAAGTCGGACGACTGGATCTGGATCGAGCTCGGCAAGCGCTTCGGCTACGACGACGTGCTGCAGGAGAAGTACAAGGATCCGGCGCTCTTCTGGGACGAGATGTGCATCGACAACGACCAGCTGCGCGGCATCACGCAGAAGCGGCTGCACTCGGTGCCGCACCGGTGGGTGCGCTTCCCGATCGCCTCGGAGGACGCGCCCGAGCAGGAAACGCTGTTTCTCGACCGGCGTTTTCCCACGCCGAGCGGCAAGCTCGAGTTCTATACCGAGATGATGGAGCGGAAGTTCCGCGTCATGGGCCTCTCGGCGCTCCCCGAGTTCTACAGCGAGCGCGAGCAGCTCATCGACATGCCCTACGTCGAGTACGCGCAGGGGGACGACGAGCCGGGCGTGCTCACGCCGTTCACCAAGGGGCGGACCGGGGCCTCACCGGTGGCGATCCGCCAGCCCGGCGCCGATTCGCCCGGCGCGCGGCTACGCCGCCGCGGCTTCGACCTGGAACTCCTTACCGGCCGGCCGCCGGCGCCGCACTTCCACAGCTGGACGCATTACGCGTGGCAGGCGCAGGAGATGTGGTCGGACCTCTACGTGCAGATGCACCCCGCGACCGCGGCCCGCGCCGGCGTGGCCGACGGCGAGCGCGTGCGCGTCGAGACCGCGCACGGCGCCATCGAGGCGGTGGCATGGATCACCCTGAACATCCGCGAGTCGAGCGTGTTCGTGCCGATCGGCTGGGGCGAGCGCCAGCCCTTTCATCCGTGGCGCTCGGTGAACTTCCTCACCGACGGGACGCAGCGCGACCCGATCTCGGACCAGACCAACCTGAAGACGCTGCTTTGCCGGGTCAGCAAGGCTTAGGCTCTATCCAGCCATGCAGCGGTGCGCAAAGCCTGTTCGATCGTCGAGCAGCCGCGACAATAAAGGGCGTGCGGGCAGCTCGCGTAGCGCACGGCGAGACAGCTCTCCGGCGCGCGACCCGCGCCCGCGCTGTCGCCGCGGGCGTCGAACGCTGGCCGCATTGTCGTCCGTACCTCGGGCAGCCATTTTCGCGTCGTCATGGGCTAGCAATGTAGCCGCCTTCGCCGTCGCTACCTTGATCTTGGTCAACCACTCTTCCCGTCCGGAGATCCATTCGTGAACATCAGCGCCTGCAACCGCGCCGACGGCATCGTCGGCGACATGAAGAAGGGCAAGGCCACCACCAACGTGCAGCTGCGCTCGGACATCGGCGAGCTGACCCTGGTGATGACCAGCTCCTCGGTGGAGGAGCTTCGGCTCGAGCCGGGCGACCGGGTCACCGCGCTCTTCCGCGAGGTGGACGTGATGCTGATGAAAGGGGAGGGATCGATCAGCACGAAGAACCGCCTGCGCGGCCGCATCCTCGACGTCAAGAAGGGCAACGTCACCGCCGAGATTCCGCTCGACGTGGGCGCGGGGCGGCGCATCGTCGCCGTGATCGCGCGCACCGCGGCCGAGGAGATGGGCCTCTCGGCCGGCGAGGAGGTCATCGCCTGCGTGCGCGAAGGCGACCTCATCCTCGCTAAGGACGGGCGCTTGAGCATCCGCAATCCGCTGGCCGGGAAGATCACCGGCCTTCGCCCCGGCACCGTCACCACGGAGCTCACCCTCGACACCGGGCACGGCGAGCTCCACGCGCTGCTTGCCCGCTCGATCGCCGACGAGATGAACCTCGGCGTCGGCCAGGAAGTGCAGGCGCTGCTGCGCGAACGGGACTTCCTCATCCTGTCAACTACTTGACACTTGCTTCGCCGCTGCGGTCGTACGATGGTTGCACGATTACCCTTGGAGGAGGGCCCCATGAAGCGTGCGTTTTCGCTGCCCGCAGTCCTTTCCGCCGTTTCGCTGCTCTTGGGGAGCAGCGTCTGCGGCACCAGTCTCGCCCAAGGACGCTTTCCAGACCGGCCGGTAGACGTCATCGTCAACTTCGGCCCGGGCGGCAGCGCCGACCAGGCGGCAAGGGCCGTGGGCAAACTGCTTCCGGCCGCGCTGGGGGTGGCGGTGCCGATTTCCAACGTCACCGGCGCCTCGGGCAACGCGGGACTCACCCGGCTGCGCGATGCACGCCCCGACGGCTACACCATCGGCACCTTCACCGGCATCGCCGTCACCACCATGGTGCAGGGCATCAGCCGGCTCAAGCTCGACGACTTCAGGTTCCTCGCCATCGCCGACGCCGGCACGTCGATGTTCTTCGTCGGCAAGGGAAGCGGGTTCAAGACCTTCCGCGAGGCGCTCGACATCGCCAAGAAGAATCCGAACAAGATCCGCGTCGCCACGGCGGGGCTCGGCACGCAGGACGACGTCGCGGTCAAGGCGCTGACCGCGGCCGGGTATCCGATGGTCAACGTCCCCATGGACCCCGGGGCGCGCCACACCGCGCCCATTGCCGGGCACGCGGAGCTGATGTTCCAGCAGATCGACGGCGTGGTCTCGTTCGTCGAGTCGGGCGATCTCACGCCCATCGTGGTGTTCGCGCCGAAGCGCCATCCGAGCTTTCCGGACGTGCCCGCGGCCTCCGAGTTCGGCTTCGACCTCAACCTTCCGAACTGGCGCAGCTTCGCCGCGCCGGCCGGCATCCCCGACGAGCGCGCGCAGGTGCTCATCGGCGCGCTCAAGAAGGTGCTCTCCAGCAAGGAGTATCGCGACATCTGTTCCAAGCAGCACAAGTGCCTCCAGGGGCTTGTGCTCGGGGAAGATGCGAAAAAGTACGCCGCCGCCTACCATGAGGACATGAGCAAGCTGATGAAGAAGCTCGGGCTGGCGAAATAGGGGAGTGCGCAGCGCCTGCGGCGGGCAGGGCGCGGCACGAGGAGGAGGCTGTGATGGAGGGAATCCGCCGCCGTTGGCGGCGCGCCGTATCGAGCGGCCTTTGCGGGCCGCTCGTCGTCACGCTCGTTTCGGTCTTGCTTCTCCTCCACGTCTTCACCACCCGCTCCCTCGGTGTCCAGGCCGGGGCCTACGGGCCGCAGTCCTGGCCACTCTTCGCGCTCATCGTGCTCGTCGCCGGCCTGGCGCTGCTGTGCGCGTTCCGGGCGAGGGACTTCGTCAGCCGTGGCGCCGGACCGAGCAGCCCCGAGAAGCCGCCGCTGCCCGGCGCCTCGCGCGTCATGGGGGCGACGGCGCTCATCGCGCTCTACGGCGCGGGGTTCGTCTACGCCGGCTTCCTTTTCAGCACCATCGTCTTCCTCGCCGCCTGGCTCGTCTTCACTCGCTACCGCAAGCCGCTCGCGCTCGCGCTGATCAGCGTGCTCGGCAGCATCCTGCCGCTCTACCTGCTGATCAAGGTGGCGTACATGCCCCTGCCGCGCGGGGTGGGCGCGCTCGAGGACGCGACGGTTCAGCTCTACCACTGGTTGCGGCTCTTCTGAATTGGAAGTCTTCTCGCACTTGGCGAGCGGGCTCGCCAACGTCTTCGGCCTGTGGACGTTCACGCTCATGGTGCTCGGCATTTTCGTCGGCGTGGTGGCGGGCGCCCTGCCGGGCATCTCTTTCGTCAACGCCATGGTACTCGCCCTGCCGTTCACCTACGTCATGGCGCCTGAGCAGGCCATGGTGTTCCTCACCGGCATCTACGTGGGCGGGGTCTTCGGCGGCTCGATCTCGGCGATCCTGATCAACATTCCCGGCTCGCCGGCGTCGATGCCGGCCACCTGGGACGGCTACGCGATGACGCGCAAGGGACTGGCCGCCAAGGCGCTGGGCATCGCGGTGACCTGCTCGGCGGTAGGGGGCATGATCAGCGCGCTCGTGATGACCTTCGGCTCGCAGCCGTTCGCGCGCTTCGCCCTGCGCTTCGGCAGCCCCGAGTTCTTCGCCGCCACGATCCTGGGCCTCGTGTCGGTGGTGGCCATCGCAAAGGGCAAGATGCTGGTAAGCATGATCTCGCTTTTCGTCGGCCTGGCGGTCGGCGCCGTGGGGCTCGATCCCATGTACGGCCAGCCGCGGCTCACGTTCGGCTCCCAGGTGCTCGAGAGCGGCATCAACTTCGTCGTGGTGCTGGTGGGCATGTTCGCCATCTCCGAGGTCCTGTGGTGGGTAGCCGAGGGCGGCAAGAAGACCGAGCCGGTGTCCGGCGGGCGCATGCAGATGCCGAGCCTGCGCGAGCTCTGGCGCCTGAAGGGCACCATGGCGCGGGCCTCGCTCATCGGCTCGGTGATCGGCGCGATTCCCGGCGCCGGCGCGGTGGTGGGGGCGGTGATCGCCTACGGCGTCGAGCGCCAGACCTCGCCCCGGGGAGCGCAGTTCGGCACCGGGATCGAGGAAGGACTGGGCGCGCCGGAGACCGCGAAGAACGCCACCACGGGCACGGCGACCATCCCGCTGCTCACCCTGGGCATCCCGGGCAGCGCGGCCACGGCCATCATGCTCGCGGCGCTCACCGTGCACGGCATCCAGCCCGGGCCGGCGCTGTTCCTGAAGAGCACCGAGCTCGTGTACACGGTTTTCGCCGGCTACCTGGTGGCCAATATCCTGATGGTCCTCGCCGGTCTGGTCGTGGCGCGCGGCTTCGCCACCCTGATGAAGATCCCCGAGCCGGTCCTGTTTGGCTTCATCTCGGTGCTCTGCCTGGTCGGCGCCTTCGGCGTGCGCAACAACATCGCCGACGTGTACATCTGCCTCGCCTTCGGCCTGCTCGGCTACGCCTTCCGGCGCATGGATATCCCCATCGCGCCGCTCATCCTCGGCGTGATCCTCGGCCCGCTCGCCGAGCGCTACTTCCTCACCGCCATGATGTCGCATGCCAACGACCTGAGCGTTTTCTTCACGCGTCCACTCAGCGGGTCGATCCTCGGGCTGGCCGCCGCGTTCATCCTCTGGTCGATCTGGCCCGAGCTCAAGGTATGGCTGCGCGGGCGAACCGGCCGGCACTCCGCCATCCTGTGAGGCGGATTTTGTCAAGTTCTTGACAGCGCGCCCTATCTCGACCGCGTATCGTTCTTTCATGCCCGGATTCAAGAGACATGTCTTCGTCTGCCTCAACGAGCGCGAGGTCGGCCACCCGCGCAGCTGCTGCAAGCACCGCGGCGCCGACGCAGTGTTCAAGGTGCTGAAGGAAGGCGCCAAGAAAGCCGGTCTCAACGACGACGAGGTGCGCATCAACCGCGCGGGCTGCATGGAGCACTGCGAGCTCGGGCCGAGCGTGGTCATCTACCCGGAGGCGGTCTGGTACCACGTGCCGACGCCCGAGGACGCCGAGACGATCCTGCGCGAGCACGTGATCGGCGGCCGCATCGTCGAAGAACTGCTCATGGACAACATCGCTTAGCTCAATTTCAAAGAGGAACACCGTATGGCTCAGGCACTGCGCAAGGAACAGCCCGCCGACCGCTACAAGGCAGTCGAGGACGCCTACCGTTCGAAGACCAAGAAGCTGGGACAGGAATATTTCGTGATCGACTGCGACCGGCACATCATCGAGCCGCCCGAGGCCTTCACCAAGTACCTGGACAAGGAATGGGAGCACATGGCGCCCAAGCCGGTCACGGACAACCGCGGCGCACCGCGCCTGATGATCGAAGGGCGCGTGTACCAGAAGATGAGCGGATGGGGACCCGGCCGCACCGAGGGCTGCGGCGACCAGCGGCCGCGCGGCGAAGGCCTCTCTTACCAGCATGCGCACGAGCACTGCTATGCCAACCGCGACATCGACATGGACCTTTCGGGGATCGATTGCGCGGTGTGGTTTCCGACCCTTGGCCTGTTCACCTCGGATATCCAGAACTGGGAGTTCCAGTACGCGGTCATGCGCGCGCTGAACGACTGGACCGCGAAGGACTTCGCCACCGGCAAGCGCCACCTCTGGTGCGCCTCGATCCCGCTCAATCCGAAGTGGGCGGTGGAGGAGATCAAGCGCTGCCGCAAGATGGGCGCCACCGCGGTCTGGATGCGCCCCAACGTGATGCAGGGCGTACGCTACTGGAACGAGGACTGGGACATCGTCTGGAAGACGATGACCGACCTGGGGATGGCGCTGCTGTTCCACGAGGCAACGGGAACCTACAACGCCACCTACAGCACCGACTACAAATACGACCGGTACTGGATCGCGCACGCGATGTCCCATCCCCTGGAGATGGCGGCCTCGATCGCGGGCCTCGTCGGCTACGGCGTGCTCGAGCGCCATCCCAAGCTGAACGTCCTGTTCGCCGAGGCCGGGGCGACCTGGGTGCCCTACCTCCTGTTCCGGCTCGACAACCACTACACCGCGCGCCCGAAAGAGATGATCGGCCTCACCATGGCGCCGTCGGAATACTTCAAGCGCCAGTGCGTGATCTGCTCCTTCGAGCCCGAAGAGGCCCTGCTGCGCGAGACGATGGACTGGTTCCAGGGCAGGAACATGGCCTGCACCAGCGACTACCCGCACTGGGACTCGAGCGGGGTCTCGGGCGTGGTGCGCTACCTGAAGAACTATCCGGACATCGACGAGGAAACGCGCGTCAATTTCTTCTCCCGCGCGGCGATCGACGCGCTCGGCCTGAAGGGCTGACATAGCATAGCGTTCGATCCGCTCCTCGCCTTCGGCTGGTGCGTGCTGGCCGGGTTCATCATGTCGATGGGCGCGGGCGGCGGCGGCATCCTGGCTGGCATCGGGCACATGTCGATCCTCGGGATCGCCGACGCCAACATGATCAAGGTGGTGAACCAGATCCTCGAGTTCGCCAGCCGGGCCGTAGCGGTGCCGCTCTACCAGCGCCAGCGGCGCATCGTCTGGCGCCTCGCTCTGCCATTCGGCGCCGGCGCCTCTCTTGGGGCGGTCGCCGGCTCGTGGTTCTCGAAGGAGTACCTCTCCGACATGGCGGTCTATCGGCCGGTGTTCGGGGTGCTCGTGGTGCTCGTCGCCGCGCGGGTCCTGTACGAAGGCTGGCGCATGTCCGCGCCGCGGGCCGGCGCCGCGGCGCCGCGCGAGAACCGATGGGCGGCGGCGGCGGGAGGCTTCGGCGTTTCCTTCGTCGGCGCGATGCTCGGGGTCGCGGGCGGCTTTCTCGCGACCCCCTTCATGGCAAGCGTGCTGCTCTTTCCCATGTACCTCGTGTTGGGCACGAGCCTGGTGGCGCTGATGATTCCCCTCACGGTGAGCGTCGCGACCTACGTCGCGCTTGGCGTGAGAGTCGACTGGCTGCTGGTGGCGGTGGAGGTTCCCGGTATCGTCATCGGCTCGGTGCTGGGGCCGCCCCTGAACCGCGCCATGAACGAGCGGGCGCTCAAGGCCTTCGTGGCCGCGGTGCTCCTGGCGCTGGGCCTGTACTACCTGATTGCGGATTGAGCGGCGTCCTATAATCGCCGCGCATGGCTGCGAAGGCGGTTGAAGGACGGGCGAACGGTCACCTCGATGTGCTGGGGTCGATACCGCCGCAGTATCGCAAGGCGGTTCTTGACCTGTGCGAGCGCCGGCACTTCGCCAAAGGCAAGACGGTCTGGACGCAGGGCGAGCGCGCCGACTACGTGGCGTTCCTCTTCTCCGGCAAGGCCATGTCCTCCTACCAGAGCCGCAACGGCAAGACGGGAACCACCGGATTCTGGTGCGCCGGTGACCTGATCGGCGCCGGCGACATGGGGGAGGCGACCACGCGCCAGATGACCGTGCGCTGCCTCGAGCCCTGCGTGATCTATACCCTTTCATTCGAGAGGTTCAACGACCTGGTGCGCAGATTCCCGGAGCTGGCGCAGACGATCATCCGCGCGATGGCTGTGCGCCTGCGGTGGGTATCGCTGCTCGCCGTGACGCTCGAGACGCAATCGGCCTTCGAACGCATCTGCGCCGTGCTGCTTGCTCTCTCCGAGCGCTTCGGCACCGCATGCAACCAGGGCGTGCTGATCGATCTGAGCCTCACGAACGATAACCTGGCGGCGATTGCGGGCGTATCGAGGCAATTCACGAATTCAACGTTGCACGAGTTGCGCGACCGCGGCCTGCTCGTCAACCGCAAGCGCAGCCTGATCGTCACCAATCCCGCCGCGCTCGAGTCGCTGGCGCACCGCAGCTAGACCGCCGTTCTTGCCGCATCAGGCCGCTCCGGGGCGGGTCTGTCGAGCGCTTGACACTGGACGCCGGCGCCTGGTGCGGCGCATCATGCGGTGCATAGAGGGGCGTATGGCCCAAGGCAGCGTCGTCCCCATTCGTCCCGCCAGGCGGGTCATCCCGCGGGAGTCGCGCGCCACCCAACCGCCGTTCGCCGCGCTCGCACGCGAGGAGAAGGTGCTGCTGCTCGCCGCGTGCACGCGCCGCGACGTGCCCAAGGGCGCCACGGTGTTCATGCAAGGCACAGTGCATACCGCGACCTTCATCATCGAGCGCGGCCTGGTGCGCACCTATTACACGTCCGCGACCGGCAGGGAAGTGACCATGGCCTACTGGTCCGCGGCGCGAACCGGCAGGGGCTCGCGACCGCCTGGGTGCATCGGGCGCGCGAGCCAAAGCTCGAAATCGTCGAGCCGACCTGCATCGTGCCGCACCTGCAAGCGCTGGCCGACATCCTCTCCAACCGCATGCGCTAGGCCGGCCAGCGCGAAGCGGCGGCGACGCAGTTCTCGAGCAGCATGGCGATGGTCATGGGCCCGACCCCGCCCGGAACGGGCGTGATCGCGCCCGCCACGGCCTTCACCGACTGGAAATCCACGTCGCCGGCGAGCGTCCCGTCGGGGAGGCGGTTGACGCCCACGTCGATCACGCAGGCGCCGGGCTTTACCATGGCGGCGGTGACGAGCTTCGCGCGGCCGACCGCGGCTACCAGGACGTCGGCCTGCCGCGCCACGGCGGGCAGGTCGGCGGTCTTCGAATGGCACACGGTGACGGTGGCGTTCTGCGCGAGCAGGAGCAGCGCGAGGGGCTTGCCGACGATGTTGGAGCGGCCGATCACGACCGCATGCTTGCCGCCGAGGGCCACGCCGGCGTGCTCAATGAGCCGCATCACCCCCGCGGGCGTGCACGGCACGATGCCGGGGCGCCCGGCGAGCAGCGCCCCGAGGTTCTGCAGGTGGAAGCCGTCGACGTCCTTCTCCGGTGAGACGGTCTCGAGCACCCGCTCGGCGTCGATGTGTTTGGGCAGCGGCAGCTGCACGAGGATGCCGTGCACCGCGGGATCGGCGTTGAGCGATCCAACGCGATCAACGAGCTCGCTCTCGCTCACCGAGGCCGGATACTCGACGAAGAAGGAGCGTACGCCCGTTTCCTCGCAGGCACGCACCTTGTTGCGCACGTACACGCGCGACGCGGCGTCGTCGCCGGCAAGGATCACCGCGAGGCCGGGCTGCACGCCGCGCTGCGCGAGGCGCGAGACTTCTTCCTTCACCTCGCCGCGGATCTTCGCTGCGAGGGCCTTGCCATCGAGGATCATGGCGACGCGCCGCGCAGGCCAGCGATGACGAACAGCAGCATGCTAAGCCCCATGGCGACATAGCCGGCGAGGTTCAGCCGCCGCGCCTGCTGCGGGCCGATCTTGCCGCGCGCGATCAGCGCGGACGCGGCCACCGACAGTAGCGCCCCGAGGACGGCGAGCGTCACCACGGCCGGCCGGGAAAGCAGCGCTTCGATCAGAACAGCCCCACCACCTTGCCATCCACCAGGTCGATCTTGGCCGCCGAAGGCACCTTGGGCAGCCCCGGCATGGTCATGATGTCGCCGCAGATCATCACCACGAACTCGGCGCCCGCGGCGAGGCGCACCTCGCGGATGT
>DASUUN010000027.1:0-2903 GCA_036374055.1 Burkholderiales bacterium
GCTCGGTCTGCGCTCGACGCCGGCGAAGCGGCGAGCGGCTTTCGTTCTCCTGGACCTGGGTCGTTCGGACGACGCCATTTGCCTGTTCAGCGAGATTCTCGAACGCGATCCCGCCGATGCCGACGCCGTCTACGGGCTCGGGCTCGCTTATCAGCGGATCGGCCGCCTGGAGGAGGGCGCCAGCTGCCTGGCCAGAGCGCTCGAGCTGCGCCCGACCCATGCGGACGCCATGTACCAGCTTGCGCTCAGCGGCAAGCATGGCCAGAGCAGGCTTGATCTGGCGCGGATCGAAGCTCTGCTCGAAAGCCACCGGATGGACATGCATCACCGCATGCTCGCCCACCTCGCGGCCGGCCGGCTGCGCGACGCGATGGCCGATCACCGCGAAGCCTTCGCCCATTATGTCGCGGCGAACCGTCTCAAGGACGTGAGCTTCGACCCGGAAGGGGAAGCGCAGCGGCTCGCCGTGATCAAGCGTACCTTCGACCGGCCATTCTTCGAGCGCATGCGCGGAGCGGGCGTGGAGGACCCCCGCCCGGTGTTCATTGTCGGCCTTCCCCGCTCGGGCACGACGCTCCTCGAGCAAATGATCGCAAGCCACGCGAGCGCGCATGGCGCCGGGGAGCTCGAGGATATGTCGCGGCTCGCCCTGGAGCTGCTGCCGTCGATTCACGACACCACCGGCGACCCCGCGAAGGAGGCGGAGCTGCGGCCGGATGAGGTGCGCATCGTCGGCGAGGCTTATGCGCGCGCCCTCGACCAGCGGGCACCGGGGGCGGAACGGGTCGTCGACAAGATGCCGATGAATGTCCTGCACATGGGCTTGATCGCAGCGGCGTTGCCGGCTTCCCGGTTCATCCACTGCCGGCGCGATCCGATGGACGCCTGCCTGTCCATGTACACGCTCCACTTCCGGGGCAACTATCCGTTCGCCTACGATCTCGAAAACCTCGGGCTCTACTGGCGCCTCTACAATGACCTCATGGCGCACTGGCAGGCGGTGCTGCCGGTCCCGATCCTCGAGGTCGACTACGAGGGCCTGGTCGAGGATCCGGAGGCCACGATGCGGGGCGTCCTGGAGTTCTGTGGCCTGCCGTGGGATCCGCAATGCCTCGCTTTCCACGCCGAAGGCCGTCTGGTCCGTACGTCCAGCTTCGCCCAGGTCCGGCAGCCGGTCTACCGCAGCGCCGTTGGCAGGTGGCGCCGCTTCGAGGCGGAACTCGAGCCGCTACGACGTGCCCTCGCCGACGAAGGGTCTCCCCACCAGGGCACAGGGCCTCGGGCACGCAGCGGCGCCATCGAACGCTTCCGGGAATGCGCTGAAAGCGCGTGAGCGCGCGGCACGGTGCGCGGTCTCCTGCCTGCGGCACTGCGCGGCGCGAAGTGCTGCGATGCGGAAACGAATCATGGCTCGATCGCGTCCCTTACCTGCATAACCGGAAGACCTGGCGAGCGAGCATGCGCAGCGATGCGAGCGCTGCGGTGCTGGCGCGCGCCGGGGTGAGGCTGCAGAGGCCAAAGAACAGCAGGTCGCCCAAGGTGGTGATTGCCCGCAGCGCCAGGGCGACCAGGACGGCGCCTTCGGCGCCAAGGTGCTGCTCCAGGGTCAGCACCAGGACGGCTTCGCGCACGCCGACGCCGGCCGCGGCGCCGGGCACCACGAAGCCCGCCCACCACGCCAGCGCCATCGCCGAGACGGCGGTGAGGAGGTCGAGCGCCTGCTCGCTCGGCACCTGGGCGGCCGCCGCCACCGTCCAGAGGATCAGGCCGCCGACGCCGAAGAACGCCAGGTGCAGCACTCCGGCCTTCGGCAGGCGCGGTGCCAGCGAACGCAGCGCAACGAGAATGCGCGATGTGGCTTGAGCTTGCCGTGCGCCGCTTGCGCGTACGATGACGACCATCAGCCCGAGCAGTGTGGCCAGCATCGCCGCGACTGGCCAAAGGGGCGAGCGTCCAGACGCGTGTGCCAGCTCGGGCCCGAGCAAGGGCAGCGCCAGAGCGCCCGCGACCGCGAGCAAGAGCGCCGTCTCGGCGAGCGAGGCGAGGACCAGCGCGCCGTGCCCATGGCCGAGGCGGCGCCCGAGGAGCTGCCGGCCCACGAAGTGAAAACAGTTGCCCGGCAGGTACTTCGCGATCTGGGTGCGGCCGTACAGGGCGCGGTAGTGCCGGCGTGGCGCCACGCTGGCTCCAGACCCCAGGAGATGGCGCCAGGCCTCAGCCAGCAGGAAGCAGGCGAAACCGTAGGCGAGCGTGCCCGCGCCGATCGCGAGCGCAAGCTCGGCGCTGCGCGCCGCCGCCAAGGTCCAGGGTGCGCTCCGCCACAAGCTGTGCGCGAGAAAGCCGAGCGCCAGCGCGACAACGAGCCAACCGGTCACGCGCGCGAGAGCGCGAGGGGACGGTACCAGGCCCGGCCTCACCGACGGCGGCAAAGCGCCATGATCCAGGGGAGAGGAGTGCGCACCTCACGCACCTCGACGTGGTTCTCGAGCAGGCCGAGGAAGCTGCGGGCGGACCAGTGCTGTAGATGGCCGGGCGTGTTGCCGAGCGCAGCCCAGTAGCGAGCGCGCGCCATGTTCAGCAGGCGCCATAGCGGCTCACGGGGCACGCTGCCGATCAGGTGCGGCTGCGCCAGGCGGGCAAGCAGGGCGAGCGCGCGCGCCGGCTCGCTGAGGTGCTCCAGCACCTCGCAGCACACCACCAGCTCGGCGCCATCGCGCGGCGGGCTCAGATCATGGAGATCGCCGACGCGAAAGGTTGCGGTCAGCCCCAGCTCGGCGGCGCGGCGCCGGGCGATCGCCACCGCGGCCGGACTGATGTCACTGCCGCGCACCGCAAAGCCGCTCTGGGCGAGCATGGTGCTGAGAAAGCCCTCGCCGCAGCCGATCTCGTGCACGTGCTTCGCC
>DASUUN010000028.1:0-4303 GCA_036374055.1 Burkholderiales bacterium
CAGTTCGTGCGCATCGCGCTCGACATCGAGGGCGAGCGCGTGGCGCGGCCGTTCTCCATGGTGAACGCGCCGCACGACCCGGTGCTCGAGTTCTACGGCATCGTGGTCCCGCAGGGGCCGCTGTCGCCGCGCCTGGCGCGCCTTTCGCCCGGCGACACGCTCTACGTCGCCTCCAATCCGGCGGGCTTCCTGGTGCTCTCCGAGCTGCCCGACGCCGAGACGCTGTGGCTCATCTCCACCGGGACAGGGATCGCGCCGTTCCTGTCGATCCTGCGCACCGAGGCGCCGTGGCGCCGCTACCGCAACGTGGTGCTGGTGCACGCGGTGCGGCATGCGCAGGAGCTGGTGTACCGGGAGACGATCGAAAACTTTCCGAAGCTCAGGTACGTGAGGATGGTGAGTCGCGAGACGGTGCCGGATGCGCTCGCGGGACGCATCCCGGCGGCGGTGCGCGACGGGCGGCTCGAGGCGGCGGCGGGCGTCGCGCTCGCGCCGGCGAGCTCGCAGGTCATGCTGTGCGGCAACCCGGACATGCTGAAGGACACGAGCGCCGCGCTCGGCGAGCGCGGCATGCGCAAGCACCGGCGGCGTGCGCCCGGGCACATCACGGTGGAGAGCTTCTGGTGAGTGTGCCGAAAGTCACACTTGCGCTCGCCGCTGCGGCGCTGCTGCTCGCGGGTTGCAGCGCGCTGCGCCTCGCGTACGACAACGCCGACGTGTACGTCAAGTACCGCGCCGGCCAGTATCTGGATGTCAAGGGCGCGCAGGACCATGAGCTTGCGCAGCGCATCGATTCTTTCTTCGCCTGGCATCGCGAAGCCGCGCTGCCGGAGTACGCGCGCATCGCGGAAGAAGCGGCCGCGCGAGTGGGGAAAGGTCTCTCGCACGAGGACCTCGTTTGGGGTTACGATTCTCTCGTGGCGCACGCGAGGCTCAGCCTGCGTGCCGCCGCCCAGCGGATCGCGCCGCTGCTCGACCGGCTCACGCCCGAGCAGGTGGCGTACATGGAGAAGGGGTTCGCCGAGGACAACCGCAAGTTCGCCAGGGAAAACCTGCGGGGCAGCGAGGGAGATCGCCGCAAGCGCCGCGCGCAACGCGTAGAAGAACGGCTGGAGGATTGGGTGGGGAATCTTTCGCAGGCCCAGGTGGAGCGGGTGCGCCAGTACTCCGAGCGCGCGCCGCTGTCGGGCGAGCTGCGCGACCGGGACCGCAGGCGGCTGCAGGCCGAGCTGCTCGGCATGGTGCGCGCGCGCCGCGCGCGCGCGCTGCTGCCGGAACGCGCGGCGAACTGGCGGGAGGGCCGCGATCCGCAGTTGACCCGCGCCAACGAGGCGGGTTGGCGCGAGCTCTACGCGCTGCTGCTCGACCTGGACCGCAGCCTGAGCGCCGCGCAGCGCGCCCGAGCGCAGGAGCGCCTGCGCCGCTACGCCGCGGATTTCGAAGCGCTCGCGCGCCGGAAGGACCCGTGAACGATCCGGCCGCCCTGCACGACACCGAGCTCGAGTCGCCGCCGGCAAGCTATGCCGGCCGCACCCGCTACACGCAGCTCGAGTACGAGGCGCTGCTCGCCAACGCCTCGATCGGCATCGCGTTCACGCGCGACCGGCGCTTCTTCCTGTGCAACCCGCGCTTCGCCGAGATGTTCGGCTACGCGCCCGACGAGCTGATCGGCCAGCCGGGCGAGATCGTCTACACCAGCCGCGAGAGCTACGTCGCCCTCGGCGAGATCGCCATTCCGCTGCTCAACCAGGGCCGCCAGCTCGACCTCGAGTGGCAGGTGCGGCGCAAGGACGGCTCGACCTTCCTCGCGCGCATGATCGCCAAGGCGCTCGACACCGGCAACCCGCAGCAGGGCACGGTGTGGATCGTCGAGGACATCACCGAGCGGCGCCGGCAGGCCGACGAGGTGGCGCGCCTGCTGCGCGAGCAGGAGGCGATCCTCGGCAGCGCCTCGGTGGGCATCGTGTTCATCAAGGAGCGGCGCATCGTGCGCTGCAACCGGCGCTACGAGGAGATGTACGGCTACGCGCCGGGCGAGCTGGCGGGCAAGCCGACCGCGGTGCTGTACACGGACATCTCCGTGCACGCGCGCGCGGGCGCCGTCTACGAGACGCTCGCGCGCGGCGAAGTGTCGCGGCGCGAGGAGCTGCGCAGGCGCAAGGACGGCAGCGCCATATGGACGCGCATCGCCGGCGCGGCGGTCGACCCCGGCGACCCGCACAAGGGCTCGGTGTGGGTGGTGGAGGACATCACCGAGGAGCGCCGCGCGCACGACGAGCTGCAGCGCGTGCTCGCCGAGCAGCAGGCGCTGCTCGACAACGTGGCGGTCGGCATCGCCTTCCGCCGCGAGCGCAGGACGGTGCGCGCCAACCGGCGCTACGAGGAGATGTTCCGCTACGCCCCCGGCACGGCCGCCGGAACCTCGACGCGCGACATCTACTTCACCGACGAGGAGTACCAGCGCGCGGGCGGGGTCTACGCCGAGCTCGACGAGGGCCGCACCCATGCGCGCGAGCAGTGGCTGCGGCGCCAGGACGGCTCGGGCTTCTGGTGCCGGGTCACCGGCCGCGCGGTGCGCCCGGGCGACGCGGCGCACGGCTACGTCTGGCTGCTCGAGGACATCACCGAGCGGCGGCGCGCCGACGAGGACCTGCAGCGCCTGGTGCGCGAGCAGGCGCTGGTCGAGGAGCGCATCCAGCGCGCGCTCGCCGAGCAGGAGCTGATCCTCGACAACGCCTCGGTCGGCATCGCCTTCGTGCGCGGCCGCGCCATCCAGCGCTGCAACCGCTACCTCGAGGAGATGGTGGGCGCCGGCCCGGGCGAGCTCGTCGGCCAGAGCTCGGCGGTGCTGTTCGCCTCGTCGGCCGACTGGGAGGAGGCCGGGCGGCTCGCCTACCAGAGCACGGCGCCGGGCGAGACGCACGTCAGCGAGTGGCGCTTCAAGCGGCGCGACGGCTCCACCTTCCGCTGCCGCACGCGCGGCCGGCGCACCGACCTGGGCGAGCCCGACCAGGAGTGGATCTGGAGCTTCGAGGACGTCACCGCCGAGCGCGACGCCGACCTGCGCGTGCAGCGCGCGCTCGCCGAGCAGGAATTGATCCTCGACAACGCCACGGTGGGCATCGCGTTTCTCAGGAACCGCGTCTACCAGCGCTGCAACCCGCGCTTCGAGCAGATGTTCGGCTACGACCCGGGCGAGCTGGTCGGCTGCGGCACCGAGGTCATCTACCCGGACACGCCGTCGTGGAAGGACGATGCGGCCTTCTACGAGCAGATGCAGCGCGGCGAGGCGATCTCCACCGAGCGCCGGTACCGCCGCAAGGACGGCAGCCGCTTCTGGTGCAAGCTGGTGGGCAAGGCGATCGACGCCTCGCGCCCGCACGAGGGCTCGATCTGGATCTACGACGACGTCACCGCCGAGCACGCGGCGCGCGAGTCGCTCGAGCGCTCGCGCGACGCCCTCGAGCGCGCGGTGGCCGAGCGCACCGCCGAGCTGCAGGCGGCCAACCAGCGCCTGGAGATCGAGGTAGGCGAGCGCAAGATGGCCGAGCAGCGCGCCAAGCACCTGGCCGACCACGACGCGCTCACCGGCCTGCCCAACCGGCGGCTGCTGGAGGACCGCCTGACGCAGGCGCTCGCGCTCAGCTACCGCAACCGCAAGCAGACGGCGGTGATGTTCGTCGACCTGGACCGCTTCAAGACCATCAACGACTCCCTCGGCCACGCGGTGGGCGACCTCCTGCTGCGCGAGGTGGCGATGCGCCTGGTGAACCAGCTGCGCATCGGCGACACCATCTGCCGCATCGGCGGCGACGAGTTCGTGGTGGTGCTGCCCGAGATCAAGCGCGCCTCCGACGCGGCGCAGGTGGCGCAGAAGGTGATCGAAGAGCTGTCGCGCCCCATTCCGGCCGACGAGCGCGAGCTCACCGTCACGCCCTCGATCGGCATCGCGGTGTTTCCCGACGACGGGCGCGACGCCGAGACGCTGATCCGCAACTCCGACGCGGCGATGTACCACGCGAAGGAGATGGGGCGCGCCAACTACCAGTTCTTCACCGCCGAGATGAACCAGGCGGCTTCGCGCCGCCTGGCCCTGGAGAGCGACCTGCGCCGCGCGCTCGGCAAGGACGAGCTGCGCGTGCACTACCAGCCGGTGGTCGACGCGCGCACCGGGCAGGTGTCCGGGCACGAGGCGCTGGTGCGCTGGCAGCACCCCGAGCGCGGGCTGCTCGCGCCGGCCGAGTTCATCCAGCTCGCCGAGGAGACCGGGCTCATCCTCAAGCTCGGCGAATGGGTGCTGCAG
>DASUUN010000029.1:0-5593 GCA_036374055.1 Burkholderiales bacterium
CACTTCCGCTTCCCGGCCGGCGGTGTCCTGGTAGCCGAGGTCGATGAGCGCGCGGCAGAAAGACTGCTCGAACAGCAGGTAGCTCGCAAGGTTCGAGCCCGAGCGGTTGAGCGCGCCGGTCGGGCGCAGGAGGAAGCGCACGCTGCGCGGCAGCTCGTGGATGAAGCGCGACGCGAGGCGCTCTAGCGGCTGCGAGGGCGTGACGAACAGCACCCGGATCGGGCGCAGCGTCGAGTCCTTCCTCGCCTCGGGCGGAATCAGCCGCACCGTGCGGTTGATGCGCTCCAGGCGCTCTATGTCGACCATCAGGCTGTCGAGGAAGATGCTGTTCAGCGCGTGGCCGGCGACCTGGGCGAGCGACGGGTACACGTTGGAGCGCTCGCGCGCCTGCTCGGCGCTCTGGCGGCCGGTGCCCACCACCAGCACGCGGTCGGCGCCCAAGTGCAGCGCCGGGCTGACCGGGGCGATCTGGCGCATCGAGCCGTCGCCGAAGTACTCGCGGTGCACCTTGACCGCCGGGAACAGGAACGGCAGCGCGGCCGAAGCGAGCAGGTGCTCCAGGCGCAGGCTGACCGCGGCGCCGATGCGCTGGTTGCGCGCCCAGCCCTCCAGACCGCTGCCGCCCTGGAAGAACGAAACGCTCTGGCCCGAGGTATAGCCCGAGGCGGTGACGCAGGCCGCGTACAGGGCGCCCGAATCTATGTGCTCCTGTATTTTTCCGAAATCAAGGTGCGTCTCCAGGAGGCCGCGCAGCGGCTCGTTGTCGAGCAGCGACACGGGGTTGCGGCGCGACAGCAGCATCATCGCCCCCATCCAGCGCGCGCCCGACTTCAGGATGTGCCAGGCATCGGTCCGGTAGATGAGATCGCAGCGCATGTGCTCCCAGAACTCGAGCAGGTTGCCCACCGCGCGCGTGAAGTCGTCGGCCGACGCGGCAAGCGACGCGGCGTTGATCGCGCCCGCCGAGGTGCCGCAGACGATCGGGAACGGGTTCTTCGCCGGGCTGCCGAGAAGGTCGCGCACCGCCTTGAGCACCCCCACCTGGTAGGCGGCGCGCGCGCCGCCGCCGGTGAGCACCAGCCCCGCCCGCGGCTTCATCCGGCTGGCCGGGAAGGGCGAGACGTTGCCGGCGGCGGCTTCCATCTAGAACAGGCTCTGTTCCTGGCCCCGCGGCGCGTTCGCGTCGGCCACGGCCAGCGCGGTCATGTTGACCACCCGGCGCACCGAGGCCGACGGGGTGAGGATGTGCACCGGGCGCGCGGCGCCGAGCAGGACCGGGCCGATGGTGACGCCGCCGCCGGCCGCGGTCTTGAGGAGGTTGAAGGCGATGTTGGCCGCGTCCAGCGTGGGCATGATGAGCAGGTTCGCTTCGCCGCGCAGCCGGGAGCGCGGAAACACGCGCAGGCGGATCTCCTCGGAGAGCGCGGCGTCGCCGTGCATCTCGCCCTCGATCTCGAGCTCCGGCGCGCGCTCGTTGATGAGCTCGAGCGCGTGGCGCATCTTGGCCGCCGAAGGCGAGCGGGCGAGCGAGCCGAAGCTCGACGCCGACAGCAGCGCCACCTTGGGCACCAGGCCGAAGCGCCGGATCTCCTCCGCGGCGAGCAGCGTCATCTCGGCGATGTGGTCGGCGTCCGGGTCCTCGGTCACGTAGGTGTCGCAAATGAACACCGTGCGCCCGGGCAGGATGAGCGCGTTCATCGCCGCGTAGTGCCGCACGCCCGCGCGCAGCCCGATCACCTGGTCGACGAAGTGCAAGTGCTCGGCGTGGTTGCCGAAAGTGCCGCACAGCATCGCATCGGCCTCGCCCTTGTGGATCATGGTCGCGCCGATGAGCGTGTTGCGCCGCCGCATCTCCAGGCGCGCGCCCTCCGGGGAAACGCCCTTGCGCTCGGCGAGCTCGTGGTAGGTGGTCCAGTAGTCGCGGTAGCGCGGATCCGACTCCGGGTTCACCAGCTCGAACTCCGTGCCCGGGCGAACGCGCAGCCCCAGGCGTTCCAGGCGCTGCTCCACCACCTGCGGCCGGCCGATGAGGATCGGCCTCGCCAGGCGCTCGTCGACCGTGATCTGCGCCGCGCGCAGCACGCGCTCGTCCTCGCCCTCGGCGTAGACCACGCGCCGCGGCGCCGCCTTCGCCGCGATGAACAGCGGCTTCATGATAAGGCCCGACTGGTAGACGAACTGGCCGAGTGACTCGCGGTAGGCCTCCATGTCGGCGATCGGCCGAGTGGCGACGCCGGAGTCCATGGCCGCCTGCGCCACCGCCGGCGCCACGCGCGCGATGAGCCGCGGGTCGAACGGCCGCGGGATGATGTACTCCGGCCCGAAGCTGATGGACTCGATGCCGTAGGCGAGCGCCACCTGCTCCGAGGTCTCGGCCTGGGCGAGCCCGGCGATGGCGCGCACCGCGGCAAGCTCCATCTCGTCGTTGATCGTGGTTGCGCCCACGTCCAGCGCGCCGCGGAAGATGAACGGGAAGCACAGCACGTTGTTCACCTGGTTCGGATAGTCGGAGCGGCCGGTGGCGATCACGCTGTCGGGCCGCGCCTGCTTGGCGAGCTCGGGCCGGATCTCCGGCTCCGGATTGGCGAGCGCCAGGATCAGCGGCCGCTCGGCCATCTTCTCGACCATGGCCGGCGTGAGCACGCCCCCGGCCGACAGGCCGAGGAAAATGTCGACTCCGGCGATGACCTCGTCCAGCGTGCGCGCGCGCGTGTCCCGGGCGAAGCGCTCCTTGTCCGGGTCCATCTCCTCGCGCCGCCCCTTGTAGACCACGCCCTTGATGTCGGTGACGGTGATGTGGTCGCGCGGCAGGCCCATCTTCACCAGCAGCTCGAGGCAGGCGAGGGCCGCGGCGCCGGCGCCGGAAGCGACCAGCTTCGCTTCCTCGATTTTCTTGCCGACCACCTTCAGGCCGTTGTAGACCGCCGCGCCGACGGTGATCGCGGTGCCGTGCTGGTCGTCGTGGAACACCGGGATCTTCATGCGCTTGCGCAGCGCGCGCTCCACGGTGAAGCACTCCGGCGCCTTGATGTCCTCCAGGTTGACCGCGCCGAAGGTGGGCTCGAGCGCGGCGATGATGTCGATCAGTTTCTGCGGGTCGCGCTCGTCGAGCTCGATGTCGAAGCAGTCGATGCCGGCGAACTTCTTGAACAGCACGCTCTTGCCTTCCATCACCGGCTTGGCGGCGAGCGGCCCGATCTGCCCCAGCCCCAGGACCGCGGTGCCGTTGGTGATGACCGCGATGAGGTTGGCACGCGAGGTGTACAGCACCGCCTTCGTCGGGTCCTGCCGGATCTCCTCGCAGGCCGCGGCCACGCCCGGAGAGTAGGCAAGGGCCAGGTCGCGCTGGTTGGTGAGCTGCTTGGTCGGCAGGATGGAAATCTTGCCGGGAGGGCTGCGCCGGTGGTAATCGAGAGCGTTCTTCTTCAGTTCCTCGTCCACCGAAAAATTATAATCCCCCGCTCTGGTGCCCACCCCCTTCGCCCGCCGCAGCGCCGAGATCGAGCCGTTCGAAGTCATGGACGTGCTCGCGCGGGCGCACGCGCTCGAGGCGGCAGGCAGGCGCGTGGTGCACATGGAGATCGGCGAGCCGGACTTCACCGCGCCGGCGCCGGTGGTGGAGGCCGGCGTGCGGGCGCTGCGCGACGGCATGACCGCCTACACCGCCACCCTCGGTCTCCCGGCGCTGCGCGAAGCGATAGCGACCCATTATTGGGAGAAATTTCACGTAAAAGTCCAAAGCAGCCGGATCGCCATCACCGCGGGCGCCTCGGGCGGCCTGCTCACGCTCGCAGCGCTGTACGTCGAAGCGGGCGACGAGATCCTGGTGCCCGATCCCGGATACCCGGGCTACCGCCATTTCGTGCGCGCCTTCGAAGGCGTCGCCCGAGCGCTGCCGGTCGGCGCGCAGGACGACTTCCAGCCCACGCTCGACATGGTGCGCGCCGCCTGGGGGCCGCGTACCAAGGGGCTGCTACTGGGCTCGCCGTCGAACCCGACAGGTACCTTGATCAGTCAACGCGAGTTGCGACGGATAGCCGAATTCATTTCGCAGCGAGGCGGGGTGCTGCTGGTGGACGAGATCTATCAGGGCCTGGTGTACGGCGCCGAGCCGTGGACCGCGCTCGATTTCCCCGGCGACGTGGTGCTGGTCAACAGCTTCTCGAAGTACTTCTGCATGACCGGCTGGCGGCTGGGGTGGGTGGTGCTGCCCGAGCGGGCGGTGCGCGGCTTCGAGAAGCTCGGGCAGCACCTGTTCATCAGCGCACCGGCCGCCGCGCAGCATGCGGCGCTGGCCGCCTTCTTGCCCGAAAGCATTTCCCTATTGGAGGGGAGAAGAGCCGAGTTCGCGCGCCGCCGCGACTTCCTCGTCCCGGCGCTGCGCAAAGCCGGCCTGTCGGTGCCGGCCGAGCCCCGCGGCGCGTTCTACGTCTACGCCGATTGCGGCGGCGACTGCCGGGCGTTCACCCGGGAGCTGCTGGAGAGCGAAGCGGTGGCGGCGACGCCGGGAATCGACTTTGGCGCCAACCGCACCGACCGCTTCGTGCGGTTCGCCTATACGCGAAGCATGGACGACCTGGAGGAGGCCGCTAGACGGATTGCGCGGTTTGTTGGCGCGCCTTCCGCCTGATCGGCTCCAGGCGGGCGCGCTCCGCGAACACCTTGTTCGCGTACTGCGCGGTCGGCTCGTCGAAGGCGCCCCCGTACATCTGCAGCGCGAGCTCCTCGTCCCGCAGCCGCCGGTGGTACTCGCGCAGGATCTGCGCGCCGACCAGGATATTGACCTCAGGATCGAGCAGCGCCTCCTCGCCGCCATGGCCGCTCAGCTTCTCGAGATGGAAGCGGGGGATCACCTGCATCAGGCCCTTCGCCCCCATGACGCTCTGCGCCACCGGGTTGTAGCCCGACTCGATCGCCATCACGGCGAGGATCAGCACGGGGTCCACCGAGTGCATGTTCCCCGCCCGGTAGGCGATGGAGACGAAGCGCGACGCGGCTTCTTCGGCGATGCGCCAGCGCTTGGCGATGAACTCAGCCAGCGCCTTCTGCTCCTGTTGCACCACGGCCGCAGGCACCGGCTGCTGAAGCGGGGCCGCAATCTCGACCAGGCTGGGGGCGGTCGCGCCGCCTTGCGCGGCGGCAGCCGGGCGCTCGGGCAAAGCGGCTCCCTGCGCCATCACGAACGCGAGGCCGAGCGCGACGGCGAGCCAGGCGAGGCCCAGGCCGGCTGAAATCGAATCGGTATGGCTTGCTTTCATATTGGTACCTCCCTGCTGCCAACTTTTCCCGGCCCGATTGTATCGGTCGCCGGGGCTCGCTGGCCGCCTTTCCAGGCAAGGTGTGGCGTCGCCGCTACCGCACCGCAGCAAACGGATATCCAAGTAAACTCAGTTAGTTACGAATGACTGTGAAGGGCGATTCGTGTTTCGCCATTCATTTTGACTGCGGCCCGCGGACCCGCGGCCGGTGCGTAAAATGGAGCTTCTCGAAGGGGAAGCCTCGCGGACCGGCCTAAGTCTTCCGTTCTTGGGCCGTTTTGACCAAGCCGGTCCGCTGAGCTTCGAGAGGCCGGCGAGGGGCTTGCGCCCCTCGC
>DASUUN010000030.1:0-10605 GCA_036374055.1 Burkholderiales bacterium
GTCCTGCTGCTCGCGCGTGAAGCCGTACTTGGCGGCGATGTTCTCCGCGGTGACGCCCATGTGGCCGTGGCCGAAGGGGTCGTGCAGCGCGCCGGTCATGGCGTCGACCACGGCCGCGTCGCCCATGCGCTGGCCCCAGCGCCCGGCGGGCAGGAAGTACGCGGCCCGGCTCATGCTCTCGGCGCCCCCGGCGATCGCGATGTCGCAGTCGCCGAGCAGCAGGTGCTGCGCCGCCGAGACGATGGCCTGCAGGCCCGAGCCGCACAGGCGGTTCACGGTCAGGCAGGGCGTGCCGACCGGAACGCCCGCCTCCACCGCCGCGACGCGCGACAGGTACATGTCCCTCGCCTCGCCGTGGATCACGCTGCCCATCACCACGTGGCCGACGCTGGCCGGGTCGACCTTGGCGCGAGCCATCGCTTCCCTGATGGCCGCGGCGCCGAGCTTGGTGGCCGGCATTTCCTTGAGAGAGCCGCCGTAGTCGCCGATCGCCGTACGCACGCCCGATACCACCACCACTTCGCGATTGCTCATTGCAGTCTCCGTCAAGAAAAGGGGTCAGAGCAGTTTTCCGTGAAGATCGTGCTCGTCCGCACGATCGACCCTGACCCTTGCGAATTCTCCGCTCTTTCCGCCCTTGAAGCGCACGACGCCGTCGATCTCCGGCGCATCGCCCTTGCTGCGGCCGACGCCGGGCTCGTCGACCAGTACGTCGATCGTGCAGCCGATTTTCCGGTTGAGCCTCTCCCGGCTGATTTTCTCCTGGTCCTTCATCAGCCGAGCGCGCCGCTGTTCCCTCACTTCGCCCGGCACCGGGTCGGGCAGCGCATTCGCCGCCGCCCCTTCTACCGGGGAGTACGCAAAGCAGCCGACCCGGTCGAGCTGGGCTTCCTTCAGGAAATCGAGAAGCTCGGAGAACTCCGCCTCGGTCTCTCCCGGGAAGCCGGCGATGAAGGTGCTGCGGATCGTGAGGTCCGGACAGGCCTCGCGCCAGCGACGCACGCGCTCGAGCACCTTCTCCGCGCTCGCCGGGCGCTTCATCAGCCTGAGGATCCGGGGCGCGGCGTGCTGGAAGGGGATGTCGAGGTACGGCAGGACCTTCCCTTGCGCCATCAGCGGAATGACCTCGTCGACATGCGGATACGGGTAGACGTAATGCAGCCTGACCCATACGCCGAGCTCGCCAAGCGATCTGCATAGCTCCGTCATCCGGGTCTTGGCGGGTTTTCCCCGTACAAAACCCGTCCGGTACTTCACATCCACCCCGTACGCGCTGGTGTCCTGCGAGATGACGAGGAGCTCCTTGACGCCCGCCTTCACCAGGTTCTCCGCTTCCTGCATCACTTCCCCGATTGGCCGCGACACCAGGTCGCCGCGCATCGAGGGGATGATGCAGAAGGTGCAGCGGTGGTTGCAGCCTTCGGAGATCTTCAGGTACGCATAGTGCCTCGGGGTGAGCCTCACTCCCTGCGGAGGCACCAGGTCGACGTATGGATCGTGCGGCTTCGGAAGGTGGGCATGCACCGCCTGCATGACGCCTGGCGTGTCGTGCGGCCCGGTCACTGCCAGCACCGCCGGATGCTTTTCCCGGATGCTGCTTTCCCTGACCCCCAGGCAACCAGTCACCACCACCTTGCCGTTCTCGGCGAGCGCCTCGCCGATGGCCTCGAGCGATTCCTCGACCGCCGCGTCGATGAAGCCGCAGGTGTTGACGATCACCAGGTCGGCGCCGGCGTAGCTCGGCGCGGTGGCGTAGCCCTCGGCGCGCAGCTGGGTGAGGATGCGCTCGGAATCCACCAGGGCCTTGGGGCAGCCCAGCGAGACGAAGCCTATCTTCGGCACTTACTTACTGCTTGTCGGGATCGTTCTTCTGCTGGGGGGAAGGGAAGCCGGGGAACGGCATGCCGGTGAACATGTTGCGAGCCTGGCTCTGCATCTGCTCCTGGAACTGCGCGAACACCTTCTGGCTCTGCTCCATGTAGGCCTGCATCAGGCTCTGCATCGCCGGGCCCTGCAGGTTCATGAACTGCGCCCACAGCTCCTGCGAGGCGCGCGAGTTGTCCCCGTACATGCGCTGCGACTGCTCCTGCATGGCTTTCTGGATGTCCTGGAAGGCGCGCAGGTTGCGCTCGAGGTAGCTGCCCATCATGCCCTGCATGGCGTTGCCGTAGGAGCGGATGAGCTGCGACAGCAGGTCGGAGGAGAACATCGGCATGCCGCCCGACTCCTCCTCGAGGATGATCTGCAGCAGGATCTGGCGCGTGAGGTCGTCGCCGCTCTTGGCGTCGACCACCTGGAATTCCTCCTGCTTGAGCACCATCTGCTTGACGTCGGCGAGCGTGATGTAGCTCGACGTCTTGGTGTCGTAGAGCCGGCGGTTGGGGTACTTCTTGATCAGCCGCAGCTGGTTTTCCATCGCGCCCATGGTACTCCTTAATACATGTGCTGGCCGCCGTTGATGGAGATGTTGGCGCCGGTGACGAACGCCGCCTCCTCGGAGCACAGGTAGATGATGAGGCCCGCGACCTCGTCGGGCTTGCCCAGGCGCCCGATCGGGATCTGCGGCAGGATTTTCGAGTCGAGGATGTCCTTGGGGATCGCGGTCACCATCTTGGTGCCGATGTAGCCGGGGGAGATGGTGTTGACGGTCACCCCCTTGCGCGCCACTTCCAGCGCCAGCGCCTTGGTGAAGCCGTGGATGCCGGCCTTGGCGGCGGAATAGTTGGTCTGGCCGAAGGCGCCCTTCTGGCCGTTCACCGACGAGACGTTGATCACGCGCCCCCAGCCGCGGTCGACCATGCCGTCCATCACCTGCTTGGTCATGTTGAAGCAGGAATCGAGGTTGGTGCGCATCACCGCATCCCAGTCGGCCTTGGTCATGCGCTTGAAGGTCATGTCGCGCGTGATGCCGGCGTTGTTCACCAGGATGTCGACCTCGCCGCACTCGGACCGGATGCTGCCCATCTTGCGCGCGCAGTCGTCGTAGTCCATCACGTCGATGGGGAACGCCGCAAAGGCGTAGCCGCGGCCCTTCATCTCCTCGAGCCAGGCCTTGTACTTCGTGTTGGCCGGGGAGTAGGTCACCACGACGCGGTAGCCCGCGTCGGCCATCTTGGTCGAGATCGTCTCGCCGAGGCCGCCCATGCCTCCGGTCACGACCGCGATCCTTTGCTCTGCCATAGGCTCCTCCTGGGGAAGGGGGAGTCTACATCATGTGCATTCCGCCGTTGACCGAGATGTTGGCGCCGGTGATGTAGCCCGCCTCCTCGGAAGCGAGGAAGGCGACCACGGCGGCGATCTCCTCGGGCTGCGCGAGGCGGCCCATCGGAATGGCGGCGATGATCTGCTCGCGGATCTCCTGCTTGATCGCCTTGACCATGTCGGTTTCGACGTACCCCGGCGACACGGTATTCACTGTCACGCCTTTCTTGACAACCTCCTGCGCCAGCGCCTTGGCGAAGCCGGCCATGCCGGCCTTGGCCGCCGAGTAGTTGGTCTGGCCGAACTGTCCCTTGATCGCGTTCACCGAGGAGATGTTGATGATGCGCCCCCAGCCGCGCTCGCTCATGCCGTCGATCACCTGGCGCGTGACGTTGAACACGCTGTTCAGGTTGGTGTTGATCACCGCCATCCAGTCCTGCTCGGTCATGCGCTTGAACACCGAGTCGCGGGTGATGCCGGCGTTGTTCACCAGGATGTCGACCGGGCCGACCACCGCGCGGATGCTGTAGAACATCTCCGCGGTCGAGTCGAAGTCGGCCACGTCGCCCTCGGCCGCGTGCACCTTGAACCCCTCGGCGCGCATGGCGCCGAGCCATTCCTGCTTTTTCTCGTAGCCCGGCAGGCAGCCGGCCACCACCGTGTGGCCGGACTGCGCGAAGCGGCGGCAGATCGCGCTGCCGATGCCGCCCATGCCGCCGGAGACGAACACGATGCGCTGGATCACGGGCCGGACGCGATCGCGCCAGGCTTCTTCTTGTGAGGCTTCCATCAAGTCGAGTTTCATCTTTCCCTTTCTAGCGTTCCACGGCGAGGGCAACCCCCATGCCGCCGCCGATGCACAGCGAAGCGAGGCCGCGCTTCGCGTCCCGCTTCTGCATTTCGTGGAGCAGCGTGACCAGCACGCGCGCGCCGGAGGCGCCGATCGGATGGCCGAGCGCGATGGCGCCGCCGTTCACGTTCACCTTCTTCGTGTCCCAGCCCATCTGGCGGTTCACCGCGATCGCCTGCGCCGCGAAGGCCTCGTTGATCTCCATCAGATCGAGGTCCTTCGGCTCCCAGCCGGCGCGCGACAGGCAGCGCTTGGAGGCCGGCACCGGCCCCATGCCCATGTATTTCGGATCGACCCCGGCCGAGGCGAACGCCTTGATGCGCGCGATGGGCTTCAAGCCGAGCTCTTTCACTTTTCTTGCGGATGCAAGGACGACGGCTGCGGCGCCATCGTTGATGCCCGAGGCGTTGCCGGCGGTGACGGTGCCATTCTTGTCGAAGGCCGGCTTCAGGCTCTTCATCGCCTCGAGCGTCGCGCCGTGGCGCGGATACTCGTCGTCCGCGAATACCACGGGCCCCTTCTTCGAAGGGATCTCCACAGGGATGATCTCGTCCCTGAACCTGCCGCCCTTTTGCGCCGCCTCGGTCTTGTTCTGGCTTGCCACCGCGAACTCGTCCTGCTCTTCGCGGGTCACCGCATATTCCTTCGCCACGTTCTCGGCGGTGACGCCCATGTGGTACTGGTTGTACACGTCCCACAGCCCGTCGACGATCATGGTGTCGACCAGCTTGGCGTCGCCCATGCGAAAGCCGTCGCGCGAGCCCATCATGGCGTGCGGCGACAGGCTCATCGATTCCTGCCCGCCGGCGACCACGATGTCCGAGTCGCCGTGAGCGATGGCCTGGGCGCCGAGCATGGCGGCCTTCAGTCCCGAGCCGCACACCTTGTTGATGGTCATCGAAGGGATCATGTCCGGCAGGCCGGCGCGCATCGCCGCCTGTCGCGCCGGGTTCTGGCCCACGCCCGCGGTCAGCACCTGGCCCATGATGACTTCGGACACCTGGTCGGGCGCCAGGCCCGCACGCTCCAGCACCCTGCGGATCACGAGCGCGCCCAGATCCGAGGCGGGCGTCTTCGCCAGGCTGCCGCCGAACTTGCCGATGGGGGTGCGCGCGGCGCCGACGATGAAGATGTCTTCCATGAGCTTTCTCCTAATGAATTCGCTGCTTCACGTAGCGGCCGGGCGCCGCTTCGATGGGCCGGTATTGGACATTTCCGGGCGCCGAAGGTGCCTCGCGCTCGCCGCCGCCGTGACGCGACAGCCACTGCGACCACACCGGCCACCAGCTTCCGGCATTTTGTTTTGCCTGGGAAAACCAGTCATCCGGGTCTGCGGAATGCGCGTCGGCGGTCCAGTGGCTGCGGCGTTTCTTCGCCGGCGGATTGACCACGCCGGCGATGTGGCCGCTCGCGCCCAGCACGAAGGCCTTGTCCTTGCCGCCGAGCAGGCCGAGCGTGCGGTACGCGGAGCGCCAGGGCACGATGTGGTCCTCGCGCGTGGCCAGGACGAACAGCGGAAGCCGCACCTTGCCGAGGTCCACGCGCACGCCGCAATTCACCAGCGCGCCCGGTTCGCGCAGCTTGTTCTTCAGGTACATGTTGCGCACGTAGTAGCAATACATCGGCCCTGGAAGGTTGGTGCTGTCGGAGTTCCAGTACAGCAGGTCGAAGGCCGCCGGCGCCTCCCCCAGCAGATAGTTGTTCACGACATACGGCCACACGAGATCGTTGGCGCGCAGGCTGGAGAAGACGAAGGCGAGGTCCGAGCCCGGCAGGATGCCGCGCTGCCCGATGGTCGCTTCGCGCGCCGCCACGCTCGGCTCGTCGATGAACAGCCCGATCTGGCCGGGCTCGGAAAAGTCGAGCATGGCCGCGAGGAAGGTCGCGCTCGCCACGCAGTCGTCGTTCTTTTGTGCGAGCACCGCGAGAGCGGCGCCGAGCAGCGTCCCGCCGACGCAGAAGCCCAGCGCATTGACTTTATCGGAGGAAGAAATGTCACGCGCCACGCGGAAGGCGGTGAACAGCCCCTCTTCGAGATAATCGTCCCAGCCGAGGTGGCCCTGCCCGGGTCCGACGTTGCGCCACGAGACCATGAACACCGTGTGCCCGCTCGCGACCGCGTGCGCGACGAACGAGCTCTCCGGCTGCAGGTCGAGGATGTAGAACTTGTTGATGCAGGGCGGCACCATGACCAGCGGCCGCTGCGCGACCCGCGCCGTCGCCGGCGCGTACTGGATGAGCTGGATCAGCTCGTTCTCGAACACCACGCTGCCGGGGGTCACGCCGAGGTTGCGCCCCACTTCGAACGCCGCCTCGTCGGTCTGGCGGATGCGCCCCCGCTGCACGTCGGCCATCAGATTGGCGAGGCCGCGCGCCAAGCTTTCGCCGCCAGTCTCGCGCGCCTGCTCGAGCGCGGCCGGGTTGGTCGCGGCGAAATTCGCCGGGCACATCGCATCGGTCCATTGCTTCACCGCGAAGCGCGCGCGCTCCTTGGCGCCCTCGTCGAGCGCGGCCTGCTCCACCAGGTCCTCGAGATAGCGCGCGGCGAGCAGGTAGGACTGCTTGAGGTAGTCGTAATAGGGGTTGTCGCGCCAGGCGGGGTGCGCGAACCGGCGGTCGCCGGCGGGCGGTGCGGCGACGGCATCCTTGCGACCGGCAAGCATCGCGTTCCACAGCCGGGCCTGCTTCTCGAGATAGGAAGACTGCAGCGCTGCGTTTCCGGGCAGCCAGGGAGCAGCGGCGGCGCCAGGCGCCGTGGCGAGCACCCGCATCCAGCCCTGCGTCAGCTCGTTGCTCGACTGCGAGATCGCGGCCAGCAGGGCGTCGGGGGACCCATGTTGCATGTGCGGACGATTCTGCGCCGCACAAGACGCCCCGTCAAATGATTATCAAGTGACTGAAAGATAGTTCTTTTCGCCCATCCGGGTCAGTGCGCCACCAGCGCCCTGACCGTGGCGATTGCTGCGATGCCCAGAGCGATCAGCAGGGCCTGCGACGCGGTATCGCGCAGCTCCGGCTGGCGGTGCAGGCCGGGAATCAGGTCGGCCACGGCGACGTAGATCATGCTCGCGGCCACTACGCCGAGCAGGGTCGCCTCCCATTGCGCGACCAGCTGAAGCGAGAAATACCCCAGCACGCCACCCACCACGGTGGCGCAGGAGGACAGCAGGTTCATGGCGAGCGCCCGGGCACGCGAATAGCCCGAGTGCAGCAGGATCAGGAAGTCGCCCACCTCCTGAGGGATCTCGTGCGCGATGATCGCCACCGCCGCGATGATGCCGAGCTCGGTGCTCTGGAGGAAAGCCGCGGCGATCAGCAGGCCGTCGACGAAGTTGTGCACCGTGTCGCCCACCACGATGAGCAGCCCGCTGCGGCCGCGGTCATGCGTGCCGTTGCGCGAGCCTGCCTCGTGCGGGTCGTGCACCTCGCAGTTCTCGGTGTGGCAATGCCGCCAGAGCAGCAGCTTCTCCATCACGAAGAACGCGAAGATGCCGCCCAGGATGGCGACGGCCGCCTGGTGCGGGTCGCCGCGCTCGAACGCATGCGGAATGACTTCCAGGAATGCCGCGCCCAGCAGCGCGCCGATGGCGAACGACACGAGCATCGGCACCCAGCTCGCGCGCACCTTGAGCGATATCGCCGCGAGGCCGGCGGACAGCGTACCGCCGGCCACGCTTGCAGCCAGGATCCAGCCGAGCGTCATGGGGCCGGGGATTCTACGTCAGCCAGATCATTGCGGCCATGCGGCCGGTGCTGCCGTCGCGGCGGTACGAATAGAACCGTTCGGGCTCCGAGTAGGTGCAGAAGCCGCCGCCGAAGATTCTTTCCACGCCCGCGCGCCGCAGCCGCCGGCGCGCCACCGCGTACAGGTCGAGCAGCCAGTGGCCCGGGCGCGTCGGGACGAAAGCCGCTTTTGCCTCTTCGTCTCCTTCGAGAAAAGCCCGGCGCACTTCGTCGCCCACCTCGTAGACGCGCGGCCCGATGGCCGGGCCCAGCCACGCGACCAGGCTCTTGCCCCCGACGCCCATGGCGTCGATGGTCGCTTCGATCACCCCGGCCGAAAGGCCGCGCCAGCCCGCGTGCGCGCCCCCGACCACGGTGCCGGCTTCGTCGGCGAGCAGCACGGGCATGCAGTCGGCCACCTTGATCGCGCACACCGTATTGCGCGCGCGGGTGATCGCCGCGTCGCCTCTTGCATCGACGGCTTGCCGATCGAGGCGCACGACGCGCGTGCCGTGAACCTGCTGCAGCCAGGCGGGCTCGCCGGGCAGCACGGCGCGCAGCTCCTCGTGCCCGGTGCCCTTGAGGGTCATGACGGCGCGCACATGCGGCGGCACGGGCCATTCGGGAACGATCATGGGTCTTTTCTCAGGGCGTCGAGCAGGCGCTTCATGTCGCGCGGCAGGGGCGAGCGCCAGGTCATGACTTTCTTCGTGCGCGGATGCTCGAGGGTGAGCTCTGCGGCGTGCAGCGCCTGCCGGCCAAACGTCAGGCCGTGCCGGGTGCCGCGCCGGTAGACGGTGTCGCCGACCAGCGGATGGCGGATGTGCTGCAGGTGCACGCGGATCTGGTGCGTGCGGCCGGTCTCGAGGCGGCATTCGAGCAGCGCGGCATGGCCGAAACGCTCGACCACGCGGTAAGCGGTGCGCGCCGGCTTGCCGCGCTGCGACACCGCCATGCGCACGCGCGAGCGCACGTCGCGGCCGATCGCGGCATCGATGACGCCGCTCGCCGGCGGATCGCCCTGCGCCACCGCGAGGTAGATGCGCCGCACGCTGCGCTCGGCGAGCTGCCGCGCGAGCTCGGCCTGCGCCTGGACCGTCTTGGCGACCACCAGCAGCCCGCTGGTGTCCTTGTCCAGGCGATGCACGATGCCGGCGCGCGGCACGCCGGCAAGGCGCGGCGCATGCGCGAGCAGCGCATTGAGCAGCGTGCGGTCGGGCTGCCCGGCGCCCGGATGCACCACCAGGCCCGCCGGCTTGTCGATCACGATGATGTCGGCATCCTCGTGCACGATCTTCAGCGGCATGCGCTGCGCCTGCGGCGCGGCGGCCTCGGGCACCGGCGGCGGCTCGAGCACGATGCGCTCGCCGCCGCTGACCGCGCGGCTCGCTTCGGCGCGCTTGCCGTCCAGCCTGATATGGCCCGATTTCAGCCAGGCTTGCAGGCGATTGCGCGAATACTGCGGGAACACGCGCGCCAGGGCCTGGTCGAAGCGCAGGCCGCCGAGCGCGGCCGGCACGGTGGCGCTCATCGCTGCCGCGAACCCCTCCTCCCAGTCCGAATCGCTATAATTTTTGCTTCCCATGCGCTCGAGTTTACTTCTTGCCCTTGCCGCGCTGCTGCTCGCGGGCTGCGGCATTTTTTCAGGCCAGGAGCCCGACGAGACCATGGGCTGGTCGGCGCAGCGCCTGTACGGCGAGGCCAAGGACAGCATGGCCGCCAAGCAATGGGACCAGGCGATCAAGTACTTCGAGAAGCTCGAGGCGCGCTTTCCCTACGGGCGCTTCGCCCAGCAGGCGCAGCTCGAGGTCGCCTATTGCCACTGGAAGGCCGAAGAGCGCGGCGCGGCGCTCGCCGCCGCCGACCGCTTCATCAAGCTCTATCCCAACCACCGGCACGTCGACTACGCCTACTACCTCAAGGGGCTGATCAACTTCAACGACGACCAGGGCCTGCTCGGCTTTCTCGCCCCGCCGGACATGAGCGACCGCGACCCGAAGGCCTCGCGCGAGGCCTTCGACGCGTTCCGCGAGGTCGTGACGCGCTTCCCGCAATCCAGGTACGCCGCCGATTCCGCGGCCCGCATGCGCTACCTGGTGAACGCCCTCGCCTCGCACGAAGTGCACGTGGCGCGCTACTACATGAAGCGCACCGCCTACATCGCCGCGGCCAACCGCGCGCAGTACGCGATCCAGCACTACCCGCAGGCCCCCGCGGTGGAGGAAGCGGTCTTCATCCTGGTGAAGGCCTATGACGCGCTCGGCATGACCGAGCTGCGCGACGCCGCCGATCGCGTCATGCAGAAGAACTTTCCCGAAAGCGCCTACCTCAAGCCGGGCGGCCGCAAGCCGGACGTGCCGTGGTGGCGCCTGTGGGATCCCAACTGGTGAGGATTCTCGTCGTGGGGGCGGCCGGGATGATCGGCCGCAAGCTGGTCGAGCGCCTCGATGGCGATCTCACGCTGCATGACGCGGTGGCGTTCCAGGCCGAGGCGAAGACGGTCGTTTCCGACCTCGCGGCCCCCGGCGTGGCCGAAGCGCTGGTCGCCGACCGTCCGGAGCTCATCTTCCACCTGGCCGCCGTGGTTTCGGGCGAAGCCGAAGCTGATTTCGACAAGGGATACCGCGTCAACCTCGACGGCACGCGGCGCCTGTTCGAGGCGATACGGCAGGTCGGCGGCGGCTACCGGCCGCGCCTGGTGTTCGCCTCCTCGATCGCGGTCTTCGGCGCGCCGTTCCCGGATGTCATCCCGGACGAGTTCCACCCGACGCCGATGACCTCCTACGGCACGCAGAAGCTGATGGCCGAGGCGCTGCTTGCCGACTATACGC
>DASUUN010000031.1:0-3487 GCA_036374055.1 Burkholderiales bacterium
TCGGTGCGCGGCGCGTTCAAGTTCAACCGCAACCAGTACCCGATCCAGAACTACTACCTGCGGGTCGTGGCCAAGGACGCCAAGGGCCGCCTGGTCAACAAGACCATCGGCACGGTGTTCAAGGACCACGGCGATGCGTACGTCCAAGAATGCGGAATGAAGTAGCCTGACCCGAGAAGAAAAAGGGCGCTGTCTGCGCCCTTTTTTGTTTCGATGTCCTGGATACTGATACTCGAGCAGTCGCTGAACGGCCTGCAGTTCGGGCTGATGCTGTTCCTGCTCGCCGCCGGCCTGACGCTGGTGTTCGGCATCATGGACATGATCAACCTCGCGCACGGCTCGCTGTACATGCTGGGCGCGTTCATCGCCTCCACGTTGGTGCAGGCGACCGGCTCTTTCACGCTCGGCGTGCTCCTCGCCATCCCGGCGACGGCGATCGTCGGCATGCTGCTCGAAATGAGCGTTCTCAGGACCTTGTACGCGCGCGACCACCTATCGCAGGTGCTCGCCACGTTCGCGCTGATCCTGATCATCAACGAGGTCACGCGCCTGGTCTGGGGATCGGACGCGGCGCTGCCCGGCCCCGCGGCGCTGTCCGGCCCGGTGGAGCTGCTGCCCGGCCTGCGCTATCCCGCCTACCGGCTGCTCATCATCGGCGTCGGTCTTGCCGTAGCCGCATTGCTTTATCTTCTGGTGACCCGGACCAGAGTCGGCATGCTGGTTCGGGCCGGCGCCTCCAACCGCGAAATGGCGCTCGCCATGGGCGTCAACATCAAGACGCTGTTCACCCTCGTGTTCGGCGTCGGCGCGGCGCTGTGCGCGGTGGCGGGGGCGATGCTCGCGCCCCTCTTCGCGGTGCAGGTCGGCATGGGCGAGAACATCCTCATCCTCGCCTTCGTCGTGATCGTCATCGGCGGCATCGGCTCGATCCGCGGCGCGCTGGTCGGCGCCGTGCTGGTGGGCGTGGTGGACACCATCGGCCGCGCCTTCCTGCCGATCCTGCTCGGCGCGTTCTTCCAGCCGCGCGTGGCGAGCGCCGCCGGGCCGGCGCTCGCCTCGGTGATGATCTACCTCATCATGGCGGTGGTGCTGTATTTCCGACCCCAGGGGCTGTTTCCCGCGCGCGGATGAAGCGCACCGTCCTCGCCCTGGCGCTGCTCATCGCCTTTCCGCTGGCGATGCTGGCGATCGACCACCTGTTCTACGTCAGCTTCGCCAGCCGGGTGCTGATCTACGCCATCGCCGCGACCAGCCTGAATCTCGTGCTCGGCTACGGCGGCATGATCTCGTTCGGCCATGCCGCTTTCGTCGGCGCGGGCGCCTACGTGGCGAGCATCGCCATCGCCGAAGGCGTGACCAGCGCCTGGGTCGGCTGGCCGGCGGCGATCCTCGCCTCCGCGCTGCTCGCCTGGGTGATCGGCGCGATCTCGCTGCGCACGCGCGGCGTGTACTTCATCATGATCACGCTCGCCTTCGCGCAGATGATGTTCTACCTGGTCAACTCGATGAAGGCCTACGGCGGCGACGAGGGCCTCACCCTGCCGCAGCGCGCCACGCTCGGCTTCGGATTGAACCTCGGGAACGAGGTCGTCTTCTACTACGTCGTGCTGTCGATCCTCGCCGCCCTGCTGTACGCGCTGCACCGCCTGGTGCACTCGCGCTTCGGCCGCGTCATGGTCGCGATCCGCGAGAACGAGGCGCGCGTCGAGGCGATCGGCTTTCCCGTGTACCGCTACCAGCTCGCCTGCTTCGTGATCGCCGGCGCCGCCGGCGGGCTGGCGGGCGCGCTGCTGGCGAGCCACGGCAAGTACGTGAACCCCAACGTGCTGCACTGGGTGCAGTCGGGCACGCTGATGATCATGGTGATCCTGGGCGGGGTCGGCCACCTGTGGGGCGGCGTGATCGGCGCGGTGGCGCTGCTCGTGCTCGAGCACGCCATCGCCGACTACCCGATTCCCTGGCTGGCGCAGGTGGCGCCCAACTACCAGCAGCACGCCAACCTCGGCGTCGGCCTGGTGCTGCTCGCCATCGTGCTGTTCGCGCCGCAGGGCATCGCCGGGCTGCTTTCCAGGAAAAGGCATGCTTGAGCTGAAAGGCGTCACCAAGCGCTTCGGCGGCGTGATCGCCACCGACAACGTCTCGCTGCACGTGGCCGAAGGCGAGGTGCATGCGCTCATCGGACCCAACGGCGCCGGCAAGACTACCCTGATCGCCCAGATCTCGGGCAGCCTGCCGACCGACAGCGGGGAAATCTCGTTTCTCGGCAACCCGATAACCCAAGCCAAGCAGTACGAGCGAGTCAGGGCGGGGCTCGCCCGCAGCTACCAGATCACCAGCATCTTCAGGCGCTTCAGCGTGCTCGACAACCTGGCGCTCGCGGTGCAGGCGCGCAGCGGCTCGAGCTTCTCCTTCTGGCGGCCGGTGGCCGCGGAAGCCGCGCTGTTCGAGGAAGCCCGCTCGATTGCAGGCGAAGTGGGCCTCGCGGAAAGAGTCCATGCGCTTGCCGCGACCCTGGCCCACGGCGAGCAGCGCGCGCTGGAGGTCGGGCTGGCGCTCGCCACGCGCCCGAAGCTCGTGTTGCTCGACGAGCCCATGGCGGGCATGGGTCCGGAGGAGTCGGCGCGCATCATCGAGCTGGTGGGGCGGGTGCGGGCGAAGCTCACCGTGCTGCTCGTCGAGCACGACATGGACGCGGTGTTCCGCCTCGCCGACCGCATCAGCGTGCTGGTCAACGGCCGGATCATCGCCAGCGGCAAGCCGGAGGCGATCCGCGCCGATGCCGAGGTCCGTCGCGCCTACCTGGGAGACGAGATTGCTGCTTGAGGTCGACGGCCTCGACACCGCGTATGGCGCGAGCCAGGTGCTTTTCGGCCTGTCGATGGAGATCCGCGAAGGGGAATGCGTGACGCTGCTCGGGCGCAACGGCATGGGCAAGACCACCACCGTGCGCTCCATCATGGGGCTCACGCGCCCGCGCGGCGGCGCCATCACCTTCCGCGGGCGCCGCATCGAGCGCCAGGCGCCCGACCGCATCGCGCGCATGGGCATCGCGCTCGTGCCCGAAGGCCGCCAGATCTTCCCCAACCTCAGCGTGCGCGAGAACCTCGTGGCGTTCGCGGAGAACCGCTGCGGCCGCGCCGATCCCTGGACCACGCAGAAGGTGCTGGACTTCTTTCCGCGCCTCGGCGAGCGCGTGCGCAACATGGGCAACCAGCTTTCCGGCGGCGAGCAGCAGATGCTCGCGATCGGCCGCGCGCTGGTGACCAACCCTCACCTTCTGATCCTCGACGAGGCGACCGAGGGCCTCGCGCCGCTGGTGCGCGAGGAGATCTGGAAGTGCCTCGAGCGCCTGCGCGCGGCGGGGCAGACCATCCTCGTGATCGACAAGTACCTCGAGCGGCTGGTGCGGCTCGCCGACCGCCACACCATCATCGAGCGCGGCCGCGTCGCCTGGCAGGGCAGCTCCGCCGAGCTCGACGCCGACCGC
>DASUUN010000032.1:0-4185 GCA_036374055.1 Burkholderiales bacterium
CACTGCAGCAATGAAGCAAAGGTCGAGCGTGCCCGGCGCCGCGACGTGCGCCCGGGGCGTGAACTCCCGGCCCCATTCGTGCAGGTTGATCTTCTGGTTGCCGAACTTCAGCGCCAGGCGCTCCTCGGTCGGCGTGCGGAAGCGCTCCAGCTTCATGCCGAGCACCTCGGTGTAGAAGCGGATGCAGCCTTCCTTGTCGCGCGTGGTGAGGACGATGTGGTCGATGTGGTCGATCATGGCACCCCTGCTTTAGCTGCCCCCCTGCGAAGGGGGGCGTGAGCCGAAGGCGAACGGGGGGTTGGGTTTGCCGAAAACCAACCCCCCGCTCGCAATATCGCTCGCTTGCCCCCTTCACAGGGGGGGCAAACAACCAGCAGTCAATCAGACAACCTTCTTCTTCCGCAAGGAGACGATTTCTTCCGAGGAAAAACCCAGGTCCTTTAAAACCTCGTCAGTGTGCTCGCCAAGCTTGGGGGCGGGAGTCCGGATGGCGCCGGGGGTCGCGGACAGCTTGGGGATGATGCCGGGAACCTTGAGCGGCTCGCCGTCGCCGGCGAGCACCTGCTGGATCATGCCGCGCGCGGCGTAGTGCGGGTCGGCGGCGATGTCCGCGGCGGTGTAGATGCGGCCGGCTGGCACTTCGGCATTTTCCATTGCATTCAATACTTCCTGCTGCGTTCGAGTTGAGGTCCACTCGGCGATCGCATCGTCGATGCGCGCCATCTGCGCGGCGCGACCGTCGTTGCGCGCGAGCGCCGGGTCGTCGCGCAGGTCGCCGCGCCCGATGGCGCTCATCAGGCGCCGGTACAGGCTGTCGGCGTTGCCGGCGATGAGCACGTACGAGCCGTCGCTGCACGGGTAGAGGTTCGACGGCGCGATGCCGGGGAGCGTGCTGCCCGAGCGCTCGCGGATCTCGCCCTGGGCGTCGTACTCGGGCAGCAGGCTCTCGGTGACGTTGAACACCGACTCGTACAGGGCGACGTCCACCACCTGGCCTTTGCCCGAACGCAGGGCGAGCAGCGCGCCGATGACGCCGTGCAGCGAGGCCAGCGTGTCGCCGACCGAAAGGTTCGGCCGCACCGGCGGACGGTCGGGATAGCCGGTGATGTAGCGCAAGCCCCCCATCGCCTCGCCGATCGCGGCGAAGCCGGGGCGCTCGCGGTACGGGCCGGTCTGGCCGTAGCCGGAGATGCGCACCAGCACGAGCTGCGGGTTCTCGCGCGAAAGCGCCTCCCAGCCGAGGTTCCACTTCTCCAGCGCGCCCGGGCGGAAATTCTCCACCACGATGTGGCACTCGCGCGCCAGTCGCCGCACGATGTCCTGGCCTTCGGGCTGGCGCAGGTCGAGCGTGACGGACTTCTTGTTGCGCGACTGCACGTGCCACCACAGCGACACGCCGTTTCGCATCTTGCGCCAGCGGCGCAGCGGGTCGCCCTCCCCCGGCGGCTCCACCTTGATCACCTCCGCGCCGAAATCCGCCAGCGTCTTGCCGCAGAACGGCCCGGCGATCAGGGTGCCGAGCTCGAGGACTTTGACGCCGGCGAGCGGACCCAATTACTTGCGCTTCAGGAGGCGAAGCGGGTTGTACTCCAGCACCACCTCGGCGCGCTGGTTCACGACCTTGTTGGCGAAGCGCACCAGGCCGCGTTCGCCCTTGGAGGCGAGGCGGTGCTCGGTGACCTCGCACTCGACGTGGATCGTGTCGCCGACCACGGTGGGGCCCTTCACGTCCAGCGTGCAATTGAGGAAAGCAAGGCCCGTGTCCTGCATGGTGGGCAGCAGCAGGCCCTCGGCGAAGGAATAGACCAGCGCGCCGGGCACCGGCCGGCCCTTGATGGCGCGCCCCGAGTCGTCCGCGACCGCGAACAGCTCTTCGGTAAGCCAGGTGAGGTTGATGAACGCAGCGAGGTCGGCCTCGGCGATGGTGCGCCGGTGGGTTCTGAACTTGAATCCCACCTGCACATCATCGAAGGAAAAGCCGCGGCCGACGACCCGCGTCATTTCTTCTCGAAATGCGAGCGCGCGTGGTCGAAGGCCTCCTGCATGCTCTTCCACGCCTGGTCGGCGCCGCGCATCATGTCTTCCCAGGCGCCCGCGGAAGCGCTCTGCAGCAGCTTCAGCTGGTAGAGCATCTCGTCGCGGCGGCCCTTGATCTGGTCGAGCTGCTGCGAGTACTCCTGGCGCATGCGGCCCTGCGCCTCCTTCATCTGCGCCTCCCAGCGCGCGGCCTGCGCGTTCCACTGGTCGATCTGGGATTTCAGCTTCTGTACGTACTCATCGCGGTTTGACATGACGCGCCTCCCTCGAGGAACACCTCTGTGGCATTCTAGCCCCGAAATGAGCGACATCTACCGGCAGCAAAACTTCGGCAACCGCATCGGCTTCGGCCGCAGGAGCGCGCTGCTGATCGTGGACTTCACCGTCGGCTTCAACGACCCGAAGCTGTTCGGCGGCGGCAACATCGACGCCGCCGTGCAGCGCACCGTGGGCCTGCTCGAGTTCTTCCGCAGCAGCGCCCTGCCGGTGGCCTACACGCGGGTGGTGTACGCCGAGGACGGCTCGGACGCCGGCGTGTTCTGCCTCAAGGCGCCCAACCTGCGCATGCTCACCGAGACCCACCCCGCCGGGCAGGTGGTGCCCGAGCTGAAGCCCGTCGCGGGGGAGCTGATGGTGAGGAAAACCCAGGCGTCCGCCTTCTTCGGCACCGGGCTCGCCCCCTGGCTGGTGCAGCAGGGCGCCGACACGGTGGTGGTGGCCGGCTGCACCACCTCGGGCTGCGTGCGCGCGAGCGTGGTGGACGCGCTCAGCCACAACTTCCGCCCGATGGTGGCGCGCGACTGCGTGGGCGACCGCGCGCTCGGCCCGCATGACGCGAACCTGTTCGACATGCAGCAGAAGTACGCCGACGTGCTGGAACGCGACGAGATCATCGCCGCGCTGTCGCGCCGCTAGTCGGCCTTCGCGCCCGACTCGCGGATGATGCGCGACCAGCGCACCGCGTCCCTGCCGATGAGCGCGGCGAACTCCTCGGGCGTGCTGCCCACCACCTCGAAGCCCAGGCGCTCCAGCCGCTCGCGCGTCGCAGGCTCGCGCAGCGCCCGGGCCGTCTCGGCGTGCAGGCGCTGCACCGCGGCGCGCGGGGTGGCCGCCGGAACCAGCAGCCCGAACCAGGCGGAGACGTCGAAGCCCGGCAGCCCGGCTTCGGCCACGGTCGGCAGCTCCGGCAGCAGGGGCGAGCGGCGCGCCGCCGTCACCGCGAGCGCGCGCAGCTTGCCGCTGCGCACGTGCGGAATGGCGGGTGGGATGTTGTCGAAGGAAAGCTGCAGCCGCCCGCCGACCAGGTCGTTCAGGCCCTGCGCCGCGCCCTTGTAAGGCACGTGCACCATCTTCACCCCGGCGAGCGAGTTGAACAGCTCGCCCGCGAGGTGCGGCGTGCTGCCGGTCGAGGGCGAGCCGAAATGCAGCTCGCCGGGCCGGCTGCGCGCGTACTCGATCAGCTCCTTCACCGAGTTGACCGGAAGCGAAGGGTTCACCACCAGCACGTTGCCCGACCTCACGAGCAGGGAGACCGGCGCGAGGTCCCTGGCCGGGTCGAACGACAGCTTGCTGTACAGCGTGCGGTTCGTGGCCACCGGCACGCCGCCGATCACGGCGGTATGGCCGTCCGGGGCGGACCTCACCACGGCTTCCATGCCGATGTTGGTGCCGGCGCCGGGGCGGTTCTCCACCACTACCGGCTGGCCGAGGCCCTCGGCGAGCTTCGCCGAGATCGCCCGCGCGAGGATGTCCACCGTGCCGCCGGCGGCCGCGGGCACGACGAGGTGCACCGGGCGCGACGGATAGTCCTGCGCCAGGACGCAAAGCGGCAGCAGGGCCGCGACGAGGCTGAGGGCGAGCTTGGTCATTTATGCGATCTCCAGGAATTCCTCCGCCGGCGCCACCGTATCCTGGTAGCGCGGCCGGCGCGAGACGACATGCGTGTGCATGCGGGCGCGCGCCCTGGCCGGATCACGCGCGCGCAAAGCCTCGATGAGCTCGCGGTGGTCGCGGTTGGAGCGCGCGATGTCGACCCGGCCGGGCTGCCAGTTGTAGTGCTTGAGCAGCACGATCGGGATGTTCACCAGCGGCCGCAGCAGGCTGGCGAGCCGCGGAGAGCGCGCCGCTTCGAGCACGGTAAGATGAAAG